>DAOSDD010000025.1:0-27210 GCA_035362115.1 Clostridiales bacterium | reverse complement strand
CTTCATGGATGATGGATTACCAGCTTAGACAGTTTCTATCGGAGAATTCAGGCATTGTACGATTTCAACATAGATATCTATTATATCCTCGATTTGCAACAGGCAAGGCAGTATTTTCATTTGTATTTAATAAGCCATTTATTGAGAAGCTGGAGGATCTGCCTGAGGATACAAGTCTTCTGCGTGCTATTAAATATCACTATCTGTATGGTAAATATATCTATGAGCAAGGTGGTGTATTTTTATGAGCAAAAGGGAATTAACAGCGCATTGGACACCGCTAACGATGCCGGCAGCTGAACCTGGCAAGGAGATAATATTGTAATATTTATAAGGGAGGGTATGGAAAATATGATGATTAAGTTGCAAGCTGTAATATTCGATCTTGATGGTGTTATTACCGGTACCGCAAATCTTCATTTTGCAGCGTGGAAAAAACTAACCGACGAAATAAATGTATACTTTGACAGAAAAATAAACGAGCTACTTAAAGGTGTTGATAGAATGTCATCACTTGAAATCATATTGAGGAACTCTGAAAAACAGTATACATATGAAGAAAAACTTTCATTGACTGACAGGAAAAATAATTATTATAGAAATTTACTCGAAACCATAACAGCAGATGATATATTGCCAGGTGCTTTGAATACACTCAAACTTTTGAAAAATTTAAAGATAAAAACAGGACTCGCTTCTGCAAGTAAAAATGCTTTTTTGATAATTGATAAATTAGGAATAAGCAAATACTTTGATTATATTGCTGATGCAAGTAAAATAAAAAAAGGTAAGCCTGATCCGGAAATTTTTTTGACTACTGCAGATAACCTTAAAGTACGCTCTGAAGAATGCATGGGAGTTGAAGATTCAGAGGCGGGAATTAAGGCCATAAAGGCTGCTTGCATGTATGCACTGGGAATAGGTGATAGTAATATTCTCAAAGATGCCGATTATGTAATTAGAAGTCTGGAAGATTTTAATATAAACAAATTAATACTACTATGATTACCCTCCAGAAATGCGCTTTCCATTTGCAACATAACAAAGTAGTATTAATTTTTAGTGATAAATAAGGAGTTGGTTATTTTGATTTTATCAAAAGAATTACTGGTTGAAAAACGTTATTTGAATTTTCCAGTTGATACAAAAGGCCCCAAAAGGCTGGTAAAGTTTATTATAGATGACTGCATTATTTATGAATCTGAAATTCAAATGGCAAAAGGTGAACCGGAGTTTTGGGTATTCTTAGATGTTGATAAGTATAAAGGACGAAAATTAAATGTATCTGTGACGAATATAGAGGATAAAAAGGATAAAGCAGATAAAGCATATAAAACAAATAAAGAAAATAAAGGAAATAAAGAAGATATACAGTGTGATTTAGATTGTATTATCCAGGAAGATTCTATGATTGCAGATGATTTATATATGGAAAAGTATCGTCCTCAAGTGCATTTTTCTTCAAAACGCGGCTGGTTGAATGATCCAAATGGACTTATATATTATAAAGGCGAATATCATCTTTTCTATCAGCATAATCCATATGGATGCAGATGGGGAAATATGCACTGGGGACATGCAGTAAGCAAAGATTTAGTTCATTGGGAAGAACTGGGAGATGCGCTTTACCCGGATAATCTTGGAACGATGTACTCAGGATCAGGTGCAGTAGATTGGAATAACACTTCCGGATTTCAGATATGTGACGAGAAAGTACTTGTATTGATTTATACTGCAGCCGGAGGTTTTTCGGAAATCTCAAAAGGGCAGTTGTTTACCCAGTGCATTGCTTATAGCAACGACAAGGGAAGAACATGGGTAAAATATAGTAAAAATCCAGTTTTAAGGAACCTGATTAATGAGAATAGAGATCCAAAAGTTATTTGGAATGAATCAATGGGTAAATGGGTTATGGCTCTGTATATGGACAAAAATGACTATGCTTTGCTAACTTCTCCCAATCTTAAGGAATGGACAAAAATTAGCGAAATTACTCTTCCAAATTGTACAGAATGTCCGGATATTTTTGAGCTGCGGGTTGATAATGATCCAAACAATAGGAAATGGGTTTTTTGGGGAGCAAACACTACATATATAGTTGGAAGCCTTGAGGATTATGGTTTTAAAAAGGAAAGTGAATATTTAAAGTCCCATTCTGGGACAAACTGCTATGCGGCACAGACATGGAATGGTCTTCCCATAGACGATGGGCGATGTATTCAGATTGCATGGTTAAAATATAATATACCGGATATGCCATTCAATCAGTCTATGACTTTTCCGTGTGAATTATCATTAAGAACGACTGATGAGGGAATACGGCTTTTTACTAATCCTGTTAAAGAAATAGAGGAACTATATAATAAAAGTCATACATTTGAAATGAGAAAAATTGACGCCAATTCCAATTCGATTATAAAAATGAAAACTGACTTACTGGATGTAAAAGTTGAGCTTAACCTAGAAGAAGCAGAAGTATTTTCATTGAATGTATGTGATATTAATATTGAATATATTAAACAAAAAAGTTTGCTTATATGCCTGGATCAATCTGTCCAGTTAAAAGCAATCAATAATAGATTAAAACTAAGGATTATTAATGATCGAACATCCATTGAGATATTTGGCAATGATGGATTAGTTTATATGGTAATGGGTGCTATCAGGGATGAGAGGGAAGGAATAATTAAGTTGACATCTTCCAAAGGGGATATAAATGTTATTTCGATGGAAGTTAACGAGTTAAAGAGCATGTGGCTTTAATATTAATGCATATTTCAGCATATATGCATATATAAATAATATTTATCTATATATGCATATATTTTTTAACTTGTTTTGCAATATATCAAAAACATATACAGAATGTAAAAAAATGAAGCTTGTTATTACAATAACTGTGTAATATAATGGTAATAAATCAGAATGGAATTGACTGAATATTATTATCAGACTTAATGCATGATGTACCATATTTTGCCATTATGTATTATTATGTATTATTATGCAATTTATCAAATTGGAGTGAAAATATGTGAATAGTAAAGGCTACTTAAGAAAAATATTTAATAGGAGAAGCATAAACCTTTACTTGAAAATGTTCATAGTGTGTATAGCCATATCTTTATTCTTAACTATAATAGTTGGTGTTTTTAACCATAATTATATAATGAGGCAATTTGACCAGGAAATAGAAAAATTTGAGAAAGGTCAGGTTGAAAAAACCGCAAATACTATTAGAATGATGTTTCAGGAGTTTGAAAAGATTGGACAAAATTATGCATTGCATCCTGACTTCAACCAGCTTGCATACCTGAAAAGAGATGAATTTTTTGATGACTATTACACTGTAAAAAAGCTCATGGATATTTTATCCAGCGCAATTAATTCCAGCAATTATATTAATGATATTTTTGTTTACTATGAGAACAGTAATATGATACTGAACTTTTCTGCACCACTTGAGGAGCATATTTTCTATGATATGGGGTGGAAAGAGTACTATGAACAGATGACGGAGAATTCAATATTAATAAATACCAGAAAGCTCGATAATAGTGTAAATTCCCGAAGCAGCAGTTATAAAAATAATGTTATATCATTTCTTACCACAATCCCATATGATGGTGAAGAGAAACTTGGTACAATTGTCATTAATGTGGATTATTGCATTGTTTCCAATATACTAAAAAACATTATTAATGACAGTGAATCAGTAGCCTTTCTAGCAAGTGGAGATGGTACAGTATTATCATCAAATAATGATGAATATTTATATAGCAATATTAAGGAAATTATTAATAGTCAATCTTCTTCTATTAATCAGGAGCCAGCAAATACTAATATGATTTTTAAAGGACGTAAAATGGTTTGCTATTGTTCAAATGTTGGTATTAATGATTGGAAACTTTATATAATGATACCTTCAAATATTATATTTAAGAAATCTTTGGAAATACGTCTTATTACTATTCTTGTACTAATTTCGATTCTTATCATTATAGCAATAGCTTCATTATTATTATCTAAAAAAATATACAAGCCAATTAAAGCAATTATAATGCTTTTAAAATCAGAAGCAGGTCTGAAAAGCATTGATATAAATGATACTAGTTATACCAATTATACAAATTATACCAATAGTTTCAATGATATTAGTGGTATTAATAATGCTTGTGATAATAGTGATATTTCAGTGATAAAAAATGGAATGAATTTACTGCTTAAGGATAAAAAAAGCTTAGAAGGACTATTAGATGAAAACAGGCTGCTATTCAGGGAATATTTCTTGATTAATCTTATAACAGGTAAAATAAATGACAGAAAGCTAATTGAAAAGAAAGCGGGCTATTTTAACATCAATATTAACTATGAATATTATCAGGTTGCAGCAATTAAAAATGTAAGTTTGTATAATGCCGATGTAGACATAGAGGAATACGAGACTAAAAAGCTGGCAATGGTTAATATTGTGCAAAAATCATTTACAGAGGAAAAGATTGATATTATATGTTCCCAGGATATAGATGATAATATTCTTTTACTTATTAAGATACATGATGGTGCTAATAAAAAGAGGCTTGATTCTTTAATATTAAAATGTTTTGAAACAATTAAAAAGAGGATAGAATACTACTTAGGTTATGAAATAATTGCGGGTATAGGAAGAATATATGATGATATCCTGAAAATTGAGCTTTCATATAAGGAATCTTTAAAAGCCATTAAGTATAGCTTTATTGCAGGAGATATAGTAGATATCTGTAGTATCAATTATTCTGAAGATAGCGAATCGTTTTATCCGCTTGACATGGAAAATAAGATTATTTCTTCTATCAAGCTATGTGATTATGAAAAAGTCATGTTGTATGTTAATAGAGGAGTTAAAGAGATTATTGATAATAATAGAGATATTGATCATATTTTAATGAGCTTTTTTAATTTGATAAACTTTGTAAATAGATGTATATTTGAGTTTGGTCTAAAACCCAAAAACATAATGCAGCAAGAAAATTACAATAATATTTCGATTAATAATTTTAAGAATATAGATGAGTTTATGGGCTGGCTGGAATTAGTATTCAAGAAAATTGTTGAACATAATATTTATATGAAAGAGCAGGCTGAAACAGATTTTTCCTCAAAAGTAAAGCAGTACATAGAAAAAAATTACATGAACAATATTTCGTTATCTTCAGTATCGGAGTGTTTTGGCTACAACTCTTCGTACTTTTCGAGACTTTTTAAAGAGAATCTGGGTGTAAACTTCTTAGACTATATGTATCAAATACGAATTGAAAAAGCAAAAATATTGCTTGCAACTACAAATATCACTATTCAGGAGATTGCTGAGCAGGTCGGCTTTACTAACAGGATAAGCTTTGAAAGATGTTTCAAAAAATTCATAGAAATAAATCCCGGCGAATACAGGACGAAAATGAGATATACATAGTTTTTAAAGATATTTACATATGTATATCTTTTTTACCAATTTTTCAGAAAACAATATTTCTGAATAGAATGTAAAATACTGAACCTTGTCACTCCACTAACAGAGCTATATACTAGAATCAGCATTAAGCATAAAGCTGGAATCAATCTTAAGACTTTCCAATACATACTAAAAAGGAGTGACAAATTCTGTGAGAATGAGAATAAGCAGCTATGGTGTAAATAATAAAAAGTACAGTCTTTTAAAATATATATGGCAAAAAAGGTTTCTTTATATAATATTACTGGTACCATTACTTTATATTGTTATTTTTTATTATATACCAATGTATGGAGCAATAATTTCTTTTAAAGAATATGTACCGGGAGAAAGTATTTTCAAAAGTAAATGGATAGGTTTTAAAAACTTCGAAATGATATTCCAGTCAAGATTATTCCTTCAAGCTTTAAGAAACACATTAATTATTAGTACATATAGACTGGTTTTTGGTTTCCCTGTACCTATAATTGCAGCTCTTCTTATTAATGAGGCAAAAAACAAATATTATAAAAAGGCAGTACAGACAGTTATTATTTTTCCAAATTTTGTTTCATGGGTTATTATTGGAGGAATTATATTAAGTTTTCTGTCCGTAAATGATGGACTGGTTAATAGGATACTTCAATACATTGGGCAGGAGAAAATATCATTTTTGTCTGAATCTAAGTATTTCAGGAGTATATTGGTTTTATCGGGGATATGGAAGGAATTTGGAATGAAATCTGTAATATTTCTTGCAGCTATTAGCAGTATAGATATTAGCCTATATGAAGCAGCAATTATTGATGGAGCAAACAGATGGCAAAGAGCCAGGTACATCACTATGCCCGAAATATCAAACACAACGGTAATATTACTTATACTTTCACTAGCAAGCATTTTAAATGCAGGTCTTGATCAGGTATTGGTGCTCCTAAACCCAATGGTATCAAATGTAGGAGAAACTCTTGATACATATGTATATAAAGTGGGACTTGCAAGCGGCGAATTCAGTTTGTCTACAGCCATGGGGCTTTTTAAATCTGCAGTGGGCTTTATACTTATTATGAGCTCTAATGCAATAACCAAAAAACTTAAAGGTGAAAGTATATTCTAAAATAACAATTATTTTTTAATTTTTTAATAAAGGTGGAAGAATTCAAATGGCATATTTAAAGAAAAAAAACAATTGGTTTGATGTTATAAACTGCATAATTCTAGCTCTTATGGGAATTATCACATTGTACCCTTTTATATACGTTTTAACAATATCTCTGATACCTGCGGAAGTATACCTGAAAGGGGGACTCTTCCTGTTTCCTGTTAGAATTTCATTTGATGCCTATAGAATAGTTCTCAGTGATAAATTTGTTGGCTCCTCCTTTCTTTCATCAGTTATTATAACAATTGGAGGTACGTTCTGTAATTTAATACTTACAAGCATGGCGGCATATGCACTCTCTAAAACTTACCTTAAGGGCTATAGGTTTTTCATGGGTATGTTTATTTTTACCATGTATTTTTCCGGCGGCCTCATACCTTCATATCTGCTAATGAGCAGTTTGAAACTTGTTGATACATATTGGGCGGTAATTTTAACAGGAGGTATAAGTACATATTACATGCTTGTTATGAGGAGCTTTTACCTGAATCTTCCTGCAAGTATGGAAGAAGCTGCATTAATAGATGGTGCATCGGAAGTTACCGTATTATTAAAGATAATTCTTCCATTATCAAAACCTGTTATAGCTGCTTTAAGCCTGTTTTTTTCAGTTGGTCACTGGAATAGCTACTTTACACCTATGATTTATTTGAATAACCGGAATAAGTGGCCATTGCAGATTGTTTTAAGAGAAATACTTTTTGAGACCATAGCTTCAATCAAGGGCAGCATGGACGATATGGGAGGGATTAAAGAAACATTAACTGTTGCTGCTCCTTTAAGAATGGCTACAGTAATTGTTTCGATTATACCAATCACTGTAGTATATCCCTTTTTACAAAAATATTTTGTAAAAGGTGTTTTGATAGGTGCGGTAAAAGCCTGAATACAACAGGTTTACATAAAAAATTAAATAGGAGGATATAGTTATGAAAAAAAATGAAATAAGGAAAAGGTTTATTGTTGGTTTGCTGATTTGTGTTTTCCTGATTGCAGCATTTGCCGGATGTGGAAAAACTACGGAAGATGCTAATAAAGAAACAAAAGCTGGCGAACAAACCACAGGCACTAAAGCAACAGAGAAGGAAGAACCCTATGAATTTACTGCATTCAGGTCTTCCTGGCAGGGAATTGATGAAAATAATGATCTAGTAGTACAGGAACTGAACAAAAGGCTTAATATCAAAATAAGGATATTGACTGCACCTTATGAAAGTTGGGAAGAAAAGTATAATGTGTATATGGCATCTAATACTGTGCCTGATGTTTCTTGTACTAATGGGACAGGTTGGGGAAATTTCAACAGTTGGGCAAAACAAGGTAAATATCTTGATCTTACTGATCTTTATCAGAAACATTGCCCTAATATTCGCAAATATTTAGCTGGTGATGTTATTGAAAAAGTTAAGATTGGTGGGAAACTATACGGAGTGCCAAAACCTAGCCTTGATTCTGGAGTACTATTCTACAGAAAAGACTGGCTGGATAAGGTAGGTCTAAAACTTCCTGAAACTATTGACGAATTTGATGCAGTAGTGAGAGCATTTACTTTTAATGATCCTGATAACAATGGAAAAGATGACACATACGGGATGCTTAACGAAGATACATTAACACAAACAAAATGGTTGTTTATGGCTTTCGGAACCGGAGCAAACCTATATGGCGGATATGATTGGTTCATGAAGGATGATGGTACTATAGAATCATCTATTGCACAACCTGGTGCAAAAGATGCTATAAAATACCTGGCGGGACTTTACAAGGAAGGAATACTTGATCCCGAATGGATGCTAACCAAGTCTCAGGGTTGGTACGATAAGCTTGTGGCAGGTAAGGGAGGTATTGCATCACAAGGTATTACTTCATATCTTACAATGGAAGCAGATATGCAAAAAGTAGATCCGAAGGCAAGGCTTGAACCTGTTCCATACATTAAAGGCAAAGATGGAGTCATTAGGCGAACAACTCAAAATGGATATTATATGATGAATTCAATCTCAAGTAAAGCCGAAAAACCTGAAAAAATCCTGGAGCTATTGGATTATATGGCATCGGACGAAGGCAGCAGGCTTATTGCATATGGTATTGAAAATGTTACTTATGAAATGAAGAATGGTAAACCTGTATATAAAGAAGAGGAAGCTAAAAAATATAGTGTGTTTGGTGGACATTTACTGAACAGAATGATGGCACAAACCGGAACCGGTCTTCCTGATGACGAAAGGGGAAATGCATATAAGAAATTAATAGAACCATATCTTATGGCAAACATAAGCCCGATTCCTCCTGTTGAGCTTCCTTCAAAAAAAGAAGTATTATCTAAACAGGGAGCAGACTTTGTAATGAAAAAACTTACCGAGATGGTTAACAACAAAATTGATATTGATGCAAACTGGGACAGCTTTATAAAGGAATGGTGGGAAACCGGCGGAGAACAGTTGACAAAGGAAATAAACGAAGCATATAAAGCTGCACAAGGCAAGTAGAACTATATAATGAATCCGATATAAAAAATCAGATGCAGTGAAACAGATATAATGAATCCGATAGGAGAATGTAAATGCAAAGGAATAGAGGCATGAAACCAATGTCTCTATTCTTTTATCATGAAAAGTCCTTCACCTGAAATTGGTGAGGGGCATAAATGAAGGCTATAAGTACCTTAACGATAGCCTCTGGTAAATATTTCTTCAGATTTGATAAATGCGCCTCTAACCTTTTTAAACACTTTATTTTTATACTTTATCGTGATAATATTGAAATAATTATAATTTTGAAGCATTGACTATTTACCTGATACGTAAAATAAAGTGTTCGGGGATGCAGTGTGAAAGACTTTAATGAGGTTAATATGCAAAACAATAAATATTTTTTTGAAATTGACAACAATAAAATTACTTATATTACAGTTAAATCCAAGCGGAAAACAATAGGGATAACTGTTGATAGAAATGGTGAAGTTAAGATATCTGCTCCTTTAAATATAAGCGAAAAAGGGATTGGGGAAGTGGTACGGAAAAAGGCAGGTTGGATTATACAAAAAGTAAATGAAGCAAGAAAAAGGAATTCAAATCTCGTATCCAAAGAATTTATTGATGGGGAGAAATTCCTGTACCTTGGAGAAAATTATTCCTTAAAAGTGGTGGAGCGGAATTTTAATAAGCCTGAAGCAATCATGCAGGATGACATTATAGAAGTACATATATTACAGGGATTGTCAGGTGAAAGCAGAAAGCAGGTGATAAAAGAAACATTAATAAACTGGTATAAGCAACGTTTTGCAAAGGTTGCCAAAGAAAGGATCGAAAAGTATTCTTTACAACTCAAAACGACTCCCTGCAAAGTGGTAATTAAAAATCAGAAAACCAGATGGGGGAGCTGCAGTACAAAGGGAAATATTAACTTAAACTGGAGATTGGTAATGGCTCCTATAGGTATAATTGATTATGTAGTTGTACACGAAATGTGCCATCTGAGGGTTATGAACCATTCAAAAGATTTTTGGAATCTTGTAGAGTCTGTACTTCCGAACTATACTGAGAGCAGAGAGTGGCTGAAAGTTAATGGGAGCAGATTAAGCATTGAAGAGTATATGAATGATTTTGATGTTATAGTTTGATTTTGTATTTTTAAGCTTTGTAGAATTTAACTATAATTATATTCTCGATTAAAAAATTTCAACATTTAAAGCAAAAGGAGCAGAAATAGCCCGTGTGAGATATTGGGTTGTTATATGAGGAAGAATTTTGTAAAAAAAATTTAGGAATAATTATCCACGGATAAATCAAAGTAATATAGAGTAGATTATTAGAATGAAGAAGATTATTTACAGCATGTAAAGATGGTGTTCAATGAAAAACATAATAAGTACACTAATTAAATTTGTATATGCCATACTATTAATTCTGTCGATGCTAGTTGGTTGTACTTCAAATAAAACTATAATACAAAAACCGGTAATAAAAAATAGTCTGGAAAATGATTACTTGTACAGCAAGTATAAGGACTTAGTACTATACGAGTGCTATGTGGATGAAAACGGAGAACTTGTTGACTTTTCCTGCACATATGGGGAAAAAATACTATCACAGCGGAGTGAATCACTATGTGAAAGTCAAATTGATTATTTGAAAAAAATAGGATACTCTCAAAAACAAATAGATACTTTCAATGTTGGAGATTATGATGACATAATATCTGGAATGCTTTTGAATGAAGATGCCCGAATAAATCTCCGTTCAGATGGCCTTAGAGAAAATGAATATGCAAAGTGGACTATGTTGGACTTTAAAAATTATTATTCTAAAAAACTGGATGCTGAAGGTAGATGCATTAATCAAATTATTTATACAGATGAAATGAAGAAAAGAATAAAGGAAATAAAACTCAGTAAAAATGACATTGAAAAATTAACTGATCTAGGGTATACAATTCCAGAAATGATTGCTATGTCTAAAAAGGAAAAGGATGTACTGGTAATATCCGGTGCGTGGAGGCCTTTTGGAGGCTCAACGGCGGACCTGCTTAATATGCTCCCTCAAAATATTGCCCTGATGACTGAAAAATACCATAGCATTATAACAAAGCAACAATATGGAGCTACTGTTTTGAACCGTCCCTTGGAAGCTTATTTCCTATCATCCCCCAACTCTGATGTAAAAAGAAAAATTGTCTTGACTTTTGCTATGCATGGATATGAAGGAGATAGTAAGAATGATGGAGTATATTTAGCTGAAAACGCGTATCATATTATGTTATATTATGCCATTAACCCCGACAAGCTACATGATACTCAACTTATTATAATCCCAATGGTAAATCCTGATGGTGTATATTCACCGGATTCCACTGTTTCCTATGGAAGAGGTCAGTCTCTAGGTATTGATATGAACAGGGATTTTATCATAAGCAGATTTAAGGCGCAGGAGAGTAGGTATCTTAGAGATCTTTTGTTAAAAGAAAAACCTGATCTCTTGATTGATTTTCATGGCTGGTATAATGGGGTCTATGGTGATTCAACCCTTGCCAGGTATTTTAGTGATTATATGGACCTGCCGCAAAAAGATGTAATGTATGGAGCATCACAAGGATATTTGATTGGTTATGCAAAATCTATTGGAATCCGCTCATTGCTAGTTGAATACAATGGCATTATGGATATTAACTGTACAAACTTAATATTAGCTTTAAATGAAATAATCGGTTGTGAATGACCGGTGCACCCCAGCATGTGTGGGGTATTGTTTATTTTATAAAATTCTATATAATTAAATGATGATAGCTATGAGTATAATTACAGATACGCAAATTAATTTACGCAATTCTATGGGAGAGATTATGGAATACAAAAATATAAGACAAGCAAAATTTATATGCCGCCCTAATAGATTTATTTCACATATAGAAATTGATGGAAAAATAGAAATATGTCATGTTAAAAACACAGGACGTTGCAAGGAATTATTAGTTCCCGGTGCCGTAATATTTGTGCAGGAGTTTAATATTAAAACACGTAAGACAAAATATGATCTAATATCAGTTTACAAAGGTAACAGACTAATAAATATAGATAGCCAGGTGCCTAACAAAGTGTTCCATGAATGGCTTCTGAACGGTAACTTGGTTGAAAATATCACTTCGATCACTTCGATAAAACCTGAAAGTAAATATAGAAATTCCCGCTTTGATTTTTATATTGAAACTGTTGATAACCGCAGAATATTTATTGAGGTTAAAGGTGTTACCTTGGAGGAAAATGGTGTTGTTTTATTTCCTGATGCGCCAACCGAACGAGGGATAAAGCACATAACTGAGCTTTGCCATTGCATGAATGAAGGTTATGAAGCTTATATAGTTTTTGTTATTCAAATGAAGGATGTACTATATTTCACTCCCAACATCAAAACTCATAAAGCTTTTGGTGATGCTTTAAAGGCGGCAAAAGAACAAGGAGCGGAAATTATTGCCCTTGATACACTGGTCACAGAAAGCTCCATAACTGCCGGAGATTTTGTAGAGGTAAGACTATAAGCGCTAGATATAACCCAAGCCTTTATAAATGATTGCTATACCTGAAAAAGAAAAGATGTACCGGTAATATCCATTGTGTAGAAGACTAATAATTTTTTCACTCGGAGAGGCTTCTGTTGACACTGTTGCATCTTCTAGAGTTGTAATTCTCTCCACAATAGACTCACCTAAAAGCTTGCTCTGTATACAATACAAAAAGAACTGTTCTCCCCCTTGTCCCCTTTAACAGAAGAACTGTCCCCTTTTCATATTCACTTTACGATAGGCCATGCAGAACGCTCCTTTTTAAAATGGGAGATGAATGTATGACTACAACAATACAAGGCAACTCTTATGAGTGGGAAGGTGTACGCTACGAAGAAGGGTTATGCAAATGCAAAAAAAGTCTTAACCAAACTGCAAACAAAGTTAGAGTAGACTTTGATTTTCCTGAAGGATGGGTATTTGCATCGGAAATCCAGGTAAATGAAATAGATGGAACACCAGGTGGAGACATACCTTCTGATGAAGTTCAGAATTTGGCTCTTGGGCAGCCTATCGTGAATATCTCCTATATGGGATAAAAGGATCCGGACTTGGAGCTGATACAGGACTTGACCAGAATGGCCAAAAGGTTACTACTGAAGAACAGACCGAATACAGGTTGACTTAGGACTACCAAAAATTATAAGTATAAGATAGATGCCCTAAATTATAAAGCTACCCATGTGAAAATTGATTTTGACCTTGGTGTATTTGTATTTGCAGATGAACTCCAGATACTTGGTTATCCTGACATTGTACTATTAACAGTTTATTACTAGTAACAGTATTTGCTTTAAAAGGAGTTGTCATACTCAATTTCATGCTTGAGTATTTCATTTATTCTTTTTTCGATTTTATCAATATCAAAGCTAGCTTCTTTTTTTATACTTTTCCTGAGCATGGGACCTATATGCAAGATATCATCTCTTATGTCTTTCAATAATTCCAGTGCAGCTGCAGCTTCCAATTCCTCTTTTGGAACCTCTACCATATTGGCAAGAATCGAGTTTTCTGTTCTTGAAGCGATTAATGGTGATTTTACATCCTCTATATATACTGTTGTACGTCTTCCCGGTCCTCTTTCGTCCTCTATAGGCTCTAGACTGACAATTTTATCAGAACGCACAAATTTTCCATACCCCAAGGGAACCATAATATTCTCTCTTATTTCCATATACATCACCCTTACTAATTTATTGTTATGATTTTGTGATTTTAATATTATTTTTCCCAGTTTTAAAGTATTATATTCCAAATTAAAATTCAAAAATAATTCATAATTTCTACACAATAGCGTCTAAAAATATGGGTAATATATAAATGAAGCAGTAAATAACAGCAGTATAAAGAATGTAGGGTTAGTTTCAGATTCAAATGTCACACCTGCCTTGAGTAGTGGCTCAAGCAGCTTGGGGACGACAGTTCTTTCTACACAAAATAATAATATGCCTGTTACTGAAATAGCTAAAAAAGCAGGCAAATCGGTAGTTGGCATAAGGATGACAGTATTAAGTACCAGCAGCAGGTTCAATCAATATACAACACAATCGCAAGAGGAAGAGGTTCCGGTATTATAATAGCATTAGGTCATTTGACCCCGGATGATGTATGATTAAAACCAGAGGAGGATGATAAGCAGAATAATCAGTAGATCAGATTTAAGAAAGTGAAATTTATAAGGTAACTGTTTATTATGGAATATGAAAACATAAAGCAAACAAAGCTTATATACCGCCCGAATAGATTTGTTGCACATATAGAAATTGATGGCAAAGAAGAAGTATGGCATGTTAAAAACACGGGATGTTGCAAGACGCTAAAATTATTGCCCTTGATACACTGGTTAAAGAAAGCCCCATAACTGCCGGAGATTTTGTAGGGGTAAGACTATAAGCGCTCACTTGCCTTACGTGATTGCCTTAAACCTTGTAATCCGAAGGATTAAAGCCATTTACTCTTTTAAAGGCACGGCGGAATGACTGGGGAGAATTATAGCCTGAGCGCAAAGCTACTTCGTTTATAGTATAAGAGCTCCGTTCAAGTAATTGGCATGCATGTTCAAGTCTGATATTTTCAAGATATGCTGCAAAGTACTCACCCGTATGCTCCTTAAACAGCTGTGATATGTAACCCTCACTAAGATTAAATTCTGTTGCTACTTGACTAAGACAAAGACCTGAATCACTGAAATTCGATTCCATGTACGCAATAATTTCATCAACCAACTTAATATTGCGATTGTTTTTCTGCTCGTTTACATCATCGCACATATTATTGAGAACTGTTTGCATGCATTTAAATACATCATTCAAAGATTCGCAATTGTCAAGCTCTGCAACCACATCTTCTGGATTGCCTATGTTTAATTTATAAATAGTGCCGTTAATTTCATGGCGCAGAAGCATCTGTGATTTATGCAAAAGTGCCGGATTTTCCAGGTTTTTTTCAAGGATAGTAGAAAGCAGATTAGATAAATCATCCTTGTAGCCGTACTTTACAAGATGAATCAGACGCTGTTCAACTTCAATAGGATAATAATAGCTGCTTTTTGCATCCATTTCAAGACTAGAATACCATAATATTGTATTTGGTTCTCTGATAGGCATAAAATCAAGAGCCTGTTTAGCTTCGTTATAAGCGTGGTAAATATCGCTCAAATCATAATATATGGAGCCGATTGTGAAGGTAGGTATGATATTAAGGTTCTCCTGGATCTGATTACTAATCCATGATATAACTCTTTCCGTATGCTGCTTGCATTTTTGCTCCTCATTAGTGTTGAGACATAGAAGCAAACAAAGGGTGTTAGGGTTAATATCTATTAAATAACCTTTTTGCCCGGTTTGATTATGTATTATTTGCCCAATATTGAATTCCTGCAACTGATCGTTTTCTATCTGTACATTCTTCAAACCTATGAGAACGCATGTATATGCTTGTGCACCTAATTCAACACCAGCCTGAGAAGCCCAATCCAGAATACTGGAGGGGATGTTTCTGCCCAGGAGCAAACGCTCGATAACCGATTTTTGGAGGGTTGAGCGCTGCTTTTGTATGTCAGATTTCATAGCAGAGCTTTGATGGATTAAATCTGATATACTGGATTTTAAAAAATCAAATTCGTCTTTTTTGTTGTCATCTTCAGAGTTAAAGAAATCCAGCAGAGTTTTCTTTAACTCAATAATTGGTTTGGAATTGGCATAAGCTAATAATATTAATAGAATAATACCTATTATCAGTGATACAACAGTTATTCCCAATATAAGATTACGTATGGAATTGACCTTAGCCATTACAATATGAGCAGGAACTGCCGATACATACTTCCAGCCGTTATATGAGGAAACTGTATAGACTATATACATAGTCTTTCCGTTGATATTTTTCTCTACAAAGCCCTCGGAACCGATAAAGTCAATGTTGTATGGGACGCTTTTCCCTAAACCGGCAGGTATTCCGGTAATAATTTCTGAATTTTCGTCTAGAATGTAAACGCATCCATCATCTGAAACATCCAGTCCTCTTAAAAATTTCAGAATGCTATCTTCCTTTATTCGCACAAATAAAACTGCATTCAGTATGCCGGTATTCATCAGCGGCATTGTTTTAAAATATGTAATTACATTATAATTGGATATCTTTTTACTGGTTGTAGTTATTTCTGTAGATTTAACAGTTTCTGAAGATATAAATGTGCCTTTGTTGAAGATATTTAGAAATCTCTGCCTGAATTCATCTATATCTATATTCTGATAACCAAAGTGTTTATAATATTCATCAAAAGTTAATGCACCATTTTGATTAAAAACCATATCACTTTTGTTAAAGTAAATATTATATTCTGAACCGGCATTCTCATAAGCAGAATATGGTTTTATATAGGATAGAGTTTCCCACATATTATAGTAGATAGATTTATCATTAAAATCATATGCATAACAAAATTTAATAACCTGTGGATTTACTGCCATCTGGCAAGCAATTCTATCTGTTTCCCCCGTAATCCTGTCCATTATCTCCATACTCTGGCGCAGCATTGATAGATGGGTATTTTTCGTATCGTTCGATATTATTGTAGCAGATTCCTTATAGGATATTAATCCAACCAGCAAAGGCAGTACAATAATAACAGAATAAGAAAACAAAAACCGCTTAAGTATTTTAGAATGCTTTTTATTATTTTTTTCCATAAAAAGCCCCTCCTATAAATACATTTATTTGTACAAAATTATATCGCGGTTTCAAATAGAAGTAAATAGAAACCTTTGATTTTTTCGCTTATTATGCGCCTTTTGGGCCTATTGTTCCTTAGTGTGGCAAATGTATCATCATTTTTCATCATATTGTTTCTCAGTTTTGAAATTGTGTCTTTACAATGCAAAACTCTTATTGTAGATTGAATCTAGCATTTAAAAAAATGAAATGCTTTAATTCTATAAAAGAGGTGTTTGTTTCTGTGGATGCTGTAAAACACAAAAAAGTTATAGTGGATTTCCGATGGAATACATTATGGAAAGAAATTAAAAAAACTAAATATCTACAATTGATGCTTATTCCCGCAATTATTTGGTATATAATCTTTTGTTATGGGCCAATGTATGGAGTAACAATCGCATTTAAAGATTTTAACATGCGAATTGGCATATTAAATAGCCCTTTTGTCGGGTTCAAGCACTTTGAACGTTTCATAACGCATCCATATTTTTGGAAGCTTATGCGCAATACTGTATTATTAAGTTGCTATTCCCTTATTTTCTCATTTCCTATTCCAATTGTATTTGCATTATTATTAAATGAAGTACGCAACATTAAATTTAAAAAGTTTGTGCAAACCGTCAGTTACCTTCCACACTTCATTTCTACAGTAGCAATTGTAGGTATGATTGTAATGATGCTGTCTCCATCCAGTGGCTTTATCAACAAATTGCTCACATCATGGTTTGAAATAGAACCTATATACTTTATGTCGGAGCAGTGCTGGTTTAGACCAATTTATATTATATCTGGAATATGGCAGAGTACAGGGTGGAATGCTATTATATATCTTGCAGCACTATCAAGTATAGACCAAGAGCTATATGAAGCTATTTCAATTGATGGAGGTGGTCGTTTTAGAAAAATATGGCACATTACCCTTCCTGGTATAAAGCCAACCATAGTTATTCTATTTATCCTTGGACTTGGGTCAATGCTTTCTGTAGGCTCTGAAAAGATTATTCTTATGTATTCTCCTATTACATATGAAGTTGCGGATGTTGTTTCAACCTTTGTTTACAGGGTAGGTCTGTTTGATGCTCAATATAGTTACTCTACTGCTGTAGGACTTATGAATTCTATAGTTAATGTAATACTATTGACGATTGCTAATAGGATGGCACGTAAGTTTGCTGACTTTAGTCTTTGGTAATAATTGAATAAGCAGTTATACTAATTAACAAGCAGCTATACTGAGCTTTTTATAATTGATCAACATTAAAAAACGCTAGAATAAATCTAGAAAGGAAGGAAAGTAATAATGGTTAAAGACAATACAACAGGGTCAAAAATACTTGATATTATAATTCACATTATCCTTATTTTTGTTGTGGTCATAACACTATACCCTGTTTTAAATATTGCTGCTACATCATTGTCTAGTTCTGTGGCTGTAGAGAAAAATCTTGTAACGTTTTACCCGAAAGAACTTACTTTTAAAGCATATGAATTGATATTTAAGAATGATATTATTCCAAATTCATTTAGAAATTCTATATTCTATACAGTTGTTGGAACTATCATCAGCCTTGTTATGACAATTTTATTGGCATACCCGCTTTCAAAAAAGGATTTGCCCTTAAGGAGATTCTATACGGTTTTCCTTGTTATTACTATGTACTTTTCTGGTGGTCTCATACCCAGCTTCCTCCTTATTAAGAGACTTGGATTATATGATTCTGTATGGGCATTACTACTGCCTGGTGCTATAAGTACATATAACACTATGATTATGATATCATTTTTTAAAAGTCTCCCACGAGAACTTGAGGAATCAGCATATCTTGATGGTGCAAATGATCTGATAATACTTATCAAAATTATTATCCCGCTTTCTACTGCCTCAATTGCAACTATTGGCTTATTTTACGCTGTAGGTAAATGGAATGATTGGTTTACGGGCATGATCTATTTAAAATCCAGTAGGAAGTACCCTTTACCTTTAATTTTAAGGGAACTGATTATAGAAAATAAATTAGAGGATATGATGGATGTAGGTGGTGTTGCCAGTAATTTAAATGCAGGTAAAAGCATGAATGTTATGAAAGATGATGCTCAAAAGATGGTAAATGCTGATACTCTTAAGTATGCTACCCTATTTGTTTCAATGATTCCTATGCTCATAATTTATCCATTTGTACAGAAATATTTTGTCAAAGGGGTTATGATTGGGTCCTTAAAAGGCTAAAGCCATTCAACCGGATACTACGGTAAAAGCCGTTGGTAAATAAATCAAAAATATAAAAAGAGAAAGGAAGTATAATTATGAAAAGAAAAACTATAGCAATATTTTTGGCAGTTGTAATGATTATAGGTATAACTGCTGGCTGTGCCGGAACAAAAAGAAGCCCGGATTCAAGCAATAAGGAAAAGACTACATCAAATACTGCAGAAAATACTGTATCAGAACTTGAACAGTTTTCTCCCATGACTTTTACAACTGTAACCACTTCACAGGAGGCCGCCAGCAATCCTAATACTGATTTGTTCGCCAAGGCACTCCGCGAAAAGTTTAATATCACACTAAAAATCGACTACATAGCACAAAGCTCTTTGGCGGAAACTATGAAGCTTAGAATGGCAGGTAATGAGGATCCAGATGTCCATTTTAACCTTTTTGGTGACTTTGATAAGTATGGCGTAGATGGTTATTTCATAGCCTTTGATGATTACTTTGATAAACTTCCAAACTATAGGGCGCAATGGCCTGATGAGTTTTGGCAGGAATACCTGGAACTGGCAACAGCTCCAGACGGCAAGTATTACTCTCTTCGTGTACCCATGGGGAATGTTCAGTTGGTAGGTGAGGGCTGGCTGTTCAGAATGAGTACAATCGAAGAGCTTGGCGTAAAGGCTCCCGAAACTACACAGGAGCTATATTCCTATCTTAAAGCTATTAAAAATAAATATCCAGATTCTATACCTATATCCAACAGAAATGGCTTGTGGGGGTTAACCCGGCGTTTTGAAGATGCATTTAGAACTAGCTCAATTTTCCAGTATGATGGTGATTACAATAAGTTTGTATATGAACCGATTACTGATAAATATCGTGACATGTTAATTTATCTCAACAAACTTTATAAGGAAGATTTGATATCCAAGGAGTTCTCTACTCAATCTGCTCAACAGTGGAGTGAGCATGTTGGACAAGGCAAAGTTCATGTTCTACTTGAGTATTTTGCACGTGAAGGCTGGGCTAACAATCTTTGCACTGAAGTCGATCCTAAAGCCAACTGGCTATCCAGCCCCAAATTTATTAATGCTTATCCTGACAAAAAATTAATGGTTTCCAGATATTCAGCTGTTGGAGCTAGTTCAGCAAGAATCTCAAGCAGAAATTCCCAGGAAAGAATCGATCGCTTAATTAAAGTTTTTGACTGGCTGGCAACTGAAGAGGGTATGATAAAGACTCAAATGGGAGAAGAAGGTGTAACCTTTAAGTATAATTCAAATAATGAGATTGAATATATGGATAATATAATTACTCCGCTCAATCCTGATAAAGGTACAGACACTTTGCTTAAGTACAATCTTGAATATAGAATCATAAACTATCCTCGTTTCTTCTACTATCAGGGAGGTGGACCATCCACTGTAATTGGTGATCTTGTAAGAAAGAATAACTATGATTATTTCAAACCTTACTCATTAGTATTCAACGATGCTGAAAAGGCTACAATTGCTGATTTTGGAACCGTTGTAAATGATAAGATGGCTGAATATACGCTTAAGTTTATCATGAGTCAACTTGATCCAACAGATAACGCTACCTGGAAAACATACGTGGAGACTATAAACAAGAATGGCCTTGAAAAAATTCTTCCGGTTTACCAGAAAGCATATGAAGAGAAATATGGTAAATAAATTAGAACCTATAAAGATAAACATTAGTTCATGCAGTTAAATAATTAACACCATGCCCATATCTATGTCTATATATCTAATATCGGTCTGGCGAATGCTGGACCGGTATGGGATATTATTGTAAATTTACAATTAATGAATACAGAGATATCAGGTGAAATAGAGGATGATGGAACTGTAAAAATACTATTCAGGAGGTAAACACTATAATTAGAGTAAGTCCTCTGATGCAGTTTATTATAATTACATGATGAATGGGGGTATGTAAAAGATGTTTTTTTATAGCAATAGAAAAAGAAAATTGTATGCAAACATTACTATAGTTATGTTTGTTTTATACATGCTGATTGGTGTAATTTTACCTGTATCAAAAGTTCATGCTGACAGCTATTCTCACGCAGATGATGGTATGATAATGTTCCATGGACCTAAGAATGCTCATAATTTACTTGTTACAGAACTAAATTGGGGAGATGATTCTGAACCTGGAAAAATAGTAGCAGAGGCAGATATTTTACCAATAAAAAATCCTAGTGATAGTTGGACACCTTCACTGAGATTCTATTGGAGTGAAAGTAAATGGGTATCGATAGGGATAAGCACTGACGGTAAATTTCTAACATATAATGCAGGGCGTTTTGGGAATGCTCCCCTTGGAAAATGGTATACAGTAAGAATGGTTTTAGAAAATGGGAAGGTTGAAATGTGGGGAGGAGAAAAAGGAACGGAGCTTAATCTGTTAACTACATTTAATGCACCTGTCTCAGAAGCCCCATCTCATTTGATTATTGGAAAAGGGTTCGGAAATGGAACACCTACTTATCCAAACCCATTTACTGCCAATGATGCAAGCCCTCTTGGAGAGCAGGGCTTGATATATATGGATAATGTAAGATTATGGGCAGATGATCAATTAATAATTGAAGATGATTTTGGGCAAGGGGTTGATCTTTCACGTTGGACTATTTATATGTCAGATAAGATACAACCTGCTGCTTTAATTGAAGTTTACTATGATGCAGAAGGTGAAATTACAGATATCTCTGATGAAGTTATTTTTGTTAACAGGAAATTTATTGTACCAGAGAGTGTAGCAGAGTTTACATTTAAAGATGGCAACAAATATATGAAGGTAGTATTTAATAGTGATGAATGGGTAATTAAAGAAGTAAAACAAGATGAACCTGACGATTGTTCTCATGTAGATGACGGCCTGGTAATGTTTTTAGGCCCTGAGAATGCTCACAATTTACTTGTTACAGAGCTAAACTGGGGGAATAATTCTGAACCTGGGAAAATAGTAGCAGAAGCGGATATTTTGCCAATAACAAATCCTGGAGCTAGCTGGACACCTTCATTAAAACTCTACTGGAGTGAAAGCAAATGGGTATCAATAGGGATTGATTCATATAAAAAACAATTTATTATATATGGTGCATCAGGACGTTTCGGGAATACCCCGCTTGGAAAATGGTATACTGTAAGAATGGTTTTGGAAAATGGAAAGCTTGAAATGTGGGGAGGGGAAAAAGGAACGGAGCTTGGTCTGTTAACTACACTTAATGCACCATCTTCAGAACCTCCATCTCACTTGATTATAGGTAAAGGGTTCGGGAATGGAACACCTACTTACCCAAATCCATTTACTGCCAATGATGTGAGTCCTCTTGGAGAACAGGGCTTGACATATATGGATAATGTAAGCTTATGGGCAGATGAACAATTGATAATTGAAGACGATTTTGAACAAGGGGTTGATCTTTCACGTTGGACTATTTATATGTCAGATAAGATACAACCGGTTTTATTAGTAAAAGTTCACTATAATGCAGAAGGCGAAGTTACAGATATCTCTGATGAAGTTATTTTTGTTAATGGTAAATTTATAGTCCCAGAAGGTATATCAGAGTTTGCTTTTAGAGATGGCGACAAATATATGAAAGCAGTTCTGGCTAATGATGAATGGACAATTAGTGAAGCAGAGAAAATAGAACATATATATGTTTCTCCCGAAGGCAACGATGATAATCTAGGGACTATTGATCAGCCTTTTGCAACAATAAACAAAGCTGCAAAAGCTGCTACCCCCGGCACAACAGTTCATGTTCTACCTGGAATCTATACCGAACCTATAATTATAAATAAAAGTGGTACTGCTGACGCAAGAGTAAGGTTTGTATCAGAAGAAAGGTGGGGCGCTAAAATTAACGTAGCCCGTCAGGGAGATAAGGCGACAGCTATGTTATTCTATGGTGACTATATTGATATTGAAGGGTTTGAAATAACGGGAGATTGTTTATATGGTATTAATGGAGATGGATTTAATGTTAGAATTATCGGGAATCATATTTATGACCTAGCGCCTAAAGAAGATCGTTTAGGTGGCGCAGCTATAGTAGCTCATGATAGTGTAGAGGTAATAGGAAATCTGGTTCATAACATTGGCCCTGAAGGTGAAGAGAGCAATCTTATCCATGGAATTTATACCGTAGGCACCGGCGTTAAGATATTAAACAATATTACGTATAGCAATGCCGGTTGGGGGATTCATGCATGGCATAAAGCAACAAATACTATAATATCCAACAACCTTATTTTTGGGAACAGAAAAGGTGGAGTCGAAATTGGTTCTAGCGATAGCACAATCATAGCAGACAATTTTGTTGTTACAAATAATATTATAATCTATAATAATAACGATGGCGTTATTGAATTAGGTAAAACAGGACCAAATAACAAATATGAGAATAATGTAGTCTATGGAAATGTTGGAAAGGCGTTTAGACTGCATGATGGGAAAATAGACCATAATACACTAATTCTTGATCCGCAATTAGTTGATTTTAAATCAGATGGAAGCGGAGATTATCATTTAACAGCTATTAGTCCTTGTATAGGTAATGGCACAAAATTTGGCGCACCTTCTATAGATTACGATGGCAATGAAAGACTAGCAGACAAAGCTATCGATATAGGTCCTTTTCAATTTACCGGTCAACTGCCTATAAGAGTAAAAGTTCCTTATGAAGCAGAAGGAGATATCACAGAAAGCTCTAATGGAGTGTTTTTTGCTGATGGTAATTTCATGGTGCCGGAAAATGTGACAGAGTTTACATTTAAAGATGGTTATAGAGTAATGAGTGCAGAACTTAGCAATGGAGAATGGGTATTTGAAGAAGCAGAACGATTGCTGCATATATATGTATCACCGCAAGGAAATGATGATAATCCTGGAACTAAGGAATACCCGTTTGCAACTATAAACAAAGCTGCAACTGCTGCTACTCCTGGCGCAACAGTTCATGTACTTCCAGGTATCTATACTGATCCCATTAAGATTAATAAAGGCGGGACTGAGGAAGCATGGATAAGGCTTGTTTCGGAAGAAAAATGGGGCGCAAAAATCAATGTAGTCAGCAGGGGCTCACTACCTT
The DNA here is from genome assembly GCA_035362115.1 of Clostridiales bacterium. Lineage (GTDB taxonomy): Bacteria > Bacillota > Clostridia > Acetivibrionales > DUMC01 > DUMC01. The sequence goes on along the minus strand of DAOSDD010000025.1, from coordinate 2,966 downwards.
TGACAGTTGAAGAAGGCTATGTTGAAATTGAAGGGTTTGAGATAACTGGGAACGATGTTTTATATGGTATAAATGTGAGAGAATCAAATGTAAGAATTATTAGCAACCATATATATGGCATAGCACCTAATGGTGGTCCTTGGGGTTCTGCCATCGTCACGTATGATAGTGAGGCGTATAAAATTCATAGTGTAGATATAATTGGAAATTTAATACACGATATTGGTCCAAAAGACGGAAGTGGAGGCAATATACATGGTATCTATATTGCCGGAAATAATATGAAAGTGATTAATAATATTTCCCATAGCAATAGCGGGTTTGGGATTCATACATGGAATGCAGCAAGAAATTGCACTATTTCTAATAACCTTGTTTTTAAAAATGGAACAGGTGGGATTAAGGTTGGTGCAGGTGAGACTCCAGTTGGTATTATAGCAGACAACTTTATTGTAACAAACAATATTGTAATACATAATGGTAATGTTGGTATTATCGAAGCAGGTGCTACAGGTCCGAACAATAAATATGAGAACAATTTAGTATATGAGAATACTGGTAATGCATTTGAATTGCAAGATGGTAAAGCAGACATAAATACATTAACAGTTGATCCTAAGTTTGTTGACTTTAAAGCTGATGGAAGTGGTGACTATCACTTAATAGAATCTAGTCCTTGTATTGCGACTGGTACAAAACTTGGTGCACCTTCTGTAGATTTTGATGGCAATGCAAGACCGTCAGATAAAGCTGTTGATATAGGCCCTTACCAATTTACTTCTGAAAAGCCGGGTGAACCGGATCTTGAAGAACCAACTGATCCCAAAGATCCTGAAGAACCATACGAGCCGGAAGAACCTCAAGGCCCAACAGTACCAAATGAACCGGCTGAGCCTGCAAAACCATCAGAGGAAACAACTCCTGATGACGTTGAAGAACCTCAGGAATCAGGAGAAGAGAATGAGATCATAGTTCAGGTTAAGAACATTATTAATGAAATAAAAGAAGGGAATACAGCTTCTGTAATTGATATATCCCTTACCGATTTAGCAGAAGATATATACCGGAAGATAATTAATGCAAATAATCTTGTTTCCCTTATTGATGAGCCTCAAATAGCAATAGAGCTTTCCAAGAGTCTTATTGATAATAGTGGAATTTTGTTAATGAAACTTGCTGTGTCAAATAATTATGAAGCTCATGATTCGATTTCAAAGGAATTAAGCAAACTGGTTGAAACTGTAATAAGTATTGCGGGCACTTTAAGGGTTGATTTTCAAGCAGTTGAAGGAAGGGCTGAAGGAGAAATTATACTTGGTGAAGTAGAAGATGGCAAGCTTGTTGATGAATATACTGAAAAGAAGCTTGACTTAATAGTAGCAACAGCAAAACAGTTGAAAGAATCACTTGAAAAAGCAGGAGTGGAAGCTGAAATTAAACCAATGCTTTATCTTAATGCAGTTAACGGTGCTGATAATACAGCTTCTGCTGAATTGAAAATACCTGCAAATCTAATTATAGCTGCAAATGAAAAGGGTGTTGCAGGAGTAGTTGTTACAACTGATGTTGCAGAATTTACAGTTCCATCCGATGCTATTGAACTGAAAAAGGACAGTGTTATAGTACTTAATTCAGAGAAAATAGATAATGAAGCTCTATCCGGTGAAGTTAAAAAGAGTGTAGGAGACGCTCCTATATATGATTTGTCCTTTACAGTTGACAACGAGAGAGTAGCGAAATTTAATAAGCTAATTAAGGTTTCTATACCTTACACACTCAAGGACAGTGAAGATGCAGAAAAAGTAACTGTATTCTATATAAATGAAAAAGGAGAACTGGAAAACATCATTGGCGTATACAATAATGATACTAAACGTGTATACTTTGAAACAGAACATTTTAGCATGTATACAGTTAAAGTTGATAATGTAAGATTCAATGATGTAGCAAGCACCTTCTGGGCAGCAAATTATATAGAAGTTATGGCTTCCAAGGGAGTTATCATGGGTATAGGTGGTAATTTCTTTGCTCCTGACAGAAATGTTACCAGAGCTGAATTCGTAGCAATGGTAGTAAGGGAATTCAAGCTGTTTGACAGCAAAGCAGTGAATAACTTTAATGATGTCAATGAAAAGGACTGGTTCTATCCAGAGGTAACAGTTGCTGCAAACCTAGGTATTATACAGGGAAGACCCGGAGGAATATTCGCTCCAAATGACAAAATAACAAGAGAAGAAATGGCTAAGATACTTAGTAATGTTCTTACAGGAATAATGGGTAAAAAGATGCCTGCAAACAAAACTGCTTATATAGATGTATTTAAAGACAAGGAAATAATTGCAGATTATGCTAAAGATGCAGTTGCAATGGGTTCTAGGTATAAGTTCTTTACAGGAAGACCTGATGGCACCTTTGCACCTAAAGATAATGCTAACAGAGCTGAAGCATCCAAACTGATTTATATGCTATTTTATATAAAGTAATTTTATCAAATAACCACCTGAAAATTGTTTCAGGTGGTTATTTGATGTTAAGGATTAAAACCTTGCTGGAAATTTAAATCCAACAGGGATATGGGGACAGTTCTCCTGTTTCGCTAAAGAATAAGCAGGACTGTCCCCACTTGTCTCCCCACTTGTCTCTGATTTCTACCCTGCCAGAACCGCCCCTATTTGTTCAAGAATCGTCCCCACTTGTTATCCTGCCAGAACAATTTCAGCTTTCTACCTGCCCCTCTATGTGCTACCTGCCTGCAAGCTAAAAATTGGACCAATAACTTAGCATATTTGGACATTGACAACTAGGATGCACCTGATAAAATTTATATTAAGGTCTTATATATTTTTTGTAATTAGCATGATAGCTGTAAGTTTTTATGAAATTGTCAGCTTTCCAAAAGTTAAAATTATGAGATAACTCGTGATAGAAAAACATAGTACTCATAGTACTCGAACAGAGGTAATTCT
>DAOSDD010000024.1:0-28167 GCA_035362115.1 Clostridiales bacterium | reverse complement strand
GAGCTGTTCCTTTTGGCAGAGGTTTCGTTGTATAAATTTCCTCACTGCAGTGATTCCTCCATCTAAGCCCTAGTCGGACATTAGGTTGTCTTGGCTCTGCAAACACTGTAATATCTTCTATAAGGACACGTAGAATTCGTTTCTTTTCTTTAGCTGTAGTGGTTTGTGCATTCCAGATACGAGGCAGCTCTTTTGCTAAAGAAAGGATCATATTTTTATCTTGCTCTGTAGGTCGCCAACTTTGCCGGGAGCGGTGTTTTGCATATTCCTCTTCAATTCGTGTTAACTCTGCCAGTTTTTCGTTCCATCGGGACTCCAGGCTTCGCACAACTAAACGGTTTTCAGGTTCTACCAGTTGGTACTGGCGTTCAGCACGATCTACCTCATACTTTGCACGCTCTAGTGACAGCTTCCATCCTTTGTCTGCATCATATGCCTCTTCCAATAATTTATCCATAACCTCAATGGCAAGCTCCAGTTCTGCCGGCTGCATAACCTGCATAAGTCTATTTGATACTGCTTTATCAATAATTGGAGCAGAAACTGTAGTACATGTGGCTTTTACACCATGCTCCCATCTTCCCTTGCATTCATATACAGGAGCAATACCGCCATTACCAGTGTATCGAACTGTCATACGCCGCCCGCATTTTCCACATAGTATTAGCCCTTGCAGCAATGCAATACCTTCCCGGGCTGGACCACTTTTCTCAATATTGGTACGGTTGTTTTGTAATTGCTTATGGTTTTCCTCATACATTTCCCATGTAATATAGCATGTATGGTGGTCTGGAATAAAAACTTCCCACTTCTCTTTGGGCAAGCGGACTGTATGGTGAATAAACAATCCTTGAGGATTAACCTGTTTTTGATCACGATACCTCCCGTATACATATGCACCTGCATAAGCTGGATTGTATAATATTCCAAGTACCCGGCTATGTGTAAGCCTCCCCCAAACAAGCTTTCCTGCCCATGCCCCTCCATATGCCCTTTTGGGAAACTGAAGGTTGTTTTGCACAAAATACTGGACTACACCATAAGCGCTGCCGCTGGATTTGAAAGCTTTAAAAACATTATGTACGGCTATTTGAACTTCTTCGTCCGGATCCATAACTGTTTGACCATCAGCATCGTATACATACCCTACGGGTAAAGGAAAACGTAATTCTCCCTTTTTTGCCTTGTTCTTTTTTCCTCCAAGCATACGAGTTCTAAGAAAATGAAGTTCTGCTTCACTCATTGTACCCTTGAACCCTAATATGAGGCGATCATTAAAATCGCTCAGGTCATAGATACCGTCTTCATCCACTACGATTGTGCCAAATAGGCCGCAAAGTTCCAGAAGCCTTGATAGATCCGCCGAAGAGCGTGCCAGACGTGAAACTTCCAGACCAAAAATTCCTCCAACTTCTCCAAGGGAAACCTTTGCAACAAGTTGCTGGAATCCCTGGCGCTGAGAACGACCTGATCCCGAGATCCCTAGATCTTCGTCTATCACCTGTATCTGCTCCTGTGACCACCCTAGACTTAATGCCTTCTCCTGAAGCGCATACTGGCGCTCCGTGCTCTCCCTGTTGAATCGTACCTGAGTCAGAGTCGACTGTCGAATGTACACTATTGCCATTCGATTCAGATGTTCCGTCCGAACTTTCGATGATGTTTCCATTACTCTCTCCCTCCTTATGCATTGCTTGAAGGAAAGAAAGAACCAACCCCGCAAAAACTGTAACAAGTTCGTCTGCCTTGTGGACATCATTTCCTACCAAAGCAATTAATGTTGAACTGGACATCATAGCCACCCTTTCATTTAGGGTATACAAAGGATTATTTCTTTCCTCTGCGTCTGAACAGTTCCAGGTTGATTTCCGTTAATTCTGAGAGGAGATCCTGTATGACCCCATAATTTTTTATACCTTTACTTATCCAAGCTTCCCACGATTTTGGAACATAATCCATATAGGTATTACCATGGTAGTAGGAAGACAGATAAAAACTCTTATGCCCATCACCGGTAGCACATCGACAATTGGGCTTGCCACATTTTATGGAACGTGTGATGAGAGAACCCCGTATAATGTCATCCATTGGTGGCAACGAGCTTAAAATCTGTGCTTTACGCTCCTTTAATTCTCGTGTAGGTACTTTCCTTAGTGTTATCTTATCATTGTTATTCATGTTAAGATTTTATCTCTCTTTATTAACTTTGTCAACACTTTTTTTCTCTGTTATTGGTAAACCTTCAATAGCTTGAATAAGCTGCGCCAATTCTCTTAAAGTTAATGCATCAAAGGGAATTTTACGCGAGTTTTGAACGTTTTCTGGCTGAACTTTCCGATCTGTCCAGGATTCAGGAACACACATGACACCGGAATCCGTTCGTAGTGAGTACAAACGTGTTCCATTCACCTCCTTTATTTTCAGTAATTCATATCCCTGGCCACATAATGGATGAAATGGGTGTGTAATCGTGGCATTTCCCAAAAGGGTATTGAACTTTTGTGCAATTTGCACTGACCGTGGGTATGCCTAGCAATCTTTTGCCTCCATCCGGTTTCTCTATCTCTACTCTCTTTACCGGGCTTGGTTCATATGTGTTGGTTTTCAGTTTCCCATGAAGGAACTCAATATTCTCCTCAAGCTTAACGTTAAAATCTTCAACCGTCTCACCATCTATTCCTGGGGCTCCTTGGTTTCGTTTTACCCGTTTGAAGGCTTTTGTTAAATTTTCAGGTTGATATATCTTATCAATCAGGCTGTACCATTTCTTCATGTTCCACCTCCGGTCCTGTGGTATCCCTTCCCTGTAACTTGTTCTTCCTACATGTTCTTCCTTAGTTTCCGTTGACGTTTCTAGCTCAAGGCAATCTATCTTCCTTCCGCCAAGTACTTCATGTTCGTGCCATCGTAATTCACAGCAAGTTCTTTTATGCCGTTCCTTCGTTTCTTCCAGCATTTCAGCCTTCGTTCAAGCACCTTCGGAGTCCCTTGTTTCAGTTGTTGAATTCACTTTGAATTCCTTCCGTCCTTCGCACCCATAGCCACCTTTTGAGTAGCTATGGTCATGGAAACCATGTCCCATGTCACCTAAGTTTATATCCTCCAGTCTGTTACCAGCTTTCTCAGGCTTAGGTTTATTCACTACTACGACGTCATCTGCATACTGCACCCTCCTCCACCTCTTGCTTTCGCTTGAAGATGGATTTAACAGCTTCGAGTACAGCACTTCCGAGGTTAAGTTGCTTCGCCTGTTGTTGAAACGACCATCCTAACATTATGAGCTAAATTAGCCTTTGGACTTTCCCACTCTCTGCAGGGTTATCCGCTCAATTATGCCAACACTGGATCGCTTGCGCTCCGCTCCAATCAACCGCCATCAGCTTCCTTCAGACCCCTCCATCACTAGAGACGCCCTTGCTTACAGCTTGTCTTCCCGCTAACTGGGCGACAGGTTTTCTTTCAAACCATCGGCTGGGCAACATGCCCCGCAAACAGATAAAGCCTCAGATTTTATCTAAGGCTATTTCGCTTACAAAATTATATGTACAAAATAAAGTACTTTTTCCATAATTTATTCAGGAACAAATTCTACTTTGTAATCAGGGTAAGTTCCTGATATTACATAGTCGCCAAGTATACCAAGAGGGTGTGAAGGCCATTCCTGAAGATATGGCATTATGGCTTGTTTCCAGCCCCCGGGAGGGGCTTTGCCACCTTCCGGTATGCCAACTTCAATTAAGTAGATTTGTAAGGCGTTTAGTAATAGGAGTTTATTATTTTCTAGTATTTTTTTGACTAAGTCAGTTTCAATCGTACTATAAATCCTTAATGCTAAAGCTACTAATACACTTAATATAATAAAAACTACCATAAACTCAAAAATAGCAAACCTAGCATTTTTTTATAATATTATTTCTTAGTAAAAAATTTCTTTTGGATGATTTCATATGCTGTCCCTTTACATGCTATGAAACAGTTAATTCTGCACATAAGTTATAAAATTTATTTCTTAACACTTCATAGAAGGTTGTTTTTAACCCTCTGGTGCAGCTGATACCTCTAATTCCACACGTTTTCCTGCTCCATTTGTCTTTACATACCCTAATGTACTTGATGGTTGTTTGGGCATAGAAGTAACATATTCTGGTACTAATTTTTTACCCCCATTTAAAGTCTTGCCCGATGGCACAGAAAGAGTGCCAGTATTATCCATTATAATATCTTCAAATGTAACATTATCACTAGGATTGTTCGTTAAATACATAGAAATCGCGCCTTCAAGAATTCGTATATTAGCCGCGTTAGCATTATCTGTGGCACTTTTCGTCACATTATTATACACCGGCACCGCAATAGCAGTCAGTATCCCAATAATTACAACTACTACCATCAGTTCCACCAGTGTAAAACCTTTTTTGTTTTTCCCCATTGATTTTAACATTTTTTTAATCATAATTTTACCCCCAATATATTTTTTTATATTTTCCCCTATTTTCTATGTAATGCATTATATAAGTACATCACATAATAAGTTTCATGATTTGATTATACCATTTATTATAAAAAATAAACAGGTATTTTTTAATTTTTTGACAATATTTTTGCATTTTCCAGTTTAAATTCAGTTTTGTGCGCAATGTGAGAATTAAATGAATAGCATCTTTATATGAAAATAATTACATTATCTCGCACTTTTTGACCCATCATACTTTATAAAGCCATAAACCATAACACATGAAAATACTATGCATAGAATAATGAATATAGGTGTCAAACCAAAAAAACAATAGAGCAGCATCCAAATTGTTCCATTAAGCAATTCGACTGCCGGATATCGTGGTGATATTGATGTTTTGCAAAACCTGCACCTGCCTCTAAGTATAAGAAAACTTAATACCGGTACCAGGTCATACCATTTTATTTGTTTCCCGCATGCAGGACAATGAGATGGACCTGTAACCACAGATTCATGTGCAGGTATGCGGTATATGCATACATTCATAAAGCTTCCGAACACTAATCCAATTATAAATACTAGAAAACCGATCATAGAAACATCGTCCTTTTATACTATTATTCTCAAAAGTTAACCAAAAAATAAACTTTTATGTGCAAAGCCATTATGTAATAAGGGACAACCCTCAATTATCGTTTTCAACTTGAGAAATGTCCCTTATTGCTGCTTATTGCTGCTATTTAAAATATCTTAAAACTTCAGCATTGTTGCTTTTAATACTCCATTAATTTGTCTCAACTGGTTTAATATGCTTTCGCATACTTCACAGTCTACACTTACAAAGGCTACAGCCTTCTCGCCTTTTCTGTTTCTGCTCCACTGCATGGCTGCAATGTTGATATCATTAGCGCCCAGTATGGTACCTATCTGACCGATAATACCGGGTTTATCAATATTCTGTATGGCTATTACGTATGGAGTAGGCTCAAAATCCAGCTTGTAACCGAAGAAATCCACTATCCTTATTTCATCTTTGGTAAACACTGTACCGGATACACTAAGTTCCCTGTCTTTAGTCGTAAATTTCAATGTAATAAGGTTGGTGTATTTATCCAGATATGAGCTTTTGCTTTCAACCATTTCTATGCCCATTGTTTTTGCAATATAACCTGCGTTTACATAATTGATGTTTTCTTTTACAGCATGTTCCAGCAAGCCTTTCAGTGCTGAAAGAGATATTAGTCTGGTATCTTTTTCTGCCAGATCTCCGCTATATATAACTTCAACTTTATTGACTGTGGGCTTCTCAGCCTGATAGTAAATTTTACCCAATATTTCAGCGATTTCTACATACGGTTTCAGGCCATTCAGATTATCCACCTTCATTGGAGGCATATTAACCGCCGCTACCATTTCGCCTCTTAAGGCACCTGCTATAAGTTCAGCTACCTGGCTGCTTACGTTATGATTTGCCTCTTCACTTGATGCGCCAAGATGAGGTGTGTATATTACATTGTCAAGTTCAAGTAAAGGATTGCTGTAATCCTGTTCTTCCGGTTTTTTGTTGAAGTTGGGTTCCTTTTCAAATACGTCTATAGCGGCACCTGCCACATGACCTTCCTTTAATGCGTTATATAGAGCCTTTTCGTTTACAATCCCGCCTCTGGCAACATTAATAATACGTACGCCTTTTTTACAGAGCTTCAATTCTTCTTCTGATATAAGGCCCTGACTTTTATCAGTTTTTGGGATGTGCACAGTAACAAGGTCGGCTTCCTTTAGTAAGTCTTCCATAGTTTCACATTTCTTTATGCCCATCTTCTGGCATCTTTCATCTGTAACGAATGGATCATAGCCTATAACTTTCATGTTTAGAGCTTTAAGCTTTGTTGCAACAATAGTACCTATTCTTCCAAGGCCAATAACTCCTGCAACTTTTCCATCAAGTTCGTTACCAACAAATTTGTTTCTTCTGAAATCCTTGTTTTTTGCAGCCATGTATGCCTGGGGGATATTCCTGAACAGTGCGAATATCATACCTATTGTTAGTTCGGCTGCTGCCATAATATTGCCTTCCGGGGTGTTTACTACAAGAATACCTCTTTTGGTGCAGGCATTTACATCTATATTGTCTATTCCGTTTCCTGCACGGCCTACAACCTTAAGATTTTTTGCTCTTTCAATAACTTTTTCTGTTACCTTTGTTGCACTTCTTACTATAATGGCATCATAATTTTCTATTACTTCCAGCAATTCTTCAGGGGAAATACCAAATGGTGTATCAACTTCAAAACCGTTCTCCCTCAGATACCTAATTCCATCATCAGCCATTTTGTCTGTTACTATAACCTTCATCAATACAACCCTCCCGTAAACTTCTTTTCATAAAATATAAAGGTCAGATCCATAGCGGACATGACCTCTGAATAACAAAGTAAGATGCGTGTATTTATCCTGCTCTGTCCTTTTGCCTGAGAGATTAGCATTTAAGCCTTGCCCCTTCGGCGCCAATAATGGTCTCTCCAGAGATTCGTCCCAGTGAGGTCTCTTTACCTGAGAGTGCTACTCCTTCGGTGCATTCCATTTGGAATATCTCTCCCCCACCAATCATCCGACATATATTTATTTTATATACAATTATAAATCAATCATTTTAACTCTGTCAAGAATTCAGCATAATTTTTTTCAAATTTTCAAATTGCAGGTGTAAATACCATATTCAAAGTGTCGTATCAGGCACGACAAAAACAGCACTAAAATCAGCAGCTTTCTTACTGTAAATACCTGTCTACATCATCCAGAGTAATTCCCTGATGCAGTGCTATATTTAATCCGTTGGCTATTACTTTTGCTATTCTTTCAACAACCTCGTCAATTTCCTTTGGTGTAACAATTAAATTACCTGTATAAGGATCAAGAATTTCCTGTATCATTTGATATTTTTCATCCCTGTCCATGTTTTTTAATTTATTATAGAATTCCGTCCCTTCATCAGCTTTTTGTATAAAACTGTCAATTACCTTGTCTATTGTGTCATTTGCTATTGTAGCTGCATCAACAACTGTAGGAACACCTATGGCAATAACAGGGACACCAAGGGTTTCACGGGAGATATCCATCCTCTTATTTCCTACCCCTGAACCAGGAGAAATCCCGGTATCTGCAATCTGTATTGTTGTGTTAACTCTATCAAGCTTTCTAGAGGCAAGAGCATCAATTGCAATAATACAATCCGGCCTGAGCCTGTCTACTATTCCTCTAACTATTTCGCCTGTCTCTATTCCTGTGATACCCAGTACACCAGGAGCTATGCCGCATACAGGTCTCACGCCCTGATCAACCTGTTCAGGTACATATTGAAGCAAGTGTCTGGTTATCATCATCTTTGATACAACTTTCGGGCCAAGTGAATCAGAGGTTACATTCCAGTTTCCCAGTCCTACTACAAGGGTTGTTGATTTTTCATTTAGTCGCAGCAGTTGTGCAAGTTCTGATGCTAAAGCTTTACAGGCATTTTCATATAACTCTATATCATTTTCCTTAATTCCTGGTATATCAAGGGTAATGTAGGTACCCATGGGCTTTCCAAGCGCATTCTGCCCCTGTACAGAACTTATCTTTACCCTTGATATTTTTATATCTTCTGTTCCAGCATTGGTTACATCAACTCCGGGTATATTATCTTCCTTTTGCTGGGCACCTCTTACAGTCTGCTCTTTAACAAGTTCATGGGCTTCAATAGCCAGGTCTGTAACAACGCTTCTTCTTTCTGGTTTATCAATCATAGTTATCAATCCTTTCCAATATATAAAATATTATATTTGTTTTATTATTTTGCCTAATTTTAAGGCAAATATTATAATTTGTTTTCCATGACCCCTTGCAATTTTTAATTTTTCATGATAAAATTTACTGCGTTGACCAATCAACTGGAGGTGTTAATACTTGGCTAATAATAAACAGGCTATAAAGCGTATAAAAATTGCAGATAAAAAAGCATTGGCAAATAAAATGAGGAAATCAGCTCTTAGATCAACTGTTAAAAAGAGCAGAACAGCTATTGATAATAAAGATCCTCATGCAGCTGAAATGCTAAAGGAAGCAGTAAAACTTCTTGATAAAGCTGTAGTAAAGAATGTAATTCATAAGAACAATGCTTCAAGACAGAAATCAAAATTGACAAAGGCTTATAATACAGCGATAAGTAAATAATGGCGATAAAATGATAAAAAACGTACCTGAGTACGTTTTTTTACTGTTTAAGACCAAGTTTGAGTTAGGTTTGGAATTAGTATGTTCCTATTAGATTGTAAGTTTTGCTATTAGCAGTTCCACTGCCGTTCTGTCCTTCATTTTCCCTGTTTTTATTGCAAGATCGCATTCAAATATCTCTTCCATATTTTCTTTAAGTCGTTTTATATTAAAATTTGCAGAAATTTTTCTTAGTTTCTCAACAATAAATGGCTGCAGTTTTAGCCTGGAAGATATCTCCTTTGGGCTGTTGCCGCTTTCCAGTAAAATTTTTACCTGAAGCATTTGCCTAAACTGGCGTGCAATCATAAAAATTATTTTGGGAGCCGGTTCTTTAAGGACAATCATATCATCCAGGAGCTTTAATGAGGCTGCCATGTCCTTTTCCACAATAGCGTTGGTCAAATCAAAAATTATGCTTTTTACTGTAGCACTGGATACCTTTTTAACATCCTCTAAAGTAATATTGTTCCTGTCTCCTGTATATGCCACCAGTTTTTCTATTTCATTGAGTATTCCCGTCATACCTGATTCGCATCCTTCCACCAATAAGGCAGCTGCTTCTGCATCTATTTCTTTTTTATATGTTTTTGAAACCTTATAAACCCATTTTACAAGATCAACAGGTTTTTGATACGGAAACTCCACAACAAGTCCCTGACTTTTTATTTCTTTAGATACCTTAAGGCGCCCGTCTATTTCATCTTCATAAAAAATGAGGCATGTATACGACGGAATATTTTTAATATAATCAAGCAGTGCGTCCCCGTTCCGGCCGCCTTTTTTCCCTTCCGAACCCCCTGAACCTCCCTTGAACAGCCCTGAGTTTTTCACTATTACCAGTTTTCTTTCTGAAAAAACAGGAAGGGTATCACAGTTGTCTATTATTTTTTGTACATCTACTTTATCTGCCAGAGTAACCTTATTTAGTGCAGCCATATTTTTGTCAACTATTTGATCTTCTATACTTTTTATGTAAAACTTTTTAAGGAATTCCTCCGGCCCATAAAAAAGGTATAGGGATTTTATATTATTATTTTTTAATTGTGTTTTTAAAATATCAATACTCATTATCCAGCACCACCTTAACCTTCTTGAATATCTCCTTAGCCTTGCTCACCATTCAGCATTGTTTTAACTTTTATTAATCTCCCGTTTGTTCTAATTATAACAGCTCCATTTAAATCCGTCCTGTAAATTCCAGTGCCTGTTTCCTCAAGTCTTTTCAAAACAGAGGGGGCCGGGTGACCATAATTATTTCTTCCTGTACTGATTACCGCCACTTGGGGCTTTACAAGTTCAAGAAACTTTCCGATTGAAGAAGTTTCCGAACCATGGTGTGGAACTTTAAACACATGGACACCTGATTCCAGCAGGTTATCTGCAAGAATTTCCTCAATCTCTTTTTCAATATCCCCAGTGAATAGCATAGTTACATTCTTATAGTATAATTTTAACACTAAAGAACTATTATTTAAAGACATTTTAATTTCAGGTACAATATTACGGGGTGGATTTAATACTTCAAAATACGTCTTTTTATCAAGTTTAATAGTATCACCCTGGCTGCAATATGTTACATTTATTTTCCTTTCTCCACAGATTGTTAATATTTTATCAAACTCATTACCTTCAATATAGTCAGGTAGAATAACCTTACCTACATTAAATTCTTTCAATACAGGCATTAAGCCCTGAATATGGTCTCCATGCCCATGGGATGCCACTACCAGATCCAATTTCTTCACCCCGTAACCCAACAGAAAAGGAACAACGATTTTTTCACCAGTATCAGGTTCATTATCCAGCTTGCCTTTTTCACCACCACCATCAATCAGTACTGTTCTTCCTCCATGAGTTCTTATAAATATTGAATCTCCTGCTCCTACATCAAGAAAAACAACTTCAAGCTGCCCGGGAATTAGATTTATCGTACTTATGACTAATATAACACATATTGCAGCCCATGCATATGACATAGGTTTTACCTTAATTTTGTGCCTGGGTTTTAGCCAAAGAAAAAACCATACTAATATGTAATACACGAGAATAAGCATTATGGAAGATATTCCGGTTTTCAAAATTGCAAAAGGTATTTGGGCAGTAAATTCAGATATAAAAATTATAAAGCTTAGAAGTATGTTATTGGCATATCCTGCAATCTTCGCTGCAAATAGGCTTATCTGTCCGATTATTGCCATGAATAAGCCCAGTACAATTACAGTCCCCGTTACAGGAGCTACCATTAGGTTTGATACAACCGATATAATAGAAACTTTATTAAAATACAAAATGGATAAAGGCAATATTCCTGCTTGGGCTGAAAGAGTAGTTCCAAGTATATCCGTCACTTTTTTGGCTAATTTCTCAGTCCTGTCTTTAATTTTGGAGGCTGGTTTGCTTTTGTTAGTGGAATATTGGGAATAAACAGGCATAGAATCGGCAATAGAACGCGTAACCGAATGATTATCAGAATGATTATCAGAATGAGCAACAAAATGGGCAGACAATGCTTTTGTAGATCTTGTTATGTATTTGACTGCAGATTTTGCAGCAGGCTTAATTATTTCTGATACATTTTTTCTAAGCAGAACTATTGATAATGTAGCAATAAAAGACATTTGAAAACCTATATTGAATAGTATGTGCGGATTCCATATTAACAGGAGTATTGCTGCAAAGGATATACTTGCAAGGGTATCAGGCTCTTTCCATATAATTTGGCTTAGCAGCACTGTTGAAGCCATTATAACAGCCCTAAGCACTGAAGGCTGCAATCCTGTTATAGATACATAAAGTATTAAGATTAAAATAATGAGAGGATTTGATACTATTTTCTTTACTCCCATCTTTTTAAACAGAAAAATAAAAGGCAGCATAATAAATCCTACATGCATGCCGGAAACTGCTATTATGTGCATTAACCCCGAATCACTGAAAACTGCTTTTGTGTCTTCCGAGATTCCTCCACGGTAACCGGTAAGCATGCCGTTCATAAGCCCTGCCTGTTTTGGAGGCATGCTGTTATTTATAACATTTATAAACCTTTTTCGTATAAGGTGTCCAATCTTTAAAAAGATATTTGCATGTGACTCTTCCCCAACCCTGATGCTGTTCTCCTTTACATACATTGTTGCAGATATGCCTGAGCCTGCAAGGTAGCTTTGGTAATTGAAGCCACCAGGGTTTCTTTTTCCTGCTGGAATATTTAGTGTACCTGTTATTTCTATTGTTTTGCCGTAATCAATGAGCATTGCCTCTGTAGTTTGTGCAACTGATGCAACTGGTGTAGCTGGTGCAGTTTGTACAGCTGATGCAGCTGGTGCAGTTTGTAAGTTAGAGGTCAGGATGGTCAGGGATATTTTACCAGTAATAAATTTATCAGCATTATTCCGGTTAGTTTTGTTTTTGTCATTATTAATGATTTCTTTGCAATAGACTACACATGTTATTTTTTTCCCCTGGAATTCAGGCTCGGAGTCGATTACTCCTTTTATTGTTACCTGCTCTCCGGCATATTCCTGATACTTTTCACTTATTATTCTATCATTATATAAAAACTCAAATCCTCCTATTGAATAAAAGAGCAAAATACCTGTCAGCGGCAATATAATCATACGGTTTTTTACGACCTTAACTTCAATAATGATTATTACCATTAGAAGGATCAATGCTGAAATTACTATAAATTTATATGATTGTGTAATTTTTGCAAACAATATTCCTATAGCTAGGGCTATAGCAAATAAAACCAGGGGCCTTTTCATATTTAAGCTCCATTCCTGTTCAAAAATATGCACATGCACAAAAATATGCACATGCGTATAGGTGAACTATATCTCTATTAAAATAACGAGCTTGTGTTCCACCAAAAATCTGTAATAACATTTGATATTATATACTATTTTTATAATAATTTCCATATAAATTTTTATAATACCCATATGATATTTAGGAAACGCATATATAATATTTCATAAGTGCAAATAAAGCACAAATGAAGCACAAATGAAAAAGCATCCCGGTTTGGGATGCTATATTGCAAAAAGCTGTTACTTTCAGCGTAATTGCTAAAATTAATATTTAATAATAAGTCTGCTTTCTATCCTTTGTTTAATATTTGCAGTCTACACTTAGTATTCTATAGGTTTACGAATTACAAATGTCCTATTTGAAAAAATGTCTACAGAAAACATAACTAAAACTGCCAGTTATTAAAGCCCTATTTTATTATCCTTCTTGCAGTTATCATTCTGTTTTTATAATAACTGTGGTCAAGGGGATCGATTAATACCTTACCTCTTCCATTAGCTGCATGCAGAAAATTGCCTCCTCCGATGTAAATGCCTACATGGTCTATGCTGCTGCCTGAGCTTGTATTGAAGAATACAAGATCACCGGGTTTCAGTTCAGCTCTGCTTACTTTGGTCCCCTGTGTTGCCTGATCAGCTGCTACACGGTTAAGAGTAATACCTATCTGCTTGTACACATATTGGACAAGACCTGAGCAGTCAAAGCCTTTTGGGCTTGTCCCTCCCCAAACATATTTAACTCCTAAATATTTCTTGGCCAAGCTTACAATTTGCTGTCTCTTGTCCAGAGACCTATCTACAACACTGGATTGTCCTCTTGCTCCAGTACTTTCCCGTGAAGCAAAAGAATTTCTTGTAGATACAAGTTCATTAAATATCCATGCAAAGTTTTCATCCTGCAGTTTAATCTTATACCATTCCCCGGACCAGGCATAGATATCCAGTTTCTGTCCTTTTGTCATCTGCGTGGCAATTTTTGAAGAAATATCCGGTGCAGTTCTTACGTTGGCAACGTCAACATCTACAACTCCAGCATCTATGGGTTCATACTTGAAAGATATGTACTCGCCAGAAATCCAACCTGTAATCTTGCCATAGCTTACTTTGTGCCAGGTTTCCGAATTATTGCTGTTATTTGTTTCAATAACATTAACGTCCATACCTTTTTCCAGTTGTGCTGCAACTTTCGATGATGTTCCCGCAGATTCCCTTACATTGAGTACGTTTGCTGTAATTACTCCCGTTTTCTGAGGTTCACCATTAGAAGCTCCGTTAATTGATGAACCGTTTGAACCTGCATTTTCAGTTACCGTCATTGTCTGTTCCGTAGTAACATAATCTGCATGTACCCACCCTTTTATATTTCCATATGTAATCTTATACCAGCCTTCCTGGAATTCATCGATTTCAATCTTAGTATCCTTTAACAGCTGGGCTGCGATTGCTGCTGAAGTGCATGGGGATTGTCTTACATTCAGACATTCTGTGTTTACTATTCCCTCTTTAGCTGATTCAGCGTATATAATGGGTGAGAAAAGGGCAAAAAGCAGAACCATTGCAAAAACACTCAACGGTATTTTTGCGTTAATAAATTTCTCTAGTCTGTACACTTTGTGCATGCTGTCCTCCTATTTAAGCTTCCGGAGTTAGCTGACGGGTTCGGGAATAGGACACCCTACCACCTTCCTCAATCACATTAGCTACATCACCGGCAGCAATATAAATTATTCTGCCAGCAACATTAAATAATTGTGAATCACATTAGTGGATTAACCCCCCATGGTATGGTTCCTCCGTACCCCTTTTCTAAAAGGGGATTCAGCTTTTTTACCATGTTTTTTTTATGCAGTTTTATATGGCAATGTGCCATATTATGCATATTATACACCCGTTGATATAGTTTGTCAAACCTGTCCGCAAATCGTAAATTGGTAAATACTAACACAAGTGGTAAATCGGCAAACCCCAGACCCCTGCAGCACCTGTTTTTATATTCCTCGTCACATGTGCTATGAATCATATGTGTTTCCATTAAATCTATTCACATTAACATCTTCGCCTATCCTTAGAGTAGCAACTGCCATTCATGGATTTTACAACCTTTTTTATTTCTGCAGCCACTTCAGCTATATGGTAGTAAGTTTTGAAGTCCCTATATTCATTTGAAACAACAGCCATAGAAATAGTCATTATTGGAAATTCCCTAGGTTCTCCCCGTCTGTTAGTAGTTATTATATAACCGTTTTTTCGGTCTTCTTCATTATATAGATTCAAGATCTTAATATCAAAATCGTGAATAATACCTTTGCATATGTCATCAACACATTGCGGCATTGTTATAATAATGAAATCATCTCCCCCAATGTGTCCTAAAAAATTACCAGGTGTACCAAATAACCGCATATTATAGTTTAAAATATCAGCTGTAAGTTTAATAGCTATATCTCCGTTAGCAAAACCATATACATCATTATAAGCTTTAAAATTATCTATATCCGCATAAATTAAAGAGAAAATTTCATTACTGGCGATTTTTTGATTCATTTCTGTCTGTATTTCAATATTTCCATGAAGTCCTGTAAGAGGATTAACATATCTATTTCTATCAATTCTTACAAGTGTATTTCTTACTCTGCTTAAGAGTTCTCTTGGATTAAAAGGCTTAATAATATAGTCATCGGCACCAAGTTCAAGTCCTGTAAGCTTATCATCTTCATCACATTGCGACGTAAGAATAATAATAGGCATAAGGTTGTTCCTGTCATCATTTCTCAGCATTCTGCAAACTTGAAAGCCATCCATTCCGGGAAGAACGACATCCAGTATAACAAGGTCAGGCTTTTCCTGTTCTACCTTGATTAAACCTTCTTCTCCGCTGCTTGCCGAAATAACATTATAATCTGCAGTCTCAAGGATATCTTTTATTATTTTCACTATTAGCTCAGTATCATCAATGATAAGTATCTTTTTTTTATACATAGAATAACTCCTATTCATATCAAGCAATATTAATCAATCGCTTATATCAAAACTATTTAATATGCTTGTTATTAATTTATTTTGGATGCCTATATAATTTCAGTAATTTTATCATTACTATCAAGTCCAAGTTGGCATTTTTTACATACTTTTCATCCATGTATAAATCAGTATATTTTTGCTTTTATTTTATATTTGCATATATTTGCATAAGAAAAATAATTAATTATACTGCTATTTTTTTTATTCTATACCATATATAAATTATAACATACCAGATAATACTAATAAATATGTTTTTTGTATAGAGGGTGCATTTTCTATATTTGAAAAAAATGCACCCTTGTATGTATCAGCAGAAGAATTTGTTTCCTTATACCCTTAAACAAATTACCTTTGAGCAAATAGAGCCACAGCAAAACTAAGTTTGCTATGGCTCTATTTTTCACTGTGTTAACTAACGCTAACACAGTATTAGCACTAAGTTTCACTACTTGTAGTAAATCCTGTAAATAACTACTGCAATTTCAGCTCTTAATGCATTCCCAAGAGGGTTAATATTACTATTGCTTCCCAGTATAATTCCTTCATTTACAAGATTAGCTATGCTTTCTTTTGCGTATGCCGCAATCTTACCAACATCACCAAATTTTGACAGATCGGACACATTGCCTGGCGCAGAGAGCTTGTCCTGCAACAGAAGAGCCCTATTTACAAGTACCATCATATCCTGTCTTGTAATAAACTCATTAGGCTTGAACAAATTATTACCGGTACCTTGAGTTATACCAAGTTTCTTTGCTATGCCTACCGCCTCATAATAGTAGTCGGAAGCCTTAACATCTGCAAAGTTGGTGTCTGCCTTTGCTGTAAATCCCAATGCCTTGACTAGAAGCAGGATGAAGTCCGCCCTGGTTATATTGCTTCCGGGATCAAAGACGCCTCCCGGCTTGCCATTTATAACACCTTTTGAAGCAAGAACTTCTATTTGCTTTTTAGCCCAGCTATAGTCAGATATGTCACTGAAAGTCTTCTTTACATAACTTACAGCATATTTGCTGAAGTGGGTAGTTGTAAATGTTACCCTGCCGGTTTGTACATCATATCTTCCGCTGGGTACTGCAACTACTTTACCATTCCCGTCAATATACCATACTACAATATGTTCGTTATTAATAAGCTCTTCAGAAGAAGGTGTGTAAGGGATAGATATCTCTACAGGCGCATCAGGATTATTCCATGCAACATTCTTCCCATCAATTGAAGCACTCAAACTGATTACAGGCTTGTTTCCTATAGCATTAATGATATCCTTATCAATATTCTTACCCGTTTCCCCGGCAAGCTCATCAATATCTACTGTTGATACAGATATTTCAATTGTTTTTTTATTGCCAATATCGGCAGCAGTAAACATGTTGCCCGGTATAGTCACTGTTGCATACGGCATAGATATTGCAATGTTCCGTTTTGCACTTCCGGCTTGCATTATGCTTGCAGGTATCTCCTGGGTATATGTTTTGGCGTCTGAAAGTTCTTTTACCTCTATACCAATAGTTTTAACACCCACAGCATTTGCTTTCAACTGTTTGAATGCAGTATCAATTACCTCCATTGTAACAGCAGAATTTGCTGTGTTTCCTGTTAAAACAGGTTCTACAGTAATAATACCGTTAACCGGTTCAGAAACCGCAGGAACAACCTGTTCAGGAGTTTCAGGGGTATCAGTCTCTGGATTTTCAGGAATATCAGGTTTAGGCGTTACCGGAGTTACAGGAGTAACCGGTATTGTACCTCCACCTGTATCACCTGTATCACCTGTATCATCGTCTGGTGTAACAGCAGGCGGTTCTTTTCTGTCAATTGTCAAAGTAATAATATCAACTGAAATAAGCGTTCTCTCAGCAGTAGTCCTTTTAGCTGTTACAGTTATTTTATAATCATGCTTCTCTCCGTATGCTCCTAATGGAATGCTTCCACCCGCCAACTCCATTGGAATGCTTTGTGCAGCCTGCCCGTCGGTAGATATTTCAACTGTTATCTCATCAGCATTTTCAACACTAATTTCAATTACTTTGTTTGAATTATATACACCACCATTTTCAGCACCTGATATTTTAATAAACGGCACACTCTTATCAATAGTGAAAGTTATCACACTGCTGGAGGTGTTTCCGAAAGAATCTGCGGCATCAACTCTTAAGGTATGCTTTCCTTCTACCGTATATATTCCGGGTATATAAGCTTCCCCATCCATAGTGATAACTGCCTCGCAATCATGAGTATCAGTGACTGAAACGACAATTTCACGGTCGGTGCTGTAAATTGCATTATTGACTACACCGGAAATTGTTATAGAAGGCGCAGTCGAGTCCCTTGTTACCTTAATAGTTTCAGCTTCCGATGAATTCCCAAATGCATCTTTAGCAGTTACACTGATTTCGTTTTCCGAGCCATCTTTCAATGTAAACGGTATGATATTGTTGCCATAGAAATGTCCTGCATATTCCCCGTTAATGCAGATTTCGGAAGTTTCATCAGTGCTTATATAAATATCTACACTATCCCTGTTTGTTTTGTCTGTTGCCGCTTCAGCAGTCAATACCGGTGGTGTTACATCCACCTGGTATGTCCTTGTCAAAGTGGATGCATTACCTGAAGCATCAGATGCTCTGATTTCAACCTCATGTGTTCCATCTGCCAAATCCAGTGGAATATTGAAGTTGTAACCCTTTTGTTCTTCAGTAAGTCCTCCTATATCCATTACAACACTATCGATAGTAACCTCCATGATATATGCTGTGGTATCATCCTCTGCAGAATCAGCTCCTGTGCCTCCTTTTTTCAGGGTTCCGGCAATTCTCATTTTGCCTTCTGATTTATCTGCTGCGTTAATTTCAAAATCAGAAGTTGACAGGACAATTTCAGGGGCGGTAACGTCCTGCACTACTGCATAGCCGGAGAAAGTTTTTGTTTTAAACACTACATATCCTGTATCTTTGATATAAATAACAGTTCCCTTGTTTATATCATTATCATCGAATGTACCTAGACTGTCTATTGTATCATTATCATACATATCAAACACATTGCTTGTGGTAACCGTTGCTGTAATAGTTCTATCAACCGTTCCGTCTGCATTAACATGCATCAGTGCAACGCCTTTAAGTCCGGCACCTATATAATTTCTTATTACCAGAGGTGCTTCAGGTGCAACAGGTCTGCTCTCTTCATCTACAAACTCGAAGTTCATTGCTGCTCCCAAGGGTTTGTAGCTTATATTGTCATCAACATCAACTGTTTTTACAAGCATCTGTACAGAAGTTGTAAAAGCCGTACCCGGTATATCCATTGTTGAATTATCATTCAGCTGCACATCAGTCTGTGATGTGTTTGCAGGTATATAGGTACTTGTATATGAACCATGTCCAATGTTTCCGGCAGTATCGGCAGCACTTGCATTCAGAGTATTGGTACCCTCTACCGGATCAGGTGTTTCAACAGTATATTTCCTTGCATTTGCCGGGTCTACTATGATTTTAGCCTTGTCAATAACAATTCCATTGAATTTTACTACTATTAATGTAACATCCTCATTAGCTGAAATAGTGTAATGTATATCATCCACCTTATCAACCTTTATGATTGGGGCAGTACTATCCAATGTCCTTGAAATGGCAGTGGGCGTGCTGCTTTCATTTCCCGCAAGGTCCATTGCTGTGAGTGTAAAGCTGTTTAATCCTTCAACAAGCCTAATGCCATCCATAACAAAGGTATTATCAGCTTTGATGTTTGCAGAAGCCACTACCTCTCCTGTATTTGCCTTTTTAAGCAGAACCTTTGAACCTGCTTTGCCACCTTCATTGTCAACAGAACCGGTTATCCCAACAGTTTCCGTATTTACCAGGCTAGTTTCCGGAGTTAAATCTGACAGGATAACATCCGATGGTCTGATACTATCATATTCAAATATGTATATCTTCTCATCAGACATATTTTCTGCCGGGTCCTGTGCTTTGTATACCAATATATTGGTGCCTTGTGCAGGTGATAGTTGTATGGTGCCTGCTGCACTGCCCGGATTGTTATTGAAATTATAGTATATTGTTTCAGTTGTTCCTGCAGTTAACGTAATTTTCATGTTTTCTGACTTGAATATTCCGTTCCTGCCGTCAGCAATTGCTGGATCTGTTTTAATACTCACAACTGGCTTTGTATTATCAATTATAACTTTAACATTTGAATGTTTTGGCGAAGCGGAATTACCGGCCTTGTCTTTTGCAGTAATAATTATATCCATTTCCGTATAATTACCACTACCAACGAAGAATTCACCTTCATAATAGCCTGAACCTTCAACATATTTCATAGGAATTGCTGCTGCAGCTGTTCCTATACTGAAATATGCTTCACTTATACCATTTGTATCGCTGATATTAGCTCTTACCTTGATGGAATCTCCTGTTTTGGTATAAATGACGGATGTTGCTGCATCATTATTTTTTAGAATATTGTTATAGCTTATCGCCGGTACAGTTTTATCTATTATGAAGTTTATGCTCTTAGTATAGGTATTGCCACCGCTTGTATAACTTAATACCATTGTATGGCTTCCTTCTTTAGTATAGCTTCCGCCTGCAAATGCAATACCATCAATTTCAGCTGCTGTTCCGGTCTTTTCGTTCATACCTTCAAAGGTTGTGAAAGTAATATCCGGACTATAATTTATCAGCATTCCATCGGAGATACCGTTTACTTTAATGTTAACAGCAAGCCTGTCTATGGTGAAGGATAATTCTTGTCCAGAAATATTTCCTGCCTCATCTTTAGCCTCAGCATAAAGCTTATATACTGTTAATTTATCCTCTTCACCTTTAAATGTTGGCAATTGCCCGTTTCCATCCGGCATAATTGTATTCCCATTACAAATCACCGTAAGTGTACCTTCATTTGTCTTGATTGTAACAGTTACATCTTGATCCTTGTAAGTATATCCGTTCAAGACACCGAAAGTGGTTATTACCGGCTTTGTTCTGTCAATTGTAAAGGTAACGGATTTAACTTCCGATTCATGACCAAAAGCATCTTTGGTTTCAGCAGTAAGTGTGTAGACACCATCTGCCGTAATTGTATCGCCAATGTGATAATTTTTAACCGGTAAATCACCTTTGGTCAGAGTAACAGTTGCATTAGCAATAAGGGTCTGTTGTGAAGCTACATCATCTGTAAAGCTGATTAGAGGTGTAACTTCAGTGTTGTAAATATGGTTATGAATTAAATTGCCTATTTCCGTTTTCGGAATGTCTTTATCAATTGTAAATTCTATAATCTTTTTGCTGGTAATATCCGTGTAACTGGGATTTACTGCAAGGATTTCCAGCCTGTATGCACCTTTGTCTGTAACAGAAGGAATGGAATTATTATCAAAGGTTTGAACCTTGCCATCCGGTAACTTCAGGCTGCCTTTGTAGTAATAGTTTGCTTCATTGCTGTATTCCTGTGGTATACCAGCATCACGAGCCAATGATATTCCAATTGACGTGTCTTGGTATATTTTCCCGTTTTCAACACCACTTACAACAATGACAGGAGCACCTGTGTCCCAGATAATTTTAAATTCTTTACTTACTGTTCTTACATTTCCTGCTTCATCCCTTGCGGATGCTTTGAGTATATATTCCCCTGCCCTTTTGATTGTGCTGCCGTCATATGCCTGCCCGTTGAGAGTTACAACCTTTGAGGCAGCAACACAATCACTGCTGAATTCTATAGTAGGAGTTACTCCGTCATGATTATTTATAACTACTGTATTATCGCAGTTTAATATTGCTATATCAGGAGGAGTTTTATCAATAGTGAAGGTTATAGTTATATCGTTCTTTCTGCCATCAACAGAAATTGTTATTGCATGAGAACCCTCAGAAGAGATCGTTCCTGTTACTGATGTCTCACCTGATACAAGTATTGATTCGTTTTCTTTCAGTATTATTTTAGCTTCCTCTGAAGTCGAAACACTTATCCTTGCGTCCTTATTTAATAAAGCCCCGTTAGCAAAGCCTGTTACTATACTTAATACTCTATTACTTAAGTTTGAAATTGAAACCGGTTCATCAGTGGTTATACTTTCAAGCAGCATTCCGTCATAAGATTTTACACCGGCTTCCTTACCATATGTCAGAGTTATATTTGTATAATCCTTGAATATCTTGTAATTATCAAGCTCCAGTGTAAGTTCATTTTCTTTTTCATTTGCTGTTACACTACTGATTTCATATACATCACTGCTGACTTTAATAGTAAAGCCTGCCGGAGCTGAAGGTAATGTCATCATATCAAGGGGCTTGCTGAAGTAAAGTTTTATAGCTGTTCCATCCTCAATGGCTTCCGCCTTTACAATGGAAGGTGCTAAAGCTTTGCTTACATACAGGTCAATGCCTGATTTCCCGGATGTTGTCAAATCCAAAAGCGTTGCCTGATAATAATCAAATACTGTTCCGTTTTCAGAGTAAAAACCGCCATTTTCATATCCATAGCCCGGATCAGCGAAGTATTGTACTCTATAGCTATACCCAACAGGTACGTTGATTGCGTAAAGTACGCTTGTTTCACCTGCAGGGATTAGTACTTCAGAGCCTGTACCAATATCATCAGCTTCATCGGGGGTACCTTTATCAGTAAATGCATGCACATGAATGTATCTATTTTCAGTAACACTCTCAGGAATGCTTATTGTACCTGATATTACTCTGGCTTCAGGAAGGATAAAATCACATGGACTGGGAATAGTACCTGTCATATCATCGTTAATTACGAGTTCCAAGCTGTCAGATTCAAATAAGACTTTCCCTGCTGGGGGTATGGCAAAAACTGTATATTCACCAGGTTCAATCCCATATACTGCATAGTTGCCTTCGCCATCGGCATCAAATCTCATTACCCAATGTTCGCCGGTTTTTTCATCAGTTCTAAATACCAAGACTGAAGAATAAGGTACCGGATTTTCTGCAAAGTCTTTTATTGTACCGGTAAGCTGTGTTTGCTCCAGTATCTCAAAGTGTGCATATCCAATATATTTTATATGATCAGGGTCATTTTCATTATATACAAATATAGAACAATGACCTTCATTTACTATATCGGGCATTGTGAATGTTATAGACGATACTGATTCGGCAGTAACGGAAATAGGCCCATACTCTTCATTTCCATAGTTATCGCATGAAATACTTATGAAAAGCTTATCACCGATTTCCCATGGAGTTATACCCTCTGCAGCATCCAATGTAACTGTTTTGCCGGAGGTATTTCCTGTAAGTAAATAGCTTGGTGTTGCACGCAACAGGTTTGCCACTGTGAATATACCATCTTCCGGAAGCGCAATCTCGGCTCCGTCAACATAAAGCTCAAGCCTGTAATCCCCGGGAATAAGCCTTGTATTATTTAAGGATATATTAAGATGGCCCCAGTTGAAATCTACTTTTGAACTGGTGACAACTGGTGTTGCGTCGGATATCCGGTATACCTTCCCTACTATGTCATTCTCTTCATACGTAATCAAGTTAATGCCGTAAAGTGTTATGAAGTCATTTTCTTCACATGAATCAAATATGCCATTAATATAAGGTTCACTTGCGTGCAGCTCTGAAACCCCCAGCAACACCTCATCCTTATAAACAGTAATTCTATATCTGCCTTTTGCAAGACCTTCCGAAGGTATTGGAGGTGAAGTTAATTCTGCTTTAATGATATTGTTTGCATCAATGGAACAGGGTAATGTATACTCTGTTTCATCTTCTGTAGTCAGCTTAATTATAAGTTTATCACTATCGCCTGTATTCCATGGATATTGGCTGCTGTCACCATCTGCGCTTATTTCAATAATCTTGCCTAATGATGCTGTCCCCGGTAAAACTCCATATGGGTTTACATGGAGCCAATATAAAATTCTGAAACCATTAAAGCCGTTTATAAAAGGTGTTTCATTTACAACCTGCTTATAACCTGTTCCTTCATTATATATAAGCTTAAGATTGTAATTGCCGGGTTTTAGATTAAGATTTCCACTTAGTCTGATCAAAATATCGGCTTCATCTTTGTTAAAATCCCAAGTACGATTATCTATACTGAAGTTGCCTGGATTTGATATTTCGATAGGATTAGCAAGAGGATTTCCATACTGATCCATAATTTCTGCCGTCAGACCGCTAACCACACCACTTGTATTAACGAGCTTACTCGCATTAACCATGCGCAATCTAAGGTTGTCATCACCTGTCATTGCATCATAGACCACCCTTATGCGCGGGGTTTTATCCATTAACATCAATGGTTCTTCTATTTCTTCCGGTGTTTCAGGAATATCATCACTTATTATAATTTCCTTCATAAATGATTGTGAATAATCCTGACGTAACGGAGATTCGTCCCATATAGCAGCTCGTATATAATACTTGCCGCCGGGGATTCCTCCAATTCTGAATTTGCCGTTCTCATCCAGCTCAACTGTTGTGATATAATGCATATTTTGCCAGGTACCTTTAAATATATCTACATAACCTTCAGTTAAAGGCAGCATTTCCTGATCTTTTATATATCTAACAGCCCCTATTACTTTAGGATTTGTGAATTTTAGATCAATAACTTCACGTGACACTGTCCCGTCAGGGTTAACCGTAAATATTTCCTCAAGAGATTGTGTATATAATGAATCCCTATTCGGTTGCATATTTATTGCATAGGAACCAGGTTTCAGTCCGCCCAGGTAATACTTCCCATACTCGGTCCTCCATTTGCCATTATCATTTTCACCTTTTTCCGGTTCAAGGGATCTTACCCTTAAGTAATATTCATAACCTTCAAGCAAATTACCTTTGGCATCCCAAGCTGCTCCAACAACCTGAACAGGACTCAGGTTAACTGTAATATCTTGTACAGTATCACCAATAACCACTTCTTCAGCAGGTGAATGCAAAAAGAGCAGCCCCTCCGGTGCATGTGCCACTATAAAATAGGTACCTGCATCAAGTCCGCCGAAACTAAAAGTGCCATCGCTGTTTACATCTATGTAATATAAGTATTCCCATTTCCTATCATCAATAGGTTTCAACACCTCTACCCTGGAACCTGTAGCATTTTCCGAACCGGCTTTTACAGTTCCTGTAATCTGTGCCGGTGGCAGAGCCAATATTACATTATTTGTGACAGCAGGATCAATATTAACTTTTGTTATTGCAGAACCGTAAGATGAGCCTTTTGGTGCCATTACAACAAAAGAATAATCTCCTGTCGGAATTTCATCTCCAGGCCATGGCATATCCGATTTGGATATATTGAACTTTCCTTCGCCGTCGGTAAATACAGAAAAGCCTCTCCGGTCATATTCACTGATATTTTCAATATTAACCCTTACTCCGGGCATAGGTTCATTTTCCAGGTTTTTGACTGTTCCGGAAATTATATCATACCCTAGGACAAACCTTGCAAACCCGATTTTTCTGAAGTCCGCCTCCCCATGATTTTTGTATACATCAATCTGGGCCTTTCCTTCTCCAAATGAAAGCTTCTGCATATTTTCCGCTGAAATATTTATTATTAGGTTACCACTACCGTCATCAGCAAATGAAAGTCCATTGCCTGAATCAATATCAAACCATGGTCCTGAATTGCCGATGTAAACCCTAAAATCCGTAATACTGTCATTACTGCTCCACTTGAACTCACTCAACGAAGAACTGTTTTTCACAGTAAGGGTGGCTGCAGATTGGTCCGGAACAACACGTGGAGTACAAATCAATTGAGGTACTACATTAAATGAATTTTCCCCAATAACAGTTGTACCATCTTTAATTCTAAATTTGAAATTTCCGGCAGGCAGCTGAAGATCATCAAATCTGAATTCAAGCCTTTCCCATGCAAAGTTTACATAGGCACTGGTCCAAAGAACCTTTCCGGTTAAGTCAAGTATTTCTCCTGATACACCTTGTTTTTCATAAACTGCCAGGTAATCACCTTCAACATTTACATTATTGTCGCCCTCATTTGCGTCCTGTACTCGCCGTATGGCAGGAGTTCCTACAACGAAGTCGGCTTTACCGAGCAGTATGCTTTCAGTATTTATTTTATTGTATATTTCAATATAATTCCAGCCATCTGGCAGTGTTATATCTGTCGGTAGGTTTATTGAAATTGTATCATCGGTATTTATTGTACATGGAATAGTATTATGATATTCTACTCCGTTACTTGTTATAAGTTTTGCCGATAATGTATCTCCTTCCTTCCATATTCCCGAAACTTTTCCGCCCTTTCCGTCATTTACAAAAAGCTTGAGCAGCATTCCGGGTGCTGTTGATGGAAGTGCTCCTTTTGGAGAAACATCCATATAATATAATACAATGAACTCATTTTGCAAAGGACTATCGGAGGATATCTCTACTCCATTATATGATAACTTTAGTTTGTATTTTCCGGCTTTTAGATTTTTTATACTTTCAGAATATATTTCAAGACCAGCTTCATCGGAGAATTCATCAACCCATGTAATGTTAATATTCTCTGCAGGTATTTGTATTGAAGGGGTTAATGAAGAACCTTCTGCATCAAGAATCTCTGCTGCAAAAGCATCTTTAGTTTTGCCTGCAAGGTTGTACATATGCAAATTCACAAATCCGGACCCTACACCTGTATCCATAATCCACCGGATTCGAGGTACTGATCTGTCGGTGAGCTGGAGATTAACAGTTTCTGTAGTTCCTAGTTTTATTGGTGTAAATACCGACGAAGAGTTGCTGCTGAATTTTTCAGAACCATAATTAACTATTGCCCTTATATAGTAATCTCCGTCAGGTATGCCTCCAATTCTGAATGTGCCATTTATATCAACTCTAACAGAGCTAATAAACTGCATGTTTTTCCATGTGCCTTTATACACTTCAACATAGCCATCAGATGATAGAGTATTACCATCTTTATCTATTACACTTCCTGTCAATTTCGGCTGGGCAAGTTTTAATTCAATTGACGAAGGTGATGCAATTCCATTCTGATCAATTACTACTTTAATTTCTTCAGATCTAACATATATGGAATTACTCTCTGGTTCGATAGAGATCATATACTCACCGGGGGCAAGACCACCAATCATGAAAATGCCGTTATCTCCTGTTTTTGTCTTATAAGAACCATGGTAATAAAGAGATCTAGCATTAATATAATATTGACCACTATTCAAAAGCTCATTGCCATCATCCCTTGCAATTCCCCGAATTTGAGGTTTTGTGAATGAAAGATCAACAGGAGTTGGAAAAGATGCAGAATCATCAGTAATTATTTCTACTGTATCCGAATGCAAATAATCAATTTCCCTCGGAGGAATTGCAACAATCTGATATTTTGTATTTGGTTTCAAACCACCGATTTTATATGTACCATCAGAAGCAATATCTTCTCCCGTAATCCACTTCCAATTATTATTATCATAAACCTCATGTATATCAACTCTTCCTCCATTGGCTTTATCACCGCCGGAATAAACATAAACTGTGCCTGAAACCTGTGCCTTATTAAGAGTTATATCAACTGTATTTAGTATGCTTCCATCTTTATCTTTTATGTCTCCATTTTCATCAAGTGTCACTACTCTACTGCTGCTTGCGTACTGTGAAGATGATGAAGGTATGGCGATAAATTCATAATCTCCGGTTCCTTTAAGGCGCTCTTTTCTTATATAAAATTTACCATCATGACCCAATATTATACGCGTACCCCAACCTTGATCTACCTTATGTATATCTGCATATCCGCCATCGGCTGCTGAACCGTCAGGGTTATTAACACTTCCTTTTATAGCATCGCCGTCATTCTGTACAACTATAAACTCCCCGTAACCGATTTTGGCACCATCTTTATCTACATCTACATTATATTCACCTGTAATTAAAGATAAATTATTTCCGAATCCATCTTTTAATGTAAAGACTACGGTATCATTGTTAACTGTAAGATTCCCACCAGTGGTTTCAAAACGCTTATAGAATTCAGGTCCATGTACATGGACTGTTATTGCATCATCCGATTGCCAGCCATATTCTGCATAACTGCTTTCCTTTATTATTAGTGTGCAGTTACCCTCTGCTATACTGACAATCGGATTATCGAGGTCAAGACGCGGAGCTACAGAAAAAGGAAATCCCTCGGCTTCGGTTTTCTCATCATCATTAACAAACACTTTTATTCTGTAGTTTGCCCCCGGTTCAAAGGATGTTGGAAATCTGAATAGTAATTCGCCCATAAATCGGTAAGAAATGCTGGAAGCAATTTTCTCTCCATTTAACCAAACTTCAGCTTTCGGGTTGCTATTTAAATAGTTTTCAAGATATTCGCCACCTATCGCAACTTCATTCCAATACTCATGGGAGTTGGCATACATAATCTTACTATCACCAACATTGAAGCCTGTTCTAGCAATCACAACCTCACCCTTGAAAACTTCAACAGCACGTCTTCCTTCTGCTGCATAAGACATGGCTGGAATACCAACTGTAATAGTACCATCTGTATTTGGGAAAATAAGGTCTGAGAAAAACTCAGTTACAGGATAAGTATGTTCGTACCCTTCTGCTGTAACTTTCACCTTTACTTGATCAGTACCCCATGCAGGAGGCTGTTTGC
>DAOSDD010000023.1:15056-29032 GCA_035362115.1 Clostridiales bacterium | reverse complement strand
TAACCTCTCATCGGATAAATCACAGCACCATTTCACATGTATCCTGGGGTTTGAAAATGCATTTTTAAGATGTACATCCCGAGCTATCATTCCACAACCTATAATTCCTATTATTGCTTTGTCTTTCATGAAAAGTCCTCCTAGTTAATTGTGAATTCTTTAAAAATACTAGTAATACTATCAACATGGATTTTTCTTACAGTATTCTTGTAGTAGCACACATACATATTAATATGTATGCATAAACATTCATAGATGTATTTCAGCAAGAATCTTACATCCTATATGGAAATTTAATATAAGCAAGCATAATTAAACATATTCTAGGAAAAATCAGTAATATCCCCGCGAAAATCCTTAATAATAAAATTCTGGTTCCTTCTACGGAATTCGTTAGGGGTTATACCTTCATGAGTTTTGAAATATCTTGAGAAGTAATTGACAGACTGAAATCCTACCCTTTCTGATATTGTTGTAATAGAATTATTGGTATCTATAAGCAGCTTCTTTGCATTTTCAAGTCGAACACTCTGGAGATATTGTATTGGTGAAACTCCATATCTTTCTTTAAAAATTGAGCAAAAATAAATCGGACTTAAATAAACTATTTCTGCAAGATCAATCAGCTTTATTTCCATAAAGTAATTCTGCATAATATAATCAATAATAGCAGTCAATGGCTCATCGCCTTCTTTTTCATTTCTTATGCTTCTATCATCTTTGTAATTAACTCTATCTATATTCTTTCTGCAGGAATAGCTTGGCTCTGTTTCCGATATTCTTACCAAAAAAAATATTATTTGAGTAAATAACGAGTTTATTATGTATTCAGTATATTTGTCTTGCATTTTAACTTCCTCGACAATGTTTACAAAAGCTGTCCTTATAGATTGTCCTGTATCTTTAATAATTGATGGTAATTGATACACTAAGCTCTCACTGATAGTATTATTGCAATAAAACTTAACCTCAACTATATTTAGCAATTTGAACCTAGAAGCCTTAATTGAATGTTCAACATTGGGCTTAAATATATACACCTGATTAACACTGGTATTGTAGGCATTATTACCTAATATTATTTCTCCTTCTCCATTTAGTATAAAAACAATTTGGTAATAATCATGATAATTTTTCTTAATTACATGTTTTGCCGGATAAGTACACTTCGATACCCACAATATATCAAAATCAAGTGATAACATAAGCCCTCCCTTCCATCAACTATACAACTGTCCATTAATAATTAATTTTTAACCATATAATCAGCATTCACACAATAATGAACCCTTAATATACTAATAAATATGATTTTCAATATATTTAATTATATGCTTGTTCTCGCCATAAATCAAGTTGTTGATATGTTCCTAATGGTGCAATATTGTCATCAAATTATATTGATTCTTATTACCTCATATTCACTCCTATTCACTTTTGTTATTCTTAACCCCCCCTTATTTATTCTTGTTAGCTTTTGTCAGCTTAATTTGACTTCAATCAAAGCTTTACCTGGCTTTAATCAAGGCTTTTTTAGGAAGCAAAAAGGACTGCAACCTTTTTGCTTCCTTCTTTTACACTAATTATCTCTTTTCATTTTGTTCAAATAACTGATTGCAAGCAATTATTTAGTAGTTTTACCTACAGATTTCCTCCATTCAGTAAGCTGCCTTTGAATTTCATCAACAATTTTTTGTGATCCATTTGCCTTAAGTTTGGCAACGAATTCATCAATTGTTTTATCTAAATCTTCAACCATGCCGCTTCTTAAATTGGTGTTGGAGTCATACTCATTTATAACATTGGAACAAGCAGCAATTTCATTCGCTATTGGTTTGGTATTAACTGCAAACCCGAGATTTGTGTCCTGAATAGAGCTATCATTCAACTCTTTAAGCAAGTTCCCGAAATTCGTTGAAACCACAGATGGCAAATCGCCTGCGAGGATATTACCAAACTGCCAACCATACCAAAAGTAGTACGCATAATCCGTATAGCTAGCAATATCTTTATTACGCGGGCTTATGGTAATATCAAGCCTTCCTTCACTATTGTAAACATAGTGCTCATTTTCAATTCCGAAACGTACCATATTAGCAAGTGTTTTGTCAGTGTTAAGAAGTTCTAAGAACATCAATGCACGGTCCGGGTTTTTAGTTTTGCTGGAAAGTGCCTGCAAACCTGACTGAACATACTCTGTAGTCATTACAACTAAACTGGAAGTCGAGAGTGCAGTTTCACGGCCGGTATACATATCCGGCTTTATTTCAATATATCCACCGGAAAAGTTACCTATAAGTTTGCCAGAATTTAACAATGCTCTATCCGGGTCAAAGTTATTAGCATCATACGGAAATATGCCGTCATCAACAAGTTTCTTAATAGTCTTGCATAGTTCTCTATACTCTTTTGTTTCATAAAGATTAAATACTGTCTCTCCACTGCCTTTCCCTTCGTATGCTTCTACCCCGGGGATATTTGCTACTGCAAGACCATTGAGAGATTCAAAAGGATAATACCTCTTTATGCCATTAAGCATTTCAATAATTGGCTGTTTCGCAAGATCTGGCTGATCGGCATCTCTTGCAGTCTTTGCCTCGTATAGCAGAGGAATCATATCTTTAAACGTTGCCCACTTTCCATTTTGCAGAACCTTAAGATTGTGTTTATCTGCCATAGTCTTGTTGTATAAGAAACAGAAACGATCAGCCATATCTTTATAGGTAGGTACACCATAAATATGGTTATCAATGGTCAAAGCGTCCCATCCACCTTGGGGCACTATTTTTTTTGTTTCCGGTAAATATTTGGGAATCAGGTCTTCAATTGCATAATATGCACCCTGATGGGCATTTGCTGCAAAACTATAAGATGCACCTGTAAAAAGAATATCCATATACTGCCCTGAACTTACAACTGTAGAGATTTTTTCTCTATAATCTGCCATAGGATAGAAATGACGGTCCAGTGTTACATTAATTTTTTCTTTTAAGTATTTATTAATTTCATTCCAGACCATATCCATATCAGCCCTTATATAGTCAACTGCAGTGTACCATACAAGTTCTACAGGTTTAAGGTTTGATGGCGGTGCATCTGATGTAGTGGTTATTTTATCTGCTCCGGTAGATGCAGGTTCCTTTTTAGAATTAGAACCATTGCATCCTGTAAATACCAGAGATAAAATGATTACTGCCAGAAACACCTTACTAAAGAAAGTTTTTCTCATACAAAAATCCTCCTTATGAATAGAATTTGTTTATTATGTTTTATTTCCACTATGTGTTAGTGGAATAATAAACTAACCTTTAACACTACCAATTGTTAAACCCTTAATAAAATATCTTTGAAAAAATGGATATGCAAATAATATAGGTATTGTTGCAGTAATAGTAATTGCCATTCGTGTGCTCTCTGTAGGCATCGATCTTAGCAATTCTAGTCCCATTACTGAATCGGAAATCTCTGCATTTGACTTAATGAATTCGATATCCTTCTGAATCTTATACAGCATGGTTTGTAAAGGTATAAGCTTGGGATTTTCAACATAAAGCATACCGGTGAACCAATTATTCCACCTGCCAACTAAGCCGAATAACCCAACAGTAGCGAGGCCTGCTTTGGATAGCGGTAAAACTATCTTATAGTAAATTGTAAAATCATTTGCACCGTCAATAGTAGCGGCTTCAATCAAACTATCCGAGATAGTAGTTTGAATGAAAGTACGAAGTATTATAATATGAAATGAATTTACTATACCTGGTAATAAAAATATCCATATAGTGTCATTAAGATGCAAATATCTCACATTCATTATATATGAAGGAACAAGACCACCGGAGAAAAGCATAGTAAAAAATACGTAAAAGGTTAATGCTTTTCTTGCAGGAAATTTTTTCTGTGCTAATACAAAGGAACACATAGACATTACAAATAAACTCAAAACTGTACCTGTAAAGGTATAAAAAACAGTTATAATATAAGAATTTTTAATTTGAGCCCCTGTTTTTGCCAAATTTTTATATGCATTTAAAGTAAATTCCGATGGAAAAAATGTATATCCATTAAACGCAATGCTTTCTGCACTTGAAAAGGAAATAATAACAACTAAAATAAGTGGAAGCACAATCAAAAGTGATGTTAGTATTAATAATGTAGATATTACAATATTCCAGCCGGGAGCTATTTGATTAAACTTTCTTTTTCTTTTCATACAAACCTCCATCTTTATTTACTGCATCTGACATTTATTTTAGTTGTTTAAAACATGGCATTATCAGGTGATATCCTGTTGACAACTTTATTGGTTGTCAAAACTAATAAAAAGCCCACAACTGATTGGTAAAGACCTGCTGCAGTAGCCATGCCTACATTGTTTAATGTCGTTAAAGAACGGTATATATAAGTATCAATTACATCAGTAACAGGATATAAAGCACCACTATCCTAGGGAACGGTATAGAAAAGCCCGAAATCACCACGGAATATACCACCAACCGAAAGAATCAGCATTATAGTCATCATAGCTTTCAAATGCGGAATAGTTATATACCATGCCTGCTTCAATTTATTTGCTCCGTCAATTATAGCAGCCTCATAATATTCTTCGGATATTCCAGATATTGCAGCTAGATATACTACTGCTGAATATCCTACATTTTTCCATGCATTTACTATTACTAAAATTAATGGCCAGAATTTAGGTTTCATATACCAACTTTGGCGCTGAAAACCAAGAAGTTCCAATATATTATTAAGGAAACCGCTATTAGGGCTTAAAAATGCAAAAACAATAATTGATACAACGGTCATTGAAAGAAAATATGGCATTATAAATATAGTTTGAAGTGTTTTGGCAAGTTTCTTACTGTGAATCTCACTTAATAGTAATGCAAGGGTTACAGCCAAGAACATATTAAGGAGTATAAATACCACATTATAACAAACCGTGTTGCGTGTAATTATCCAAGCATCAGTAGTCATAAATAAAAACTCAAAGTTTTTAAATCCTATAAACTCGCTTCCAAAAATTCCTTTACCTATATTCATGCTCTGGAAGGCCATAACAAGTCCCAGCATTGGTATATAACTGAATATAAGCAATGCAATGATTGTAGGTAAGATCATTAAATGCAGAATATAATAATGTTTGATATGGCTATTCCATATATGTTGAAAAAATTTCATCATATACCTCCCCATAAGTAATTAAGTAACTAAGCTATTTGATGTAATAAATTCAGTATAATAACACAAAGGTTTTGTAAATTTGCACAATTTTTTTATCAATAATGTATAATTTATTATAACATCTAACCAATTGTTTTTTTTGAAAAATATTAATTTGTTTTTGCACATTATTAAGATTGTATATAACTATTCTCAAAAAGTCTGCATACCAAGCAAACTTTTTTCGTCTAATGCAGTATTTAGTAGTATTTAGTAAGTATTCAGCAGCATTCAGTATAAGAGAAAGGAAGTTTGAAGCATACACCCAAAGCATTAAAACCACTGATTACTGATTACTGAGGGCGTATTTTCTGTACTTGAAAAAACATGGCAATAAACGATTTCCTCATATAATATTCACTTTAGCAATGGATTGTAGCGGCGTTTATTTAATCGAGAGCCAAATCAGGCGGCATCATATGGCAAAACCTAATACAGCCGCTATATTCTCAAAAATGTCCTTGTTCTGTCATTAGAAGGGTTTGTAAATATATCTGCAGGTTTGCCTTCCTCTATAATAAGTCCCTTATCCATAAAAATAACCCTGTTGGCTACATCTCTTGCAAAGCTCATTTCATGTGTAACAACTACCATTGTCATATGCTCTGCTGCCAGATCCTGCATAACTTTTAAAACTTCTGCGGTAAGTTCAGGGTCTAATGCCGATGTGGGCTCATCAAAAAGAAGTATTTCAGGATTCATAGCCAATGCTCTTGCTATGGCAACTCTCTGGCATTGTCCGCCTGAAAGCTGATAAGGGTAAGCATAGGCCTTATCTTCAAGTCCTACTTTTGCCAGCAGCTCCATAGCATCACTATTTGCTGTTTTTCGATTCATCTTCGCAACACAAACAGGTGCTTCAGTTATATTCTGAATAACAGAAAAATGTGGAAACAGATTAAAACTTTGAAATACCATACCTAATCGAAGCCTGATTTCCCTCAATTGACTTTCGGGGGCATAGATTACTTTGCCATTTGCCTCAGTACTTACCATAATATCACCCCCGACCAAAATCGTTCCACCTTCGATTTTTTCGAGAAGATTGATGCATCTTAACATAGTACTTTTACCGGATCCTGAGGGACCTATAACAGCAACAACTTCACCTTTTTCTACATTAAAAGAAACTCCTGAAAGCACCTCATTGGCATCAAAATTTTTATATAAATTTTTCACTTCAAGCATTGGTATATTCATAATTCCTATCATCCTTATTAAGTATTAATTTAGTGCTAATTTGTTATGTTACGAATGGAAATCGCTTTCCGAATTGGAATAGTAGCATTAATTATCCACTATCCATTATCCACTACTCACTTCCCCCATAACTCAGCCAGAACCAAGCCATCTACCTGTAATAGCTCAGTTTTTTTTCAATTTTGTCAAAAACTTTTGTAACAACATAATTCATAAGAAGGTAGAACAAACCCGCTATAAAAATCGGACTTGTGGAAAATACCCGCGCGGCTTCATTTCTGGCTGCCCTATATAATTCCGAAATTCCAAGAGACATTACCAGAGCTGTGTCCTTTACCAGCGTAATTACTTCATTGCTTATGGACGGCAATATTCTTTTTATTACCTGAGGAAGTATAATCCTGATAAATGTTTGAATTTTAGTAAAGCCCAACACTGCTGCGGCCTCATACTGGCCTTGTGAAATTGATTCTATGCCTCCCCTGTATATTTCTGCAAAGTAGGCTGAATAATTGAAGGAAAAAGCTATGATAGCTGCTGTAAAACGATCCAGGTTAATTCTTATTGGTTCAGGTAAATAAGAAGGGGTAAAATACACAAATATAAGCTGCAAAAGCAATGGAGTACCTCTCATAATAAGTATAAAAAGTCTGACTGGACCATTTATCCACTTTTTCTCCGACATCCTGCCAAAAGCTATCAATAATCCAAAAGGCAGTGAAAATATCAATGTAAGGAAAAATACTTTTAGTGAAACCAGTCCCCCTGCACCCAGCAATTTGCATAATCTTACAAAATTTTTTATAAAGTCTTCCAACACAAGCGCTATTTCATTCCAATTTATATTTTCAAGCATTTTGTTCTTCCCCTCAATATCGATTAATCTGGCATAACATACAATCATGCCAAATTCAGGCGCAGATAAGCACTCTAACGAGAAAACCCGCTTTGCTCATGACTCAGGCAATGATGTGAATTTTCTTGTTCGCTCTACAATTGCAATCTTACCTTAAAGCAGGAAGGGGAATCCCCTTTCCAAACCTCAGTATAGGAACCTTTTAACAATTTCATGGATTCCTATACTTAAAAAAGCCGGTTTTATACTGTGCCGGCCTTTATGTAAAAAAATATATATAAAGTGATTCTACTGCATTAACTCAGATTTCGGTGCAAAAGGCGAATGAAGCATAGAAACACGTTGCATAATTTGTCACCGAAATCTGAGTTATATATTATATTTATTTTTTTATAGTTACTATATCTCTATCAAACCACTTTGTTGATATTTCTGTTAACTTGCCATCTTTCGACATGGCTTCAAGAGTTTCCTCAACCTTCTTCATAAGTTTCTTATCTCCCTTGCGGAAACCTACTCCATATTCTTCATGAGAAAGCTCTTTGTCGAAAATCTTAAAATTATTACCTTTTGTCTGCATATAGTACCTTATTACTATTTCATCAATTAGTAAAGCATCAACTCCGCCTTTCTCAAGGTCCATAATAGCCATCATG
Organism: Clostridiales bacterium; assembly: GCA_035362115.1. Lineage (GTDB taxonomy): Bacteria > Bacillota > Clostridia > Acetivibrionales > DUMC01 > DUMC01. The sequence goes on along the minus strand of DAOSDD010000023.1, from coordinate 21,091 downwards.
TTCTCGTCAAATAATATCACTTCTTTGAGTTTTGCCTTAAAATCTTCATTGGCATCCAGAGCGTCGACGGCACTGGACTCAGACTGCAGGCCAAGTTTTTTACCTTCAAGATCCTTAATATCATTGTACGGTGAATCTTCTTTAACAACGAGAACTTGACGATTGTTCATATATGGCTTGGTAAATAGAACATTTTCTTTTCGTTCATCAGTTATTGTAAACCCATTCCATATACAATCAATATTACCTGTATTAAGTTCCTGTTCTTTTGCGTCCCAGCTAATAGGCTGAATTTTCAATTCAACACCAAGGCGTGAACATACTTCTCTAGCTGTATCAATATCAAATCCAACAATTTCCCCCTTATCATCTTTGAATCCCATAGGTGGAAAACTTTCATCCAATCCTAAAACAAATTCACCTTTTTCTTTAACTTTATCCCATGAATTATCAGCTTTAGAACCAGAATCTCCACAACCTGTCAATAACATTGAAGCTGAAAGCACCAGCGAAAGCACCGCTACGATTATTTTCTTTAATAAATATTTTCTCACAAAAACATCCCCTTTTCTATTGTTTATATTTGCTTTTATATCTACTATTATATGTAGTTAATGTATCATAACTATTGTGATGAAAATACACTGTTAAGTATAGTATAAATACACTTTACTATTTTACTTTATAACTGCGTCTTAGTAAAGCATTTAAGCTAGAATTTCACTTAAAATAAAGCTCAATATTTGCTTCATTCTTTTCTTTACTGAATACTGCTTACTTTTTCACTTTAAACCATTTATTTGCGTGTTCAGATTTCATGAAATTATACCGGTATGCATATTCAGCAAGCTCCTTTGAAGCTTCATTAAAACTATCCACATACCACTTGTTTCCTTGAATACGTAAAAGAGTTATATAAAATTTCCTGGTTTCACCATATTCAATCATAGACAGCATGTAGATTGGCTGTTTATCATTTTGTTTTATTCCTTCCACATTAGGGAAAAATTCCTTATCAAAATAATACTTGGGTAATATGGTCTCACCCAGTTGAAAGCTTACTGTTCCCAGCCCTGCCTGGCGGTCAGCTTCAATTTCCCTATAACATCTGTCTTTAAGGGATAAAAATTCAGGTGTGCATATGCTCTCTGTCTCTTTTAGAAATTTCTCATAATCTATCTTACCTGCCGCCGTGGATGAGTAAGATCTTATAAATCGCTCCAATACTAGTTGTGGTTGATAATCAAGGGTAAATTTATAAAGAGAAAATAAGAAAACCCCAAGGAGAATACTCCCTCCAAGTGTCAAAATGATAATAACAATATTAGGCCGTGGATTTTCCCCTTCCCTTTTAACAGTGAATCTTTTGATATTAAACGCAATAAGAGGCAATATTGTAAGTACCGCTATTGCGATATAAATTACTTTTGCTATATACATACCGTTCTCCCTTATTTAACTAAACTCTGTACTCAAATGTTCAAGGCATTACTTCATATTGAATATTTTTCTTAGTGTGCTACTTTATCTTAAATCAGCTTCTAATATCAGATTACTACTTACCTTGCTTCCAAAAGTTCTAACCTCTAAAGTACTTTTAAAGCACTTTACTTAAAAATTCCCTTGTCCTGGACCGCTGCGGGTTGCTGAATATCTGAGCTGGTGTTCCTTCTTCGTAAATAATTCCTTCATCCATAAATAGAACCCTATCCGAAACTTCCCTTGCAAATCCCATTTCATGAGTAACAATTACCATTGTCATACCTTCGTTTGCAAGAGCTTTTATTACTTCCAAAACCTCTCCTACCATTTCAGGGTCAAGAGCACTTGTAGGTTCATCAAACAACATTACTTCAGGATTCATTGCCATTGCTCTTGCAATAGCAACGCGCTGTTTCTGACCACCCGAAAGCCTTGACGGATATTCATTTGCTTTATCTGCCAGGCCTACACGTCCTAATAACTCCAAAGCTTCTGCTGCAGCCTCTTCTTTACTTTTCTTCAGCACTTTTACCGGGGCAAGCATGATATTCTCAATAACAGTCATATGAGGAAACAGGTTAAACTGCTGAAAAACCATTCCAACATGTCTTCTCAGTTTATCTATATCCTTCATATTCCCGGTAAGAGCAATATCACCAATAATTACTTCTCCGCGTGTGGGAACCTCAAGAAGATTAAGACATCTTAAAAATGTGCTTTTCCCGGACCCCGAAGGTCCTATTACACATACGACTTCACCTTTTTTTATTTCATTATTTACTCCTTTAAGTACTTCTAAGTCCCCAAAATATTTATGCAGATTTATTACCTTAATCACTTGAGCGAAGCCTCCTTTCAAATTTTGCCAAAAGAGCTGATAACATTGCTGTCATAAGAAAATAAATATATGCAACAGTTAAAAGGGGCGTCATAGAATCATAGGTAACACTTCTTATAAGAGTTCCACCACGAGTAAGGTCATCAAGAGCAATATACCCTGATATGGATGTTTCTTTAAGCAATATAATAAATTCGTTACCCAGAGCGGGAAGTATGTTCTTCACCGCCTGGGGAATTATAACATGCCGCATTGTCTGGCTGTATGATAATCCAAGTGATCTTCCCGCTTCAGTTTGCCCTTTATCCACAGCCTGGATTCCTGACCTTATTATTTCAGATACATAGGCACCGCTATTTATTCCAAAAGCAATGGATGCTATAACTGTTTTTGGCAGATTTACATCTGCAAGTATTATAAAGTAAATTATAGTTAGCTGAACTACTGCGGGAGTTCCCCTTATAATAGATACATACCAATCAGCAATCTGGGCAAAAGGAGGTTTCCCTGTAATTTTTGCAATAGCTATAAACATACCGATGAATATACCTAAAATTGCTGCAAATAAAGTCAATTGAACCGATATTGACCAACCATTTACCAGGTACATAAACCGATCTTCTTTTATAAAAGCATAATATATTTTGTCACTTAAAACTCTATACAGGTTTTCAATAAAAACCATTAGAAACCTCCCAAAACAAAATTATTTCAACCCAAAAATTCTATATTACTTCAGGATTGCTATTCAACAATATGAACCTACTTAACTACGGGTGCATTTAACTACTTACTATATTTATCAACTATTTTCTGGTAAGTGCCGTTATCTATAAGTTTTTGCAGTGCATTATTTATTTTTTCAAGAAGCTCTGTATTTCCCTTTTTTACAGCCATGGCATACTGCTCTTCCTCAAATTGGCCTTCAATAAGCTTTAGCTCGGGATTCTTATCTGCATAGGTTTTGGCAGGAAAATTATCAATTATAACTGCATCAATTTTCCCATTCTTAAGATCCATAACTGCTTCCAGACCATTATTATATTTACCAACCTCTGCGTCCTTAATTTCCTCAGCTAAATACTGGCCTGTGGTCCCGGTTTGTACCCCAATACGTTTTCCTTCCAGATCATCCTTCGTTTCAATATTGCTATTATCCTCTTTTATAATAATTGTTTGAATAGCGTTGTAATATGTCATAGTAAAATCGGCATTTTCTTCTCTATCAGGTCTAATAGTCATACCTGCAGCTACGAAGTCAACTTTACCGCTGCTAACTGCATCAATAAGTGATTCAAATGCCATGTTTTCAATTTTAAGTTTCATACCTAACTCTTTAGCTATTTCTTCTGCTAATTCTACATCGATTCCGGCAAATTTTCCTCCCTCAACAAACTCAAAAGGTGGAAATTCTGCGTTGGTACCCATTTTAAGAGTCCCCTTGTTACTGCAACCGGCAACTGCCAATACTATTGTTGTTATTAAAAATAAAACAGCAATATTTTTCAAAATTTTCTTCATTTTTAAACCCCCATATTTCATGTTATTTTCTCCCTTTCGGGAATACATCTAAAATATTCTACTGTGCAAATTATTGCACAGCTATATAATATTTATTGATACTATATAGATTATATAATACTTAAGAAAAAATCAATAGATTTATGCATAAAAAATGCATAATGATACAATGGTAAAATACTGCATCATATCAATATGTAATTTGTTTCAATACATGATTTGTTCTTTCATGCTCCAACAACCACTTTTTACGCCATAACCCGCCCCCGTAACCCACCAGGCTGCCATCGCTTCCTATCACACGATGACACGGTATAATTATGCTTATAGGGTTCCTGTTATTTGCATTGCCCACTGCCCTTACGGCTTTCCGGTTTCCTATTTTTTCAGCTACCAAAGCATAGCTTGAAGTCTCTCCATATGGAATTTCCCTCAATGTATTCCAAACTTTTTTCTGGAAATCAGTTCCCCTGTTAATTACAATATCTACTGTAAAATTGCGGAGTCTACCGGCAAAATATTCATCGAACTGCCTGATGCATTCCTGAATGCATCGTGGTAATTGTGGTATTTTCTCTTCATTTGATACCTTTATAATTAAATCGCAGGTACTTTCTTCTTCATCAATAAAATCTACTGCCACAATTCCTTTATTATTTCCAAGAATCGAAATCACACCAATCGGTGAACGATAATATGCTTTATAAATAATAGATGAATCTGCAGCTAAGTTAAAATTGTTATTCAAAACTCCACTCCCACTGGGTTTATTTTACGGTTATTATATGTATTACTCTCATATCTTGTATTGTTATAGCATGCATAGCCCATTCCTATTTTACTACTATAGCAGACCGTGTCAATTAGAAAATTAAGTTTGAGGTACATTTAGGGTTCATTTAATTTTAGTTTGTCTTTATTACTCTTTCTGTGGTAAAATTAAAATGTATTCTTCAATTCTATACATTTGGTTAAATATAAGTTTGGAGGGTTTTTATGGATAAAAGGCTATATGGTAAATTGGGTGAAACACTTTCTATTGTAGGTTTTGGCGGTATTATTGTTATGAATGAGTTTCAGGAAGATGCAAACAACTTTGTAGCAGAAGCAATTGATTCAGGAGTGAATTATTTTGATGTAGCTCCAAGCTATGGAAATGCCGAGGAACGTCTGGGCCCGGCTCTTGTTGGAAAAAGAAATAACATATTCCTTGCATGTAAAACTGAGAAAAGAAGCAAGGTAGAAACGGAAAAAGCCCTTTACGAATCTCTGGAGCGATTGAAAACAGATTATTTTGATTTATACCAGCTGCATAGTGTATCAACCATTGATGATGTAAAAAAGGTTTTAGGACCTAATGGAGCTCTGGAAACATTAACAAAAGCCAGGGAAAAAGGATTAATCCGGCATATAGGTTTTTCTACCCATTCCGAAGAAGCCGCAGAAGAACTAATAAATCAATTTGAATTTGAATCGGTACTTTTCCCTCTTAATTGGGTGAATATGTTTAATAAGGGCTTTGGTAAGAGAATAATAGAAAAAGCTCAGGAAAAGAAGATTACAATGCTGGCATTAAAATCTATGGCAAAGACCTTATGGAAGGAAGGCTTAGAAAGGGAATATCCTAAATGCTGGTATGAGCCAATAGATGATAAAGAACTGGCACAGTTGGCTATACGCTACACCCTTTCAAAACCTGTAACAGCAGCAATTCCTCCAGGGTATATAAAGTTTTTCAGATGGGCGCTGGAAGTTGCACGAGACTTTAAACCACTATCAGCTGAAGAAGAACAGTTTCTTATAAGCAGAAGTGTAGGATTTAAGCCGATTTTCCAGTAGTAGATAAATTTCTGCAAATTCCTGCAGGAAAGCGGAGATTTTAAAAAACCATTTACATTATATGTTATTTATGTTATTATTGGTAATAACAATTAGAATCCGACTTATATTTATTAGAAATTCCACTTCATGACTATAATAATACGAATAACCGAATTTTGAAAGGAGAGCCAGTACAAATGAATAACGAAGAAAAAATTCTAAATATTTTAAACAATATACAATCAGAAATAGGAATTATGAAATCTGATGTTCAAGAGCTGAAGGAAGGCCAAACTCGGATAGAGGGTAGATTGGCTACTGTCGAGGGTAGACTGGATACTGTCGATAGTAGATTGGCTGCTGTCGAGGGTAG
>DAOSDD010000023.1:0-14956 GCA_035362115.1 Clostridiales bacterium | reverse complement strand
GAGGGTAGACTGGATACTGTCGATAGTAGATTGGCTGCTGTCGAGGGTAGACTGGGTACTGTCGATAGTAGATTAGATGCTCTTGATAGTAGATTGGATACTGTTGAAGGTAGACTGGATACTGTTTACGAACAAACAGCAATGCTCACCGAATTCCGCGCAGAAGTGAATCAAAAACTTCAGAATATGGCTGATAATATTACGTCAATCGTAGAAATAACTGGTGAGCATGAGATACAAATTCGCAACATTAAAAGAAAAGTAGTCTAGCTGTAGATAAAGCCGTTCACCCAGGTCTTCAGGAAAGACAGGATAAACGGCTTTTCGTTTATATTAATAATTATCTGTATAAGTAATTGGACTATTTTGCTTTAACCTCTGTCCATATTCTATCATAGTCCTTTATTACATCAGAAAGAGCTTGAAAAACTTCGCAATTCTCTATTTCATCATCTGTAGGATAGGCCGTCCTGTCGTTCAGTACTTCAGGATCAAGCATTTTCTTTGCCTCAGTATGAGGAGTGGAATAACCAATATAATCAGTATTCTTCAAAGCAATTTCAGATTCGCAGAGGAAATTAATAAACATTTCTGCTTCCTTCTTGTTCTTTCCACCTTTTAAAATGACCATGGCATCAAACCACAAGTTGCTGCCTTCTTTTGGAATTACATATTCCAGGTCGGTGTTTTCTCTTTTCATGTAAACAGCATCCCCGGACCATACCACAGCTAATGCCGCCTGGCCGGCTATCATTGCATCTTTTATATCATCACCCATATAGGATAAAACCAGCGGTTTTTGCTCAATTAAAGCATTTTTAGCTGCTTCCAGTTCACTTTTGTCTCTGGTATTAATAGGATACCCGAGCATTTTCAGTGTTATACCTATAGAATCCCTACTGCTGTCCAACATGAATATCTGTTTGGAGTACTTCTTGTCCCAAAGGATTTTCCAGCTGTCCACAGGTTCTTTTACAATTGTTTTATTGTAAATAATACCCACCGTTCCCCACATATAAGGTACAGAATATTCATTATCGGGATCATATTCAAGGTTTTTAAATCGTTCATCAATATACTTGTAGTTAGGTATATTGTTAAAATCTATCTTCTCCAGCATGCCTTCTTTTATCATTCTCTCAATCATATAATCTGATGGAAAGGCTACATCATAATCACTTCCGCCTCCTTTTAACTTAACATACATATCTTCATTGGTTGCAAAAGTGTCATAGACTACATCAATCTCATATTTTTTTTCAAATTCCTCAATTACGCTTTCATCAATATAATCTCCCCAGTTATATACCTTTAGTTTTGCCTTGTTGCTTTTCCCACACCCGGCAAACAATCCGGCAAATGCAGTAATAATAAGAACTGCCGCAATAGATTTGACAATAGATTTTTCATTAGATTTAACAATAGATTTTTTAATTTTTTTCATCTTACAACCTCCTTCGCATTTCCACTTGTAGCATCTTTTGACATTCTCTTGTTAACAATGAGAAGCAAAATCAGCACTGTTAAAAACATTAATGTTGAAAGTGCATTTATTTTAGGGTTTATACCCCTTCTTGCCATTGAGTAAATATATATTGAAAGATTAGATACCCCCGAACCGGTAGTAAAAAAGCTGATAACAAAGTCATCTATGGAAAGAGTAAAAGCCAGGAGAAGGCCTGTGATTATGCCCGGCATTATTTCAGGAATAATAACCTTTCTTAATGCATACCCCGGTGTTGCTCCAAGGTCAAGAGCTGCTTCATACATATGCTTGTTAAGCTGCTTCAACTTGGGTAACACTGAAAGTATTACATATGGTATATTAAAGGTAATATGAGCAAGCAGCATTGTAAAAAAGCCCAGCCCTAATTGTGTAAAAGCTTTCAGGAATATAAACAGTATCATGAGTGAAACCCCGGTTACTATATCAGGATTCAAAACCGGTAAATAAGTAAGATTCATTATTATGGCTTTCCTGATTTTTTTCATATTCTGAATTCCAATAGCTGCAGCAGTACCTATGATTGTAGCTATTATAGACGAAAGTAAAGCTACTAATAAAGTATTATAAAGGGCAGCTGCAATTTCCCTATCTTTTAAGAGCTCCCCATACCATTTAAATGTAAATCCTCCCCATCGACCTCTTGACTTGGATTCATTAAAAGAATATATTACCAGCACAATTATGGGAGCATATAAAAATATGAATACCAGATACAAGTATGCTTTTTTTGCTATACGGCTTACCATATTGCGCCACCTCCTTCATATTCCTTGTCATATTTACGGGTAATTCCCATGGTTATTAATATAATAATCATCAAAACAAAGGAAAGGGCTGATCCAAAATTCCAATCTCCTGCAAATATAAACTGCTGCTCTATAAGGTTGCCTATAAGGGTATAATGTCCTCCACCCAAGAGTCTTGATATTACGAAAGTTGTTATTGCCGGCATAAATACCATTGTGATTCCTGACATTACACCCGGTAAACTCAAAGGTATGATTATCTTTTTTAAAATAGTCAGGTAATCTGCACCCAAATCTTCAGCCGCTTCTATTACATTTCTATCCATTTTTACCAATACAGAGTAAATTGGAAGTACCATAAAAGGTAGAAAATTATATACCATACCAAGCACAACTGCCTGATTTGTATAAAGAAGCTTTAACTGAGGAAGATGCAGGTAACCCAGAATAATATTTACCAAACTGTTTTTTTCCAATAAGGTCATCCAGGCATAAGTCCTCAAAAGGAAGTTTACCCACATAGGAATAACAAAAAGCATGGCCATAGCCTTCTTGTTTCTGTAATCCCTGCTTGCAAGTATTAAAGCAACAGGATAACCAACCAAAAGGCAAACTACTGTACTTATAAGAGCAAGACCTGCAGAGCGGAGAAATACCATTAAATATATAGGATCCCATAGCCTTCTTATGTGTTCCATAGTAAATTTTATACCTTCATCGGTGCTTATAGTGAAAGTAAAAAATATTAAAAGTAAAAGTGGTATAACAATAAAAATTACCATCCAAACAAGGTATGGATAAGAATACCATGTCCTTTTCATTTTTCACCCACCTTTTTCATTATATGAATATCATTAGGCAGAATAAGCATTCCTATTCTGCTCCCTACGGGCTCCATAAGAGTGCTGTGAACCATCCATCTTATATCACGGCTCTTAATTATCATTTCGTAATGCACACCTTTAAATGTTACCGATTCTACCTCTCCGTGGAGCATCCCCTCTGCTTCCCTAACAAGTTTTATATCCTCTGGTCTTACTACTACATCTACATTCTCATTTTCTTCAAAGCCTGCATCAACACACTCAAATTCTCTGCCTGCAAAATATGCAAGCCGGTCTTTTATCATTTTACCTGTAATAATATTGCTCTCACCTATAAAATCAGCAACAAAAGCGTTTTCGGGTTCGTTATATACCATCTCCGGAGTTCCAATCTGTTGAATTGTCCCATCCTTCATTACCACAATTGTATCCGACATAGTAAGAGCTTCTTCCTGGTCATGGGTAACATAGATAAATGTAATACCCAGTAATTGTTGTATTCTTTTTAGCTCAATCTGCATGTCTTTTCTTAATTTTAAATCCAATGCTCCTAAAGGTTCGTCAAGAAGTAACACTTCAGGCTCATTTACCAATGCCCTGGCAATAGCTACTCTTTGCTGCTGTCCACCGCTCAGAGAATCCACCTGCCTTCTTTCAAATCCTTTAAGATTGGCAAGTTCAAGCATTTCAGCTACTTTTTTCTTTATAACCTTTTCATCAAGCTTTTTTATTCTTAATCCAAAAGCTATATTCTCAGCTACATCCATATGCGGAAACAAAGCATATTTCTGAAAAACCGTGTTTACTCTTCTCTTATAAGGAGGCAAATTAGTAATGTTTTTACCTTCAAACATTACATCACCAACGGTAGGCTGCTCAAACCCTCCAATAATACGTAATGTTGTAGTTTTACCACAACCGCTTGGTCCAAGTAGCGTAAGAAACTCATTTTTTCTTATATATAAGTTAATATTTTTCAGTGCTTCTGCTCCGTTGTAGTCTTTTGATATATTTATAAGTCTGATAATTGGTTCCGGCATTTGGCCTCCCTCCCTTTACATTTAAAAACTTGGCGGCGATGATACCCAAAGTACTATAGCTTCAGTCTTTCCTGCGTTTGAAATGCTGTGAACTATAGAAGGTTTGAAATAAAAACTTTCGCCTTTCTTAACTCTATGTTTTCTTGCTCCCAGGTAAAGGTGTATGCTGCCTGACAAAACATACCCAAATTCCTCACCATCATGAGGATCATCTTCACCTGAATTTCCACCGGCATCCAGATACATTAAAATAGGTTCCATACTGTTTTTCTGGGCATTTGAAATAAGCCACTTTATCGTATGCTCAAGCTCACTGTCCTGCTTTTCAAAAACATCGTCCTTTTTGAAAACAACCTTTTCTTCTACAATATCATTGAAAAAGTCTTTCAAGTTAGTGCCCAGAGATTCAAGTATATCAACCAGGGTGGCAATAGACGGAGAAGTCAGTTCTCTTTCTACCTGTGAAATAAAGCCTTTAGTAAGCTCACACCTGCTTGCCAGTTCTTCCTGGGTTAACCCATTTTTTAGCCTTAGACGCTTGATTTTCTCACCTATTTTCATATGCACCCACAAGCCCCTGTCAAAAAAAGTTTTAATTAACTAAACTTTTTGTTTAGTAACGTTAAACAAATAAACAATAATATTAATAACACAATTCTAAACTTATGTCAATAAGAAATGTTGATAAATTATTGAGAATTTTAGGGGCACATTACGAATTTCAGGGGGACAGTCCTGCATTTTTTTCTCTTTGTGCAGGACTGTCCCCCACTTTTCCACTTCTTAGCACTTATTAGGAAGGAGGCAACGTGCTGTCATGCTCAGTTTCATTCCGTTGAAAATTACCACTATAATTATCTTTATCCGGTTGTGCCGGATTAAAAACATCTGTTGATTTTTGACAATTCCCACATAAAAGTTTGCCAAACTTGTTTCTGCTATATGCAGCTACTCCTTGTGTGATCCTTACACCACAGTTTGCACATGAGTATGCTTCTGTTTTCTTTTTAGCCTGATACTTCAAATCTGATTTTGTATCCGCCTGTTCCTGGGTGTATAAAGGATACTGAGGGTAATTTTTACTTTTCTTTACTTCGATTATTCTTGATGCTTCTTCCCTGGAAATATCGTCCACATTTTCAATATTTCTATTAATAATACCGGCTGCATCTTCAAGAATTTTATCGTCTGGAACATCCTTATACAAAGCCCTGATGTAATTTAACTGCTTGCTGCTTGCTTTTTCCGGCTGCAGCCATGGCATATCCTCTATATCCTGGGTAAACATCCTGGACGCACCGGTGGCTTTCAGGACTCCATCAATATATGCCCTCTTGGCAGCCATTTTCACCAATGTGTTTTGCTGGTCAGCAGGCTCTGGGTTTTCTACACGAACCTTTTCACCTCCATCAGCATCAACATAGCGGTATTTATACTTCACTTCGAAGGAATTGGCGCTTCCTATGCCAACTGCAACCAACGTCCCTGTATCACGGTGTATAACAGGTATCGATACTGTGTAACTTAATATTCCCTTTTCAAAATCTTCTATTATAGACAACATTTTAGGTTCACCACTGGCAAAATGAAATACCTGGCATAGAAGGTCCGCCCCCGGCTTTAAAAGTGTAGGCTTATCGGTTCCGGGTATCCTGTCAAAATCTACACCCTGCTGCAAAAGGTTATTAAAAAGCTTATTAAATGTTTCCCGCATCTGTATTGCTTTCTCTATTTCGAAATCCAAATTTGCAGGTAATGCTATGGATTTGTCTACGTGTTCCATATTTTCCTCCATATTACACACGCCTCCTCTTACAATACTCATTATTTCAATGACAAGTAATCTTCAAGCATTTAAGCTTTTCATGTCTAACCAAAGTTTTTAACATGTAGTTTTTAACATGTAATTTAAATATATATAAATATATATTATGTCTACTATTAGTCATTCCAACCCTGGATAAAAAAATGTGTGGAATTAAATTCATACGGATATTTTCGTTTAAATGAGCAAAAAATATATTTATTGATATTTTTTTATGGAAAGGATGGTATTAATACCTGATATGAACAACACTACAAGTAATGGATTCGCAAAACCACCTGAATCCTATTGGATATCCTCGATACCACAAACAAATTTTCCTCATCTGGAGGAAGATGTTAAAGTAGATGTAGTAATTGTGGGCGGTGGTATGACAGGAATAACGTCTGCATTTTTATTGAAAGAAGAGGGATTGACAGTTGCAGTTATAGAAGCTGACCAAATACTCCACGGTACTACCGGACATACAACCGCAAAAGTTACATCACAGCATGACTTAATTTACTACAAAATTAAAAGCCAGATGGGACAGGAAATGGCCAAGATGTATGCTGATGCAAACGAGACTGCAATTAATACAATTGCGTCCCTGATAGAACGAAAGAAAATTGACTGTGACTTCTACCGTTCATCTGCATATGTATATACCCAGGATGACAAGTATATTCAACAAATTCTGGATGAGACAAATACCGCAGCAAGCCTGGGAATTCAGGCTTTCTACCTTGTAGAAACTCCTTTGCCGTTTTCTGTTAAAGCGGCTGTTCGGTTTGATAACCAGGCAAGGTTTCATCCTCTTAAGTATCTTATTGCATTGGCAAATGAAATACCTGGCAATGGGAGCTATATTTTTGAGCATACAAGGGCAATTGATATTCATGAAGACAAATACTGCCATGTAGTAACCAACAGTGGTAAAAGAGTGACCGCTGATAAGGTTGTTGTGGCTTCACATTTTCCATTTTATGATGGTTATGGTTATTATTTTTCCAGGCTTTTTCCTTATAGATCCTATATAGTTGCTGTAAAAATCAAAGGCGAATTTCCTGAAGGTATGTATATTTCGGCAGAAAAGCCTGTCCATTCTTTACGTTATCAGAATACTGATGATGGAGGGGTTGTACTCATAGCAGGAGAAAATCATAAAACAGGCCAGGGCAAAGATACATCGGTACATTATGAGAACTTAAAAAACTTTGCACAGAAAATCTTTGAAGTAGAAGATATTCCATTCAGATGGTCTACTCAGGACTATACATCAGCAGATGAGGTCCCTTACACAGGTCATCTTTCATCCAAAACACCTAATATCTATGTTGCAACAGGTTTCAGAAAATGGGGAATGACCAACAGTACTGCATCCTCAATAATTTTAAGGGATTTAATAATCGGGAGGGAAAATCCCTGGAAAGAACTATATAATCCTTCACGTTTTACACCTGGTGCATCAGCCAAGAACTTTATCGTTGAAAATGCAGATGTAGCAAAACATCTTGTAGTAAGAAAACTTGCAGCAGTTCCGGATAGCGATGATGTTGATCTTAATCCTGGAGAAGGCAGGGTTGTTGAAATGGGCGGTCAAAAGATGGGTGCATATAAAGATGAACAGGGAAGGCTTCATCTTGTTGACACTACATGCACTCACATGGGTTGTGAACTGCAATGGAATTCTGCAGAGAAATCCTGGGATTGCCCATGCCATGGTTCACGCTTTACTTATGATGGCGATATAATTGAAGGCCCAGCCCAAAGACGCATCAAGAAAGAAATTCAGGAACAATGAAATCAACGATGAAACCGGCATGTTTTTTATATTTACGGCATGTATATTAATTATACAACGTTTATCAAGCATATAATATCCTCATTTATGAGGATATTATATCATATACCGCAAAGCAATTCCATGGCCTGCATTTCATTGCCTGTAAGAGTAATCAGGCTCAATACCGCAGTTAATCCTGTTTTCAGAAAGCAAAGCTATTCTTGCAAGTCCATTAAGCAAAAATCCGGGAAGCATTTGAGATTCATATATATCAATTCCAGTTGCACATCTTGGCAAATCCTTGTCAAGATAAACTTTGATAGCAATATCAGCAAGCTTTAATCCTTCACTCAACCAATTTTGCTCACCGGAAATTTCATATAAATCTGCAAACAAACCCAATACCAGCCCGCAAACCAGGGCAGGTATCCCCAAGCTGTCCGGAAAATCTTTTTTAACATATGAAATAGCAACAGATTTCGCATAGTCAAGTAGCCTCTTATCCTTTGTTATACGATAGCAACAGTTGCATATAAGACCGGAATAAGCTGCCGGAGGTACTCCGTATTTACTGCTCCATATAGGCATAGTCCCTGTAATTTCATAGGTTTCGGGACGACATGACAATACATAGACATCTTCATCATTGTCATGCGGTACCGAAAAAAATCCATTGAGATATTCACCAGCTTCCTTCTGAAGCCTGATGCTTAATTCAAGGTTACTTTCATATAATATTTCCGCTGCTTCCAGCATACTCGCAGCAAGTGATAGTGTCTGTGCAGGAGCCTTCAATAATTCATCTCTTCCAATACTATTGGTGGCATATGAAAGTAAACCGTTTTTATCTTTACTTGCAGGTATATAATCCAACATGGTTATTATCTGGTCATAAAACTCTTTATCCCTGGTTTTTCTATAAGCGAATGCCCAATCAAAAATATAGAAGCCTCCATGTCGCGGGAAATCAGCCCAATATGTTTTCTTCATTTTGAATGGCTCCTTAATGTTAATGTATGCATGCCTGTTATACTCATATGGGTGCTTGCTTTTCCAGTGCATATCAAGTCCTTTGGCAAATCTAATAACCACATTGGGGTTGAATTCATACAACTTTTCCCATAACCACAAAGGCGCCTGGTTCAAATGATCATGTACAAGCTTGCTTCCCCCTGTAGAATCCGGTTTCAAATCCTGCCCTGCTGCCGCCTTATCTTCCAGAAGGTGCCAATAAGCGTGTTCACCCCATGGAAAAAGACCGGTTACAGTATTTGTGCAATGTGATACAAAGTACTTCAAATACTTGTCTGCAGCCTCAATGTAATTTTTTTTGTTTAAAACATTTCCAATAGCATATATAGTTTTTAACACTACATGATCATGCATCAGGTTGCTTCCAAGAAATGTGCGGTCATGCTCACGCTGCCCGTCATTCAATGGAGTAAATTCCATAATCATTTCATTTGAATCCCTGTCAATCATGGACGGGAAGAGTCCATTATACTTCTCGCCTGAGGTAATAAGTGCATCTATAGCTTTGCAGACTTTTTCAATAATTTGATTGCTGTTCATACTAATCCCCCCTGTTTCTCCTGTCTATTTCTATTTTTATTCAACTACAACTTGCACAATTTGCATCATGTTTCCCTCCACATGAAGTTATGAATGCCATATTCTACTGCTATTCAAATAAAACCAAACTTTTATTTATATACAGCCTTTCCCAAATATAGTCTCATGCTATTTCCTTGTAACCTGAATCTTAATTTTGCACTCCCGGAATTAATGGGCACCCTTTCAAAGTAATTCGGTTTTAACTCCCCACTTTCTTTTAGAATATTTATATTTGTATTAGAAGCAAAGGGAGGTGCTCCTAAGTTTTGCCATATTCTATATGTATTATGGTGTTCGCTATCCATATAATAGGATGTTACTTCCATATATTTCCCACCTGGAAGGTTTTCAATAATTATTTCAATTTCTTCTGCACCATCTCTATCCTCAATCCTGTCATTGTGTTCTTTTAAGTTAAATTCATGTAGTTCACAGAAGTTATATATAATAAATTGTATCTCAAAATCACCTGTTACTGTCGCTAGAAGCCCAATATTTCCTCCGGGCTTTCCTCCCGCAACTTTCAACCTGTGTTCGCCAAGCATTGCTAACATCTCATATGCAGTCTGGATCGGTTTTGGGATGTTACCTACCGTTACTAAATCACGCATTCCATGAAATAGCCTGTTACCTGCCGCTTCATATGCAAACCCCCAGTACAAAAGTACTGATATGGGAAATTTAAAGATATCGCATAGAGCATAAAGACTGTGAACCAGCTTTACAAGAAAGAGTGCGGAAAATTCACTATTTCTAAATTCTAAAGCCGGATACTCATCAGAGGTCAAATAAAAATTAGAACAGACTCCCCATTCATTCAGATGAAATTCCACATTCTCAAGTCTGGGAAATCTTTTTATTATACGCTGAACCCAAAGTATTTCATGTATAAATCTTTGTACTGTTGGCTGAACTAATGGATATTCGCCTATCCATTTACCGGACATTCCATATATATGATATGATATAAAATCTATGCGAGTACCTGTTTTACCTGTCACATAATTAGTTCCATTGGCTACATGATTAAGAAAATGCGTTAAAAATGCCGGTGTAAAGCAAGCCGGTCCGCCGACTTTCAGTTGGTTATCAATAGAAGTAACCGCATCAACAAAGACATCATACATTTTAAAAAAGGTGCTTAATTCCTCTATAGGAAAATTATCTGGCTCATTCCATACTTCAAAATACCAACTACGCACCTCCTCAGCTCCGAATCTGTCAATTAGGTTTTTAACAAAATTCTTTATAAGGTTATACCACTTTTCCCAATTATTCGGACCTTTAGTGCTATTGGCTAGTCCTTCATCCAGATACCCACTCACCTTTTCAATATTCAGTTCATCCGGTAAATAATCACATTCCACAATGGGTTTTATACCATGTTTTAAATATTCCTCAAATACTCTATTAATCTTCTCAAAGCTATAGCAAGGATTACCTTTTTCGTCTTCTGAATATACTTCCCCACCAACCTGAGCATTGTATTCTATTCTTTTGGAAAAAGTGTAATGGCATCTAAAATACCGGCATGAACCGGTTTTCATCATTCTATTAAGCAAGTCCTGTCCTTCTGGTCTTAAAGCACTCCAAAAGAGCAAATCCGACCCTGCTGCTTTCCAGAATCCTGTATTACTCCCGATTATCGAATCTTTATGGATTGTAAAACTTTTCAAATCATTGTTTCCTTTCAATACACTATTAAAAAAGTAAATCTAAGTTAATGCAGTAGAATCAATACTTAATTTTAGTTGTATATTCGAAACTTTTTACGCTTATCAGAATATAGTAGTATTAAGCTAGCAGTATCAAGCTTGTAGTATCAAGCCTGCAGTATCAAGCTATGTCATGAAAGCTGATTTTCCAATTCAGGCCCAATTTTACGATATTCACCCGGTGTTATACCTTTACACTTTTTAAAGTTTCTGCTAAATGTATTGATATCTATATATCCTACCAATGCAGCGATTTCCTTTGCAGACTTGTAAGAATTATTTAGATACTCACATGCCATTTCTACACGGCACCGATGGGCATAATCCATAATACTTACTCCTGCACATTTATTGAAAACATTTGATAAATATATTGGTGAAAACTCAAATTTTTCGCTAATATATGTAACACTTAACTCAGGATTAGTATAGTTCTCTTTTATATAATCCATAACATCGCTACATAATTTCTCATTCCGGGTTTTCTCATTTTCTTTGCAACTTTCACAAACATATAATAAAATGCTTGTCATCTGCTGTTTAACTTCAGGTATAGTTTGACAAGAATCAATACAACGAACCGGCTGAATATCTTCCATTAATTTGCTTACAGTGTTGCTATCTGCAGCTTTTATTGCTGTACTTACAAGATTAAGCATAAGAATTTTAAGCATATCAAGTCCTATTTTGTTTTTTGATATATTCTTTTCAAACACCTCATATAACAAAGACCTCGTGCTATCAGCATTTCCCGAGCGTATATTGTTAATGAGTTTTTGCTCCATATCTATAGAATATTCAAATGTTTGATAATGTTTTCCTAACTGGTTATATGACATTACCGTATTGACACCAAACATTATACTATATTCCAATACTTCCAATGCCTCGGTATAACAGGTAGCAATACCCTGAAGTGATTTACCATGAATGCTGCTTACAGCAGAATATATGGTAATTCCGCAAATAGCCATCTCTTTAAGTACTACTCCTGCCTTCCTGCATATATTTTGCAGTTTTCCCGGATTTCTGTCATTAGTATTTACCAGAGCTGCTATCATATCATCTATTTCAGTAATATAAATACCATACCCCTGTGGTATATTCTGATTAAGTATTTCTTTTATTTCCGAAAGTATATCTTTTTTCCGTATTAAACTGTACTCTTCATATCCTGAAGATTTTTTCATATCAAAGTGGAATAGTACTACCATCCAATTAGGAGTAACATCCTGAAACCCATAAAACCTTATAGTATCCTCAGTCATAGTAAGAGGAGATATTTCTCCACGTAAAAGACGGTTTAAAAAAGTGCGGAACAATATACCCTTTTGCTGGTCATATTCCTGCTTTAAATTTTCCTTCTCATTAATAGTCAAATTCATTGCATTTCTTATAAATACAAACTCGTCATCCTGTTTTGGTTTTTTTATTTTTAGATTTTTGACTATAAATTGAAGTAAATCACTGATTCTAACATACTTTCGCCATGTAAACCAGCAGGCAGCCAGGAATCCTCCAATAAAGCCTGCCAATATCAGGCACAGTGACAGTTTACGCATATCCATCAGTCTTTTCCAGTTCTGACTATATTCCATAAATCCAACATACTTATAATTTGTTATAGAAGATTTATTATTGATTACCGCCAGTTCTATACCTTTGGTTGTTATATTCTTCCACACACCTTCATTTAAATCATCAAAATTTAGCTGCACTGGAAGATCTGTTGATTTTGTTGAAGACAACATAACTTCATTATTTGCATTTAGTAGATAAATTTCCGAATCCTGTAATTCCCCTTGAATAGAAAGATAGGGTTGTAACTGCCTCTCATCCGTCATAACAACAACTGTAGCTGCAGCATTTTGCAGATCATTTGATATAAGACTGTGCATATATGCTATTACTCTGGTATTAACTTCACTTGAAGTACTTAGTCGCCGACTGCATGTTACATATCCCCGGATATAAGGTTTCATAACCTGTTGTTTCCATTGGACATAGCTCATTTCCTGGTTCTTATGCAATATACTATAGGCTTGCTCATGGTTAAGAACTGCTCCTGGTGTAACCACTATATCTGCGTTATGAAAAACAACATAAAAATCTGATATTGAATCATTCGCAGCTAATAGTGATTTAAAATCACTAACAAGCTTATGTAAGTCATAGTGAAAGGTCATTTTTTTATCAGCATTCTTTTCAACTAAACCAAGCAAATTGGAATCTGAACCAAGAAATAACGCAAGCTTTTCCATTTCTTTTAGTTTTTCATCAATACTGCTGCGTATCTGAGTTAATACATTGGCATTTACCAGATGAATTTCTTTATTTAGTGCATCAGTTGATACTTTATTTAAAAAGTAACTGGTAGTTAGTGGTAATGCCAATACCACCATATAGGATAAAAGCCATTTGAATAAGACTCCTCTATTTTGTATGACCTGTTTCTTCATATGACCCTCCTGTGAAAACAACCTGTTTATATTATACCAAAAGTTAATACCAAAGTCACCAAAATACTTATAATACAATAAATAACTATTACCGGCTTCAATCCTTAACCTTTGAGAGATCCTAATAAAACACCTTTCACAAAATACTTCTGCAGGAAAGGATATACAAACAATATGGGAAGTGTAACTGCCATTGTTGTTGCATATTTAATTGTCTCGCGGTAAGCTGATTTATCAGTGAGCATAACATCTTCCATCATTTTTTCCGGGTCATTATTGATGAGTATTTCACGCAGTATTAACTGAATCGGATACATCTTCCTATCGCGTAAATAAATTGAAGCAGCAAACCATTCATTCCATTTATCAACTCCATAATACAAAACAAGCACGGCGATAATAGGCTTTGATAGCGGTATAATTATACGTGTAAGAGTATAATATTCGCTGGCCCCATCAATTGTTGCAGCTTCTTCCAATTCGTTGGGCAAGCCTAAAAAGTAAGTGCGCATAAGGATTACATTCCATGTTGATAGCGCTCCGGGTATTATCAAAACCCATATTGAATTATAAAGACCAAGTTCCTTAATATTCATATAGGACGGTATCAAGCCGCCGCTAAAATACATAGTTAAAACAATAAACCACATAACGTGCTTTTTAAGCAGGATATCACGCCGTGACAGAAAAAATGCTGCAAGTATTGTCATTATCATACTGAGTAATACACCTGTAATAGTAATAAACACACTATTCCTGAAACCTGTTACTATAGATTTGTTAGCAAATACTCTTGCATAGGATTCCAAATCAAAGCCCAGTGGATACAGTAAAATACCTCTGTGCTTCTGCAGCCTATATGGATCACTGATAGACCCCAGGAAAACATGCAATAGTGGATATAATGTAACCAATATAAGTATAAACATAAAAAGATAATTTATAGTATCAAATATATAATCCGTTTTTAGTTTTCTATTCATACCTTTCACCTACCATAAGCTTATTTCATTAACCTTTTTACTAATCTTATTTGCTAATACCAGCAATAACAGATTCACGACCGAATTAAACTGTCCAACGGCTGTTGAATAACTCCAGGCGAAATCCATAAGTCCTTTGCGGTAGACAAATGTTGAAATAACATCCGCTGTTTCATACGTCAACGGATTGTACAAAAGGATAATTTTTTCAAATCCTATACTGAGCATACGTCCTATACGTAAAATTAAGAGGATAATAATTGTAGGAAGTATTCCGGGAATTGTTATACTCCACATTTTTCGGAATCTTCCGGCGCCATCAATCGTCGCTGCTTCATATAATTGAGGATCTATTGATGATAATTGCGATAGATATATTATAGAACTCCACCCTAAGTTCTTCCATATGTTAGAGCCAACATAAATAACCGGAAATAAATTGGCCTTCTGCAATAACGGTACCCTCGTACCCCCTAAA
>DAOSDD010000022.1:7055-30551 GCA_035362115.1 Clostridiales bacterium | reverse complement strand
AAACTGGAATGCCAACCCCTCAGCTTTAACAACTGGTTCATTTGTAATTACAAATGAAAATAAGTATCCTATTGAAACTGTAAAATGGGTTGATTATTTTTATACTGAAGAAGGTAGTGCACTTTATTTTCTAGGAAAAGAAGGTGTTACACATATAAAAAATCCTGATGGGCTAGACTATGGTCAAGCAACAAATAAGTACACACCTGGTTCTGTTGGGGATAATCCGATTGTACTATTGAAAAATGTGTTTAAGGGTGCAGAAGCCCAGCCAATTCCATTGAACGCAGCGGAAAAAATGCAAAAATATAGTTTAAAAGAAGTTTGGACACAATTTGACTTGACTATAGAAGAAAATGAAAGAGTGCGAGAATTATCTTCTGATATTAATTCATATGTTGCAAAAACAACAGCTGATTTTCTAACTGGAAGAACACCATTTACAGAATGGGATAATAATATTGCTACATTAAAGAAAATGGGCCTGGATGAATTTTTACAAATTCAACAGACTGCATATGAGCGTTATGTTAAAAATCAAAATGACCACTTAGCTCTTTTCTGATTTGATTTTTTAGAGCAGTTGTACTTACATTTATATTAGTATAACTGCTCTTTAGTTACAAATCACATAAGGTTTTGTAATGACAAAAAAGGGAGGTTTTTACATGAAAAAATATGTTATTATAGGTGCTGGAGATAGAGGATTACATATGTTCGGAACTCGGCTATCATCTGACAAGTTTAAAGGTTATGCAAGTTTGGTAGGTGTATATGATATAAATAGTGTAAGAGCAAATGAATTTAGTAAAGACTGCGGTGATATTCTAGTTTTTAATGATTTTGACACCATGATAAATGAGACTAAGCCTGATGTTGTTATTGTGACTACAATAGACTCTTACCATCATGAATATATTATAAAAGCACTAGAAGCAGGTTGTGATGTAATATCAGAAAAACCTATGACAATAGATTCAGAGAAATGCAAGGCAATATTAGAAGCGGAAAAAAGAACAGGCAACAAAATATCAGTTATTTTTAATATGCGTTTTATGCCATATGCAAGCAAAGTAAAGGAACTTATTAAAGAGGGAATAGTTGGAGAAGTATTAAATGTAGACCTAGAATGGATGGTTGATACTATTCATGGACCACAATACTTTAGAAGGTGGCATAGATATATTGAAAAAAGCGGTGGTTTACTTGTGCATAAATCTACACATCATTTTGACCTTATAAACTGGTGGATTGATCAATATCCCGAGGAGGTTTTTGCATTCGGAACAAGAAGATATTATGGACCAACAAGAGAAAACAGAGGTGAAAGATGTTTAGCTTGCAACCATAAAAAAACTTGCGAGCATTATTGGAATATTAATAGCAGTGCACACAATTCGTTCTATATCAGGTATTTCTTGAATGCTGAAAAAGAAGATGGGTATATAAGAGATGCTTGTGTATTTGCAGAAGATATCAACATATATGATACAATGTCAGTAAATGTTAAATACTCAAAAGGTACATTGTTAAGTTATTCACTTATTGCTCACAGTCCATATGAAGGATATAGAGCTGCCATTAACGGAACTAAGGGCAGACTGGAAATAGGCGAAATATTTAGAGGGAAGGGTGCTGACCAACCATATAGACAAATAAAGTTCTTTAATAGAAATGGTGATATTATTATATATGATATACCTAAGGCAGTTGGAGATCATGGTGGAGGAGATGACAAACTGATGAGGATGCTTTTTATAGGCGATGTAGACGACCCATTAGGATGCCAGGCCAGCTCAATGGATGGAGCAATGTCTCTGTTAATTGGTGCATCTGCCAATATTTCTATTGCAGAAAAAAGACCAATAGAGATTAATGAACAATTGAAGTAGGTATGGCTCTATTTTAGACAAATACACCTAGCCAAGGTATAGCATATTTTGACAAAATAAAAGTGTCAAATGATTGCTAGATTTAATAAAAACTTGAAATTGTATAGCACTAACTAATATGAAAGGTGGAATTACAATAGAAGAGAAAGGTGTTAAATTAGGCTTAATCGGCCTTGGGCCTAGAGGGCGAACATTAATGGGAATTCTTGTACATATTGAAGAAATTCAAATTACAGCTATATGTGATGCTGATTTTGCTCATTTTGAGACAATTTTCAAGTACTTTGATGATGCTGATTTGCAAAGACCGGATACTTACACTGACTACAATGAACTCCTTGCAAGGAAAGATATTGAAGGTGTAGTTATAGCAACAAATTGGATAACACATATTCCTTTATCAATAGCTGCAATGAAAGCCGGGAAATATGTTGGCTTAGAAGTTGGGGGAGCAGCCTCTATTGAAGAATGCTGGCAGCTTGTAAGAGTATCCGAGGAAACCGGGATACCATGTATGATGCTGGAAAACTGCTGCTATGGTAAATACGAGCTAATGACATTAAATATGGTAAAAAAAGGACTTTTTGGGGAAATAGTACATTGTGAATGTGGTTATGGTCATGATATACGCACAATGGCTGGACGTCCAAATAATCGACTTTACAATAACATGCATAGGAATGGAGATTTATATCCGACCCATGGAGTTGAACCAATTGCTAAAATGTTAAACATTAACAGAGGTAATCGTTTTATTTCCTTAACATCCATGGCATCAAAAGCAGTTGGTTTAAGAGATTGGATAAAAAAACATAAAGAACCTGATTATGAACTAGCAAACTTCGATTTCGTAAAAGGTGATGTAGTTCAAACCATGATGAAATGTGCACATGGCGAAACAGTACTTGTAACTCACAATGTAACATTACCCAGACCTTATTCTCGTTTCAATGTCGTACATGGAACAAATGGAATTTACATGGAGGATAACAAAGGAATATTTATAGATGGAAAAACTGAAGGAGAAAAATGGGAATCAATAGATGATTATTATGAAGAATATGGTCATCCGCTTTGGAAGGAATTCGAAGAAAGTGGTGTAAAAGGCGGCCATGGAGGTATGGACTACTTACTCTTAAAAGCTTTTGCTGAGAGTATTAGGAATAAAACCCAAACCCCAATTGATGTCTATGATACCGCCACTTGGATGGCAATAACTGTTTTATCGGAAGAGTCTATTAATAGAGGCAGTTCATCGGTAGCCTTCCCTGACTTTACAAATGGAAGATGGATAGACAGAGAAACAGCAGTTAAGAGCAAATATAGTCTTTGCTGATGTAGAAACAAATCTTATAATAGTAATAATTAACAAACAAAAGAAAGCGAGGTTTGCAAATGATTACTAAAAACATAGCTGATAAGCATAAAAGGGTGGTGCCATTACCTAAAAAGGCAGTTTTTAATGGCGATTTCATAAAGTTAAATGATAATTGGTACATTGAATTGGACAAGGAATCAGGCAAGGTTTGTAAAACTGATGGAATTCAGCAGAGATGCAGCAGTATAACCAATATTGCTGAAAAATGGTCCAGAAAGTTTGGAATGGCAGGTGTAAGCCATGGTGGTGAAACAGGATTAAACGGATCCTGCATCGGGAAAATTTCATTACATACGGATAATAATATGAATTCAGAAGGGTATAAGATTAATATAGGACCTGAACAGGTAAATATATCAGCTGGTTCGGAAAAGGGCATTGATTATGCAATGCAAACTTTATGGCAGCTTTCGCCGGACGGTAATATCCCTGCAGGAAATATAGAAGATAAACCTTCAATAAAAATTAGAGGTTTTCATATTAATTTTGATAGTTTCAGGCAAATGGATATAGAAGAAGCATTGCGCTCAATTGAAACAGCTGCGGAACTTAAGCTAAACACAATCTTACTTGAATATGCCGACAGGTTTCCGTACGAGAAACATAGTAGAATAGCTGTTAATACAACTCTTAAAAAGGAAGATATAAAAAGAATTAACGATAAAGCAAAAGAGCTTGGGATTGAACTAATACCTTTGCAGCAAACAATAGGGCATTTGGAATACATATTAGAACATGATTACTACAAATCAATTAGGGAAAATAGAGAGACTATAAGCCAGATATGTCCTCTTAATCCGGATTCGTTTGAGCTTATTAAAGAATTGCTGGAAGAGATGATAGAAGCACATCCGGGTATCAGATACATACACATTGGCGGGGATGAAGCCAGAAGTCTTGGTAAATGTCCTTCTTGCAAAGAAAAGGTAGAGAAGTATGGTATAAGCAGACTATACATAGATCACATAAATTCAATTTGTGATTTTATTACATCAAAAGGAATAACTCCAATTATTTGGGATGATGTGCTCTGTGCACACCCGGAAGCCCTTGATTTATTAGACAAAAGAATTGTTATAATGTACTGGGATTACTGGACAGTAAGCAAATCAAGCCCTTATTTTATTGCAAGGTATGATAGAAAAGGAAGACCTGTCACAGTGTGTGATGCAGGTTGGGACAATGAGTGGAAACATGAATTGACGGATCTTGAAAGGTCAATCATGAGTACTTTCGCGAGCAAGGTACCTTTGAAGGAAAGCCTGAGTAAAAAATTCATTGAGTTATATGGGCCATATCTTGGAAATGAGTTTCCAAAGAGAATAAAAGGTTATCCATACCTGGAATTTTTCCAGGATAAAGGGTTTAAAGTAATAGGAGCACCTACCAGTCTTGGCAACGGAGATGATTACAATACTTTGCCCAACTACTGGAGGTTTATACCGAATATAAGGACGGCTGCTGAAAGGTGTATCGAAGCAAACGCTGAAGGATTGGTTACAACAGCATGGTATAATTACCATCCTGTAATGTTTCATATGGGACTTGGAGCCACTGCACAATTTTCCTGGGGAGTAGAAAAGGAATTATAGTTAAGTGTACGGATTTAAAAACTTTTTTATTGACACATATATCACTCACAGCTATTTTTTAAAATAACATAACTTTTGCAGCAAAATAAGATAGAAATAGCCCTCAACAGCTTTTAAATAAAGAGTTTTGGGCTTTTCGTTTTTGTCAAAAAGTTGTAGTGAAAATCAAGATTTTTTGTTACTCCTAAAATTTTTTATATTTCCAAACAAATAAAAACTATTCGTATACAAACAAGTCGATTGTTGCTATAATATAAATACACCAAATAATATTGCAAGAAGGTGCGTACAAGAAAGATGAAGATATATTTAGATAACTGTTGCTTCAATAGACCTTATGATGACCAAACACAGTTAAAAATCTATTTGGAAACGCAAGCGAAATTGGATATCCAAAAAGACATTATTTCAGGAGAATATGAACTTGTGTGGTCATTTATATTGGATTTTGAAAATGAGCAAAATCCCTTTGAACTGAGAAAGAACTCAATTGCAGGTTGGAGAAGCGTTGCGAAGTCATATATAATATTAAACGATAACATTAGCAACTTTGCGAAATTACTTTTGGAGAAAGGACTTAAGAAAAAGGATGCACTACATATTGCATGTGCTGTGGAAGCGAAATGTAATGTGTTTTTAACTACGGATAAGAAGTTATTGAATACATTAATACCAGAAATACAGGTATTAAGTCCTTTAGAGTTTATTTCAAAAATGGAGGGATGATTGATGGAAAATATAGCCAGAAGACCGGATTCTGTTATAATGCAGGAAGGAATGAATGTACTACTCAAAAAATTGGGAAAAGTTGATGCAGAGAGGTTTATATCTTTAATTATCAGAGAACCCTTCGATTATACAAAATGGCAGGCAAATTTATTTGAGGGTATGAGCTTGGAAGAGTTAAGTATGAAAGCAATGGATTATTATAACAAAAAAATAAAAGATAAAGATACTGGAAGATAAAGATACTGGCCATATGAGCACATAATTAATATTTTTAAGTTTCTAAGAGTGCACATACTTTAATTTTTAAAACTTTTTAACTTTTAAAACTTTTTTATTGACACATATACCGCTCACAGCTATAATTAAAAATAACGAATATCCTATAAAAATTAATGCATTTGGAAAACTAATGCACATTAAATAGGAATTACGAATAAATTAAAGAATAGTGCTACATGCTATAGAAATAAAGCTAATATAGATATCCGACATTGATGAGAATAGTAAATTGTCCCGTTCCCTCCAGAGAGAAGGTGCAGCATGCTGGAAGCATCTTCAGGGAAAAGCAGTTGAAGACCGTCTCTGAGTTGGAATGGTGATTCCGTTATAATCGTAATGAGTTCAAAGTAGGGTGGAACCACGGGAGAATGCTCTCGTCCCTTGTATATGCAAGGGATGGGAGCTTTTTTGATGTTAAAGTGTAATTATAAGTATACGGCAGCTATAATGTGCAGCTATAACATGCTAGTGTAACATTAAAGTATAACATGCAGGTATAACACGAGAAAAAAAAGATAGAACCATTAAAGGAAGGTGATTTTAATGATACAAGTTACACTTAAAGATGGAAGTGTTAATGAGTATAACAAAGGTATTACTATTAAGGAAGTTGCAGTAAGTATAAGTGCAGGTCTTGCCAGGGTTGCACTGGCAGGGGAGGTTGACGGTGAGGTCAAAGATTTGAGCTACAAGCTTGAGAAGGACTGCAGGCTGAGTTTGCTGACTTTTGAAGATGAGGGAGGAAAAGATGCTTACAGGCATACCAGCTCTCATATAATGGCACAGGCTGTTAGGAGATTATATCCTGATGTTAAATTAGCTATAGGCCCTGCTATAGATACAGGTTTCTATTATGATTTTGACAAGGATAAGCCTTTTTCTGTTGAAGAACTTGAAAGAATAGAAGAGGAAATGAAGAAAATAATTAAGGAAGACCTGCCTCTCGAAAGATTTACTCTTCCAAGAGATGAAGCTGTTAAATTCATGGAAGAAAAAGGTGAGCCATACAAAGTTGAATTAATAAAGGATTTGCCTGAGGGGGAGGAAATATCTTTCTATAAACAGGGTGATTTTACTGATCTTTGTGCAGGACCTCACTTGCCATCTACAGGTAAAATAAAAGCCTTCAAGCTTTTATCCGTTGCAGGCGCTTATTGGAGGGGAAGCGAAAAGAACAAGATGCTTCAAAGAATATATGGAACTTCCTTCCCTAAAAAAAGCGAACTTGACGAGTATTTATTCAGACTGGAAGAAGCTAAAAAGAGGGATCATAGAAAACTTGGAAGAGAACTTGATCTTTTTGATATAATGGATGAAGGTCCTGGATTTCCTTTCTTTATGCCTAAAGGTATGGTACTGAGAAACCTCCTGGAAGGATACTGGCGGGAAGAGCATAAGAAAAGGGGATACCAGGAGATAAGGACTCCGATTATTCTGAATGAGGATTTGTGGCATCGTTCCGGACATTGGGATCACTACAAGGAGAATATGTATTTTACAAAAATTGATGATGGAAATTATGCAATAAAGCCTATGAATTGTCCCGGAGGCATGCTTGTATATAAAAGAAAGCTTCATTCATACAGGGATCTACCCCAGAGAATGGCTGAAATGGGACTGGTTCACAGACATGAGCTTTCAGGTGCTCTGCATGGTTTAATGAGAGTTAGGTGCTTTACTCAGGATGATGCTCATATATTCATGACGCCTGAACAGATTAAAGACGAGGTGCAGGGAGTTATTGAACTCATTGATGATTTTTACAAAGTATTTGGCTTCAAATACCATGTAGAACTCTCTACAAGGCCGGAAAATTCCATGGGCTCAGATGAAGATTGGGAGATGGCTACTAATGCATTGCGAGATGCAATGGAATCCATTGGAATGAAATTTAAAATCAATGAAGGTGATGGTGCTTTCTATGGACCAAAAATAGACTTCCATCTTGAGGATTCCATAGGACGTACATGGCAGTGCGGAACAATACAGCTTGATTTCCAGATGCCTGAAAGATTTGATCTGACTTATATTGGTGCTGATGGAGAAAAACACAGACCTGTTATGATACACAGAGTTGTGTTTGGTAGTATTGAAAGATTTATAGCAATACTCACAGAGCATTTTGCAGGAGCATTCCCCGTATGGCTTTCACCAGTACAGGTTAAAGTACTGCCGATAGTAGATAAGCATTACGATTATGCTCGTAGTGTACAACAGAAACTTGAAGAAATAGGCATAAGAGTTGAAATTGATTTAAGAAACGAGAAAATCGGATACAAGATAAGAGAGGCACAGCTTGAAAAAGTACCATTTATGCTGGTAATTGGTGATAAGGAAATGGAAAATGGCGCAGTTGCAGTAAGGTCCAGAAAGGACGGAGATCTTGGAGCTATGCTCTTGGACAATTTTATCAGCAAAATAACTCAAGAGGTTAATGGAAAAGCACTGTAAGTAATTATCGTGGGCGCATTTTATTACTATGATACAAAATGCGCCCCGACTCAAAAAAATATTTGACAACAATAATTACTTGTGCTATGATATAGAAGCAAAAATAAAGAAGAAGTCAACCACTTCTCACCTTACAGATAGTTTATCTGATAGGGTTAATAGAGAATTAACTGCAGGCATTAGCATATAATACAGCAAATTATTATGGTTTCCCATGCTTGTTTAGCTTGTTTAGATGCTTTTTAATAAATGAAGTAATGCCGGTTAAATATTAGCAGCAAAATTCTTGAATGGATATACAGTGGGTTGATTTTCTCAATCCACTTTATTTTTGTGTTTTTAAGGCAAGATTGGTGGTCGATGACCAAGTAATCAAAAGGTACTATGGTTATATGCCAAACCTACACAAATTAATGGCTTATGCAAGGGGTCACAGACTTCCTGCTGAAGGATTAAAGTAAAATTTATATGGAGGTGTTTAATTATTTTAAAGGATCAATTAATGGTAAATGAAGAGATAAGGGATAAAGAAATACGACTAATTGATGTTGATGGGAATATGCTTGGTGTTATGTCAGCTAAAGAGGCTCAGAAGCTGGCTAATGCCAAAAATTTGGATCTGGTGAAAATAGCGCCGAAAGCTGTTCCGCCAGTTTGCAGAATCATGGATTATGGTAAATATATGTTTGAGTTGTCAAAAAAAGAAAAAGAAGCCAGGAAAAACCAGAAGGTTATCACTGTCAAGGAGATTCGTATTAGTCCCAATATTGAAGATAATGATTTTAACTTTAAAGTTAAAAATACCATTAAATTTCTTAAAGATGGGGATAAGGTTAAAGTTATGGTGAGGTTCAGAGGAAGAGAAATAAATTACACCTCAATAGGGCAGGAAATACTTGATAAGTTTGCAGAAGCTGTTAAAGAGTATGGCGTGACAGAGAAAAGGCCAAAGCTGGAAGGAAAGAGTATGTTTATAATTTTAAATCCAAAGTAGGCTGATTCTTAAGAAAAATCCATCCTTTGTACTAAAATGCAGAGGGTGTTTAGTTCATATGTTAATGTTAAGGAGGAGAAGATAATTATGCCTAAGATTAAGACTCATAGTTCTTCAAAAAAGCGGTTTAATTTTACAGGAACAGGGAAAGTTAAAAGGTTTAAAGCCTATAAAAGCCATATTCTGACTAAAAAAACCACTAAGAGAAAGAGAAACCTGAGAAAAGGTACTACTGTTTCAAGTGCAGATTATTCAAAAGTTAAACAAATGATACCATATAAGTAGGAGGGTAAATAATTATGGCTAGAGTAAAAGGCGGGGTAACAACCCGTGCAAGACATAAAAAGGTTTTAAAGCTTGCTAAAGGATATTTTGGTGAAAAAGGTAAAAACTATAGAATAGCTAATCAAGCAGTGATGAAATCACAGGTATATGCTTATAGAGATAGAAGAGCAAAGAAAAGAGATTTCAGAAAGCTTTGGATTACTAGGATAAATGCTGCTGCCAGGATAAATGGTATGAATTACAGCAGATTTATGAATGGATTAAAGAAAGCAGGAATAAATCTTAATAGAAAGATGCTTGCAGAAATGGCTGTAAATGATTCACAGGCATTTGCCAAGCTGGTTGAAACTGTTAAGACTGCACAAAACTAGAAATCAGGATTTAAAATCTGATGCTTTTTAATAAATAGGATAATATAAACAGCACTACCCCCGTCTTTATACATAAACCGGGGGTAGTTGAGTTTATAGGGAAGTTAATTGCATAATTAAATGCCTGCATAAGAAATATATCATAAAATCAGTTACATAAATTGGTTATAGAAATTGCTCAAGAAAGGTTGGAATGATGTTTATATGCAGCTTATCAAAAGTGAAAACAACCCCTTAATTAAGGAAGTAAAAGCATTAAAAACTAAAAAATACAGGGAGCAAAAGAAGCTGTATTTTATAGAAGGCTTAAAATTCGTGGAAGAAGCTTTATTATCAGGTGCTGATATAACAAAAATCTTCATATCCGAAACGTTGGAGATAAATGGTAAAATTTCCGGTATTAAACTTATTACATCAAAGGAAGAGCCTATAGAGTATGATATATATGTTGTTCCGGATAACTTATTTAAGGGAATGTCAGATACTGGAACTCCGCAGGGAATTCTTGCTGTTGTTAAGATGAGAAACTATACTATGGATGATATTATTGCATTAAAAAATAATAAAGACAATCTATTTGTTGTCCTTGATTCCATACAAGATCCCGGGAATATGGGAACAATAATCAGAACTGCTGATGCGGCTGATTTTACAGCTATTATTGTATCAAAAGGGTGTGTAGATTTTTATAACCCAAAAGTTCTTCGCTCAACTATGGGCTCAATATTTCATATACCTGTAGTTTTTTGTGATAATTTGGCAGATGTATTAAAATACTTTAGATCTCAAGGTATAAAGACTTATGCTGCTCACCTTAATGGCACAGTAAGTTATTTTAATGTTAATATGTCAAATAATGCTGCAATTATAATAGGGAATGAGGCAAATGGTATTAGTAACGAAACTGCTTCATTAGCGGATATTTTTATAAAAATACCAATGCCGGGGAGTGCTGAATCCCTTAACGCCTCCGTTGCTGCCGGTGTATTAATATATGAATCTGTACGGCAGCGGTCATAATACATTATCATAATGTATTATCACAATATGTTGTTATAATATATTCTCAAGGCTAAATGACACATTTTTAGGTATATGCATTATAAACTGCTTTAACAAAGCTGATTCAGCAAGTGCCAGAGACAGTTCTTTCGAATTTATAAATTCTGTCACCTTTGTAAAGGATGCATCTATATTATCAATTTCAAAATGACTTTGCAGAACTGCCCAGTTACCTTGCTTTTTAGACCAATACTCTTTTACATATACCAGTTCCTTCTCAGCGCTTTGCCAATCGCCTCCTTTGAGATGATTTTCCATTTGAGTTATACGTTCTTCCATCAAATTAGAATCACGGGCCAAAATACTATTTGTATATATTCCTGAACCAATAATACTTGTAAGAAGTATTGATACTATTAATACAACCTTTATAAAATCATTCATAGTTATTTTTTTACCTCCTGAAGATAACATAAATAATGCAAATTATTAAAAATTACATTCCTTGGGGCCTTGCAGCAGCTAATTTGTTGGCATTTTTTCTTGAAAGTATAAATTACCACTAGTATCCAGACTTGCAAATAATACATTATCAATATTATGAACACCATGGACATGCAATTGATTTCCAAGCCATTTTTCGTCAAGATTTGCCTTATCAAGATTTTTGTTTATTACCCTTCCGTCTATGATTAAATCCAGAGGTAAACCTTCATATTTGGTTGGAATGCTCAGGTCTTCAGCAGTTACAGGCCTTTTCTGGGACTTGGGAATTACACTTAACTGGCCGTTGGTTTCAAGTATGGCAAATTCTACATCTGCTATATTTGGTATATTAACCGTTCGCAACTGTTCAAGCAAATCATTTAAAGTATACATTTCTTTTCTGAGGTTCTCCTCTCTGATTTTTCCATTTTCAATTAATACACTGGGTGTTCCGCAAATGATTCCTCTTGCTTTAATGCTTTTCATGGAAATAAAAGATAATAGCATCTGTGCAATAAGTAATGTTAATATTGGTAT
Source organism: Clostridiales bacterium (assembly GCA_035362115.1). Lineage (GTDB taxonomy): Bacteria > Bacillota > Clostridia > Acetivibrionales > DUMC01 > DUMC01. The sequence continues at coordinate 18,555 of DAOSDD010000022.1, read as the reverse complement.
AATCCCATTAAGCAGAGGAATTGCTGTATCTTGCATTGGTACTGCAGCCAGTTCCGATATCATAATTGCAACAACAAGCTCAAAAGGTTGCAGCTGACCAATTTGTCTCTTGCCCATTATTCTCATTACAACAACGACAATAAAATATAATATTAATGTCCTGACAAAAACAATTAGCATAAAATTCACCCTTTCTAATATTTCATTACATGATAGTCGATTTTATTTTACCGTATTGCAGAGTTCTTATACATTTTGAATTTATACTTGGAATTATGAATATTTTGTGAAATATTGCAGAATATAATTACAGAATGTAACTACAAATTATTAGAAAAAGGAGGATGATTATGGCTTTAACTACGAAAGAACTGCTTTTAATCCAAGACAATATAAAGATGACACAAAACACTGTAAAATTCATGGAAGGATGTTTGGAAATGACGGCAGATCCCCAGGTTAAGGGTATATGTCAGCAAATGATAAAAGATCATCAAAACGATATTCAGGTATTAATGAAGCACATTAATACAACAACTATGCAATAAGGAGGAATGATGATGAAAAACATAACAGATAAGGAAATTACAAATGTTATATTGGATCAACATAAATTAAGTGCATCATCTCTGACAACCCTTGTACTGGAAAGTGCAAACCAGAACCTTAGAAATGACGCGACTAATATATTAAACAAGACATTTCAACATCAGAAACAGTTATTTGATATAATGTCACAGAAAGGCTGGTATAAAACACAAGCTGCCAGCCAGCAGCAGATTTCCCAGGCACAGCAGGAAATGAATCAGATGCAATCAAATATGATGATGTAAAACCTATTTGATGGGTGGAGGTTTTTATATGAGATGTAAAGACTGTATAAACTTTAAAACATCAAGCAGAATGGAAGCAAGTAATGAACTGTCCCCCAGGATGGGTTCTTTAAAAGGACAGTGTAGTGTCAATAATTCTGCATGTAGAGCCCAGGATGAATGCAGATGTGGTGGTTTTTCACAGAAGTAGATTGGAAGTATATTGGAAGTATATGCTAAACTAAATCAAGCATTACTCAAGTTAAGTGTTATTCAAATTAAAAAATTTACACCTGGCTGTCCTATAAAAGGACAGCCTTATTTTGATAGGTGCATATTTATTATAGTAAAAAAATATTGGAATTTAACCTCCAATTTTTTGATGTATATGCATAATTACATACAAAATATTAATATAAATATATAAAATTGCTATATGCCCAATGCATTATCAATAACTATTATGTGAACTTAATGGATCCAAAATTAAAGGAGGCAAAATTGAAAAACTTAAAATCAACCAGAAAGATTTTTATTGTTTTAACTATTTTACTAATATTTAATTTTATCGGGATGTTTCTACCTTTACCTGATCGGATACATGAAGGAAAAACTCTACTGCCTGTCATACTTGCTCCCAGGGTAGCTTTGGCTGATGAATATTGTCAAGATACAATACAATCCAACATCTTTGAAACAGAGGATTGTACAACACCAGCGGAACAGCCCCCTGTTATTAATGCTCTTTCAGCTGTTGTTATGGATTTGGATACGGGAAGGGTGCTCTTTGAAAAAAACGCCTATAAGAGGATGCCCATGGCAAGCACCACTAAAATAATGACAGCAATAGTAGCTATCGAGAATGGAAATCTTGATGACGAAGTTACTGTAAGTAAGCTGGCAAGTGGGATATGGGGCTCTGTTATCGATCTTTACGAGGGAGAAAAAATCAAGCATCAGGATTTGCTTTATGGCCTTATGCTCAGTTCAGGCAATGATGCAGCTATTGCAATAGCTGAGCATGTAGGAGGTTCTCTGGAAAATTTTCTTGAAATGATGAACCAAAAAGCAAGATTGATAGGTGCAAGGAATACAAGCTTCAAATCTCCTCATGGGCTTGATAAGGAAGGACATTATTCAACAGCCTATGATCTTGCTATTATGACAGCATATGCTCTTAATAATCCGGTATTCTCCAAGATAGTTGGAACGAAAAGTATAACTATCGGCGGTAATAGGAGTTTTTATAATACTAACGAAATGCTGGATATGTATCCCGGAACTAATGGTGTTAAAACTGGCTATACAGGTCAGGCAGGAAGATGCCTTGTTACATCAGTTAACCGTGATGGCAGACGACTTGTATCTGTAGTTTTGAATTGTCCTTCCAGGTCTGTGAGAGCCATTAGCAGTAAAAAGATACTTGACTATGCTTTCAATAACTATACTAATTACACACTTCAGGAAGCCGGTGAAATTATAGCAAGTTTGCCTGTTGTTAAGGGACTTGAAGACAGTGTGAAAGTGGGCACTGCAGAAAAAGTTGTTTTGCCTTTAAGACATGATGAACTTGAACGCCTTGAGAAAAAAGTTCTGCTTCATGAAAGTCTGGAGGCACCTGTTTATGCCGGTATGGATGTTGGGCAGATAAAGTTTATGCTGGATGAAAAAGTTTTAGCTGAATGTGTGCTAAAAACATGGGCCGATGTGCAGAGAAAAGATTTTAGATATTATATTGAACTGATTATAAAGCAGTGGTTGAAGCTGACCGATTGATGATATATAATGGACGAGAATATATACGATAAAAATATAACGATAATATAATAGACGGATATTCTTCCGCCCGTTAAAACAGAATTTATGGAGGCCGGCTTGAAAACTGTAATTGTTGCACTTAACTCAAAATATATACATTCCGCTCTTGCACCCTGGTATCTTAAATATGCTTGTAGTAATTGCCGTGAAGAAATAAAAATTCTAGAATACAGTATAAATGATGATATTGAGTGGATATTATCGAAGATATTTCTTGAGAAGCCTGATGTTGCAGCGTTCTCATGTTATATATGGAATATAACTCATATTCTTAAAATTGCGGGAAACCTGAAAAAGGTATTACCTAATATTATAGTAATTCTCGGGGGACCTGAAGTATCCTATGAACCACAGGAGATTATGGGAAAAAACGACTTTATAGATTATATTATTTGTGGTGAGGGTGAGGAAAGCTTCCAAAAGCTGCTTTCATGTTTGTATTCCGCCACTAACAGTAGTACTTTCCCTGCCGCCATGGCTGCTGATAATTTAAATATTGGGGAGGTAGAAGGGCTTTGTTACAGAAATAACGGAGAAAACTGCAATCAGAGCAGTGAAGAGGATGTTGAAAAATACAAAAAAATCATATATGATGGCAAATACTGTTTAATTAAAGACTTGGACTCGATACCTTCTCCTTACACAGATGAGATGCTTGGTTCACTAAATAACAAAATAGTTTATTATGAAGCTTCCAGAGGCTGTCCTTTTTCCTGTTCCTACTGTATTTCCTCAACCTTTGATGGTGTAAGATATTTATCTATGGATAGAGTAAAAAAAGACATTCTTAGATTGATTGGCAAAGGTGTAAAACAAGTAAAATTTGTAGATAGGACATTTAATTGCAACAAGAAGCGGGCAAAAGAAATAATCAGGTTCGTGATTGAACAAAGCAAAGAGTCCAACTATGAAACTAACTTTCATTTTGAAGCTGCCGGCGACCTTTTTGATGATGAAATGATACAACTTTTGTCAACTGCCAGTGAAGGGGTTATACAGCTTGAGATAGGTGTCCAAACTACCAATGAAGAAACTCTTGATGAAATAAACCGAAGAACTGATACCGAAAAAGTATTTGATAATATCAGACTGCTTAAATCAGAGGATAATATTCATATTCACCTGGACTTAATTGCAGGCCTCCCCTTTGAAAACTATATCTCCTTTCAGGAATCTTTCAACAGGGTTTACGCACTGGAGCCCCATCAACTCCAATTAGGATTTCTCAAAATGCTTAAAGGCTCCCATATAAGAAATTACTCTGAAAAGCATGGATACAAATTTAGAGAATATCCTCCATATGAAGTATTGAACAATAAATACATAAGTTTTAGTGAAATGTCCGAATTAAAAGGAATTGAAGAGGTGTTTGAAAGGTACTATAATTCCGGAAGGTTCAAACATTCCCTTAAATTTGTTATAGGGTATTTTTATGATTCCCCTTTTGATTTTTATAGGGATTTTTACTTATACAATTTTAATGAGGGGCATCTGGACAAGCCTCTTTCTGCAAGAGACTTATATACTGTTTTTGCCGGATTTGCAGGTAATCTTGAAAAGTTAATGGTGAATGCTGGTAAAATAGCAGATTGCAATATATCAATATATAGTATTATGAACCAGTTCCTGAAGCTGGATTTCCTGTCAACCAACAATACGGGAAATTTGCCTGAAGGTATTAATAGAACTATAGAACCAGGATTTAAAGAGAAGTGCCATGATTTTCTGAAAGATAGTGAAAATATAAGCCGGTATTGCCCTCATTATAAAAACATATCTGCTGGTCAAATACTTAAAAGGGTTCAATTTGAAACTTTTGAATATGATATATTGTCTGGTAATAAAATAGAAAACATTGAAAAGAAGAAAGTCACTGTCCTGTTCGATTATACCAAAAAACATAAAGTAACAGGCGTCTACAGCTATTCCAGAGTAAGCCTTTAGATGGAGCAAATTTAGTTTATATTTACTTAATACTACTTTGTTATGTTGCTAATGGAAAGCACCCTTTCTGGAGGGTAATTTTTGCTGACCCGTAAGGAATGCATCTTCCCGATGTTATCAAAAATTATCCCGGATGATATAGCTTTCCAAATTGGCATAATAGTATTAATTTAATAAACGCAAAATATTTAAAAAACCTATTGCAAAAATAATACAATTGATGTAATATATGGTTACAATACACATTTTAACAAAATAAGAAACAAGTGTTAATGCATTCATTAATTGTGGAGTTGTATAAGGGGTTGTATAAAATGATCAGAGAAATATCTAATATCTTTAATAGCAAAAAAGGTAGTTTCACAATAGAGACAGCAATAATAATACCATTTGTATTTTTTTGCATTATTGGACTTCTAATTATACCTGTTATGCTGTATAGAAAAGCATCTGTTCAAATATTGACAGATTTATGTGCCAGAAGGGGTGCAAGGGTATGGGATGATATGAATACAGATATAAATACCGGTAAGCAACTGGATTCTCAACAGGGTAAATCCAGCAGCGGGGCTGAACATAAGGATAGTGATGACTATAGCGGAGGGTCCGAATACGAAAATATTCCTGAATATGAGTACAAATACTCTTTATACTGGAATTTGTATGATAAATATAAGGGTAAAAAGGAAATAAAGCTTAAGAACTGGCTGCTTCAGCAATTAAAAAACAACTACATTTTATATGATGAAAATGCTAATGTTGATATAAAATTGAAGGACTATTTTATTTTCAAAAAGTTGAATTCACAAGTAACAGGTTATTATAATCTTTCTGCAGGAATATTTCCGGAAAGCTTTTTAATAGTTAAGTCGGATTCTGAAGTTATAATTAATAAACCGTGGGAGTTCATAAGGAATGTTGATTTTATTATAGATATTGAAAGACAATTTGAGGAAAGCTATCCAGGTTTTAAAGAATTCATGGAAAAAATCAGAGGTACAATGGATGATATTAAAAAGAAAATAGGGGAAATGGATTTATTTTAAGTAAAAAGTTATAGTAGGTTTGGAGTTGGTACCGGATGAATTTGAACAATAACAAAGGCCAAATAGCTATATTTTTAGCAATTGTTTTTATTTCTGTCCTTTTTCTATGTGGAATACTGATAGACAGAGCAAGGATAATTGGGGGAAGGGCTAATGTAAACATAGCAGTTGAAGATGCTTTAAGGTCTACCATGGCTTTATATAATAGCAGGCTTAAGAATGACTATGGAATATTTGCCTTGTCCGAAAATGATGATAAAGCATTGGAAGATACAGTAAAAGAATATATTAGTAAGAACTTAAGTATTGATGTGAATAGATATTATAGAAAAAAATCTTCAGACTTACATAAATCCGAAGATTACCCTATAGACTTGGAAAGTTTTATGGATTATCCAATAGATCTGTATGATTTCAGAATAGAAGAACTAAGTGTTGCACCAATATATAATCTTACAGGGAATGATGCGTTAAAGAAGCAGATCCTTGAATACATGAAATATAGAGCCCCAAAAGAACTTGGTGAAAATATATTGAAGAAACTGGATATTATAAAAGATGCAGGAAAAATGGCAGAACTGTATGAAAAAAAGGTTGATATAGAAAGAGAGCTTGAAGATATAGACAGTATTCAGAGAAAAATCAAGAAAAATATCAGTGGCACTATTGGAGATGGAATTTTTGAACCAAGTTATATTGAAAAATTTAACAAGGATGGTGAGCGTGATAACCTTGTAAACAGGTATGTGGGGCTTATAGAAAGATATGCTTCTTTAGAAAGTGCTATTGAATCAGGAGATGAGGAAGAGTGCAATGACTATGACATGAAAATAATGGAACGGATGAAAATAAAAAAGGAAATTCAGAGTGTTTTCAAAGAACTTACCGGAAGGTATACCATAGAATTTACAGATATAAATGAAGAAGCAATAGCAAATATAGCAAAGCTGATAAAACAAGGAAAGAAAATTAGTACTGAAATCAAAGAACTCTGTAAAACAGCCGAATTTAAGCTTCATAACACAGAAATTTCCGATGATATTGAATTCAGAGAGGCATTTACTGAAGATATAAATAACCTTATGAAGCTTGTACCTGATATTCAGGAAGGACAAAAAAAGATTGATATCCTTAAGAATAACATAAGTGCTCTATACACTTCCATTGACAATTTTAATGATATACAAAACAAGGTAGAAATGGAAGACATAACAGGAGTAGATGTGTTTGAAATTGAAAAAAATCTAAAGGATGTTAATTCCAATTATAGTACAATTGAATTTAATTATAAGCTGCATCCCAAGACTGGTGACCAAGACGATCCACGAAAAGGTCTTGGACAGAGATTGAAAAATGTACTGACAGAGGTTGTCAGAAATGGATTAGACATAGAAGAGAAAGATATAGATTTTAGTGAGCTGCCATCCAGAAAGAAAGTAAAGGATAAGGATTTTTCCGAAGAAGACTGGAAATATGAGAGCAGTTTGGATAGATTGGATAAGGAAGTTGATCTGGTAAATACAAAAACAACTTTCCCTCAGAAGGCATTAAACTTTATTATTGGTGCCGGGAATACTATTGGCGAAAATCTCATTAATTTAAGAGATGATATATATATAAACCAGTATATTATAGATTGCTTCAACAGCAGAGCAAATAATGCAGACAGCAGTAGAATAGATAAGGCAGGCAACAGTGGTGCAGATAAAGCAGATGATATAAAAGATAAATACAAATCCTGTTTTCAAGCTGAGATTGAATATATACTTCATGGCAGTGAATTAGAAGAAATTAACGTTTTGAAGACTATGGGTCAGGTAGTATTAATTAGGTTTGGCATTAATACCTTACAGATATATACAGATGCGATTAAAAGAGAGCAGGCTTATAGTCTTGCTGCCGTTCTTGCAGGGTGGTGGACAGGGGGAGCAGGGATCCCCATTATAGCCAATATGATAATATGCTCCTGGGGTATGGGTGAAGCAATGAATGATTTGAGAGTACTTATGGAAGGTAAATCAATACCCTTTTTTAAAAAATACAATATTACTTTTTCATATGAAGATTATCTCTGGTTATTCCTATTGATGAAAAAAACCGATGAAAAAATTGACAGGATACAGGACCTTATAGAGCTGAATATCAGAAAAGAAAAGCCGGATTTTAAAATGGGCAATTCACATACAGCTATAAGGGTTGAAGTGGCAGTATCGATGAAATACTTGTTTGCAACCCGGCCATTTATGCCTTCAAGGGTTAAAACTTCAGATGGAAGGCATAAGATATATGTTCTTTTATATGAGGGGTATTAATTAATGATTTATATAGTTAATATACATGTTATCAGGGAAATAATCAGTATGATACATAAATTAGTTAAGAACAATGTTTACAAAAATAAAAACAGTAGATTTAATATTAAAGACAAAGGATCTGTAACACTTGAGGCAGCTATTGCAATACCTGTATTTATAAGTGTAATTATGTCTATATCACTTTTTATAAAAGTTATTTATACTCATGAAATAATACAAAATGCTATAAGTCATACTGCAAATGAACTTGCGTCATTAAGCTATATTTATCATGCAAGTGGTATTGAAGGTTTACATAATGAAATATTGGAAAAATTTAAAGATATACCGGACATACATATAGAAGTGGATTCTTCAACAGATATCCCTGCAGAATTTGACATTCCCCCTGAATTAAGAGAGATTTTATACAATGTATTAAAAGGTATCTATGAAGATTCATTTAATCAATTATGTATACCCATAGCCAGATTATGTTCCAAGAAATATTTAACAACTTATGAAGTAAAAGACCCGGATAATAGATTAAGAATGCTGGATATTATTGATGGCTTTAAAGGCCTTGATTTCAGCATGTCTGAATTTTTTGAAGAAGATGATAATATTGATATAGTAGTTAGATATAAAGTCAAAATACCTGCACCTGTAAGGATATTTCCCTCCATATGTATTATTCAAAAAGCTTCTGTAAGAGCATGGCTGGGAGGAGATGAAATTATAGAAAAAGATGAAAAAGGTGAAGATGATATATGGTCCTTAGACAACTTCAGCCGGGGTAGAAAAATTAGGGAATTATATGGTGCAAACCTGCCTTTCAATCTTCCCGTAATTGCCAGGTTCGAAAAAGGAACAGCAACAATGATTAAAAGTATGGATCTGACAGCAGATTCATACCAGGAACCTGAATTAGTATCTAAAAAAGTTGAATTGTATATAAACGAACTATTAGGTTATCAGGGTCAGGAAGTCCCGTGGGGAAAGGATCAAATTATAATTAAACCAGGGGATATAAAGGTAAGGCAGCTCATTTTAGTAATACCGGGAAATCCTATAGAGCCTAAAGTCATCAATACACTTGAAGAATGCAGATTAAAAGCTGGAACAGAAGGTATAATATTGAAGATAGAAAAATACGGTTATAAAAAAAATGAAAAAGCCGAACAAAAAGAAAACGCCGAAGAGAAAGATGAAACTGAATAAACAAAAAAGACGAGTAGAAATGGCAAAAAAACCATGGGAAAAATATGAAAAACCTATTGACACAAGAATCAATTACTGATAATATTATTAGTAATTATATTTGGTTTAACAGAAAGCTAAATTTTTGAGAGCTTCTTAAATAGCTCTTCAGAAGAATAGCCTGTTAAAAAAATATTTAGATTAGAATAGGAGAGATGAGTTAAGATGAGAAAGTCGAGTAAAAATGATGTTACAAAAGTTATCCTTGATGAATGCCACATTCCAAAGCAATGGTATAATATCGTTGCAGACATGCCAAACAAACCTGCCCCATACTATAGCCCTGTAACCGGTAAAATAGCCACACCTGACGATATGTCGGCTATATTCCCTAAAGAATTGATTATGCAGGAAGCTGCTACTGAAAGATGGATTGATATTCCACAGAAGGTGAGGGAAATGTACCTTCAATGGAGATCTACACCTCTTTATAGAGCAAAAGGTCTTGAAAAACTTTTGGATACGCCGGCAAGAATATATTATAAGTATGAGGGTACCAACGCTACCGGAAGCCACAAATTAAACACGTCCATACCACAGGCATATTATAATAAAGCTGAAGGTGTAAAGAGACTTGCTACAGAAACAGGAGCAGGGCAATGGGGAAGTGCTTTGAGTCTTGCTTGCAGCCAGTTCGGCATGGATTGTACTGTTTATATGGTTAAAGTAAGCTACCAGCAAAAACCTTATAGAAGATCATTTATGAAAACATTTGGTGCTGATGTTATTGCTAGCCCGAGTAATACTACAAACAGCGGCAGAGGAATACTTGCAAAGGATCCCGATTCGTCAGGGAGCCTGGGAATAGCTATTAGTGAGGCAGTGGAAGATGCTGTAACCCATAATGATACAAATTATGCTCTTGGAAGTGTGTTAAATCATGTATGCCTTCACCAGACTATTATAGGCCTTGAAGCCAAAAAGCAGATGGAAATGATTGATGAATATCCTGATGTAATTTATGCGTGTGTCGGAGGCGGAAGTAATTTCTCAGGGATTGCCTTCCCATTCCTGATGGATAAATTTAATGGGAAAAAAGTAAGAGCTGTTGCTGTTGAACCATCCGCATGTCCTACCCTTACCAAAGGTGTTTTCGCATATGATTATGGTGATACGGCTAAAATGGCTCCTATTGCGAAAATGTATACTTTGGGGCATGATTTTGTACCTGCCGGTATACATGCAGGAGGTCTCAGATATCATGGAGCATCTAAAATAATCAGCCAGCTTTATCATGATGGTCTTATAGATGCAGTTGCATACGGGCAAAAGGTGGTATTTGATGCAGCCATTATGTTCGCAAGAACTGAGGGCATTATACCTGCTCCCGAATCTTCGCATGCCATCAGGGCAGCCATAGATGAAGCCTTAAGGGCTAAAGAAGCAGGTGAGGAGAAAGTTATTCTATTTAATCTGAGCGGACATGGATATTTTGATATGTCATCCTACGACTATTATTTCAGTGGTGAAATGAAGGATGTTGAATATACTGAGGACAAAGTAAAACAAAGCATAATGAACCTGCCTCAGATAGAAGAATAGGGGCATATTTTCTATATTTTGTATCATAGGAAGAAAATGCACCCGGAGAATAGCATTATAAGTTTTAGCAGGTTAAGCAATAATAACAAAAAATGCTCATAAAAAAATCCAGGAGTCAAAACCTGGATTTTTGTATCTTGTATTCTCTATTCTTGCATTCTAATATTTTCATACAATATCGGCTATTTTAGCAGATTATTATTTACTTATGCAGGACTTATGGAGCTTTGTTTATCTCGGTGGTGTAAATCTCATTTCCATCCAATCCAATCCAATCCAGTCATTTTCACCTGTATTAGATGTGTTTACAATTACAATACGGTTATTTCTTCTCAAGTTAGCTACATCAAATGTGAGAAGCCTCCAGTTGTTAAATTGTTTTCCTTCAGGTCTACCATGCTCAAGAGGTACCCGACCAGTGTGAACTACAGTACCATTTATAGTAATTCTTGCAGAATACCTGTCTACAGGAACATTTGAGTGGTCATCCAAAACAGCACGGATAAAAATTTGTGCTCTTACATTACCAAGTGCAGAAATTAATGTTGGAACTTGAAAAGTCCAGGCTCCTCTGTTGCCGGTATATAGAATATCTGCATTTCCACTGGGATTACCGTAGTTTGGATAACCTGTTAATTCCTTGAATAAACTTATTGTGGCAACAGCCGGGTTATTGCTTAGTACTGGAGGTGGGTCGCTGACAGCGGCCTTCATTTCTGCATCATCCATATCATCCATATCATCCATATCATCCATATCATCCATATCATCCATATCATCCATA
>DAOSDD010000022.1:0-6955 GCA_035362115.1 Clostridiales bacterium | reverse complement strand
TCATCTAAATAACCCATATTACCCATACCATATGTCTCTGCCATACCCATATAAGGATGCATGTGAATGCTTTGGGATTGGTAAATATTAGGACAAGGCTGCATCATATAAGGGCTGATCTGTCCTGGAAACATCTGGCCGGGCCAAATATTCCCCTGCATTGCCTGCCCCGGCATTGCCTGTACAGGCATAACTTGCTCAGGCATAGCCTGTTCTGGGAACATATTTAAAGGGTACGCCTGTTCCATACCTGGGAGAGCAGGTGGAGACATAGGGCCTGGTTGCTGATAGATATTAGTACCTACACCTTTGCGAAAAAACGGACACCAATTTTCAGGCATTATAATTCAATCCTCCTTTTAAATTCAAACAGAGTTTACGTAAAACACTATTTCTTATACATAATATTCCTTGTTGCGTTGTTATGTTACTCATTAATTTTTCACTATTGGGTATCAAGATGTGAGACCCTTAATGCTATACTGTTTTTACCTGCCAGTTCAATATCAAATAGAAAAGGTTCGGGTAGGGCATATTCTTTTTCTTCAGATGACAGTTCTAACCTATATGTACCTTTATCAAGTATCATATTTGCAGTACCTGTATTATCTGTTATTGTTTCTGCTTTATAATCGGTTTCAGAAAGGATGATATCATAATGCATAATTTTGGATGATAAAATTTCGGGAGGTGCAATTTCAGAATGCAAATCGTCAGATGGCAAAACTCCGGAATGTGCTTCCTCAGAAGGCAAAACTTTGGAAGATATAACTTGAGAAGATATATTTTCAGTAGATACGATTTCTGTTACACGAACTTTAATATCGGAGATAGGTTTTCCTGTTACTTCATCACTAATTTTTAGTTCAAGGGAATATATCATATCATCTTTAGCTGATATTACATCAGCTATTGCACCTGAATTCACAATTCTGGCCATTGATTCAGCAGGATTGTTCAGCTTATAATTTTCTTTTAAATAGTATATATTTTGAATTAGAAATACTGCAACTAGAGTTACAATAATCATTGAAATATGTCTTATGTGAATTAAATTAATTCCCGGGGTTTTTTCACTACCAACAAAAAAATAATTTCTTATAGCATTATATAATGATTTAATGCAACCGGTAATGCCAGGCAAGCTTATAGATATTAATACGCAAATTGTGCTGTAGATAAGCATTGAATATACCAGATACATTCGAAATATTTGCATATAGGAAGTAATAACTCCTGAAACGTTAATTTCTGAGTATGGTAGTATATGTAAATAATTATATGAACTTAAATATTTATTTGAGTATGAAAATACAATTAAAATTGATGTTAAACCTATTATTCCTGAAGAAACAAAGTGTAATTTCCACCATTTTAATATGTCTGCAGCTTTTTCAGATATTATTATTCCAATAAAAGCAAATAGCAATATTAAGAAAGATAAGGTGAGAGGAACAGGTTCCATAAGCTGAAATACTTGCTGCATAACTATTAGAATATCTACTAAATAACTTTTATTTAAAAAAAGCAATATAGTACCAAGGTTAATTTTATCTATTTCAGCGGGAATAGAAATCGCAGGTAGAGCATTGGAAGAAATAGAATCAGCAGGCGGAGTATTAGCCGGCAAGGTATGTAAAACCTGTCTCCCAATATAGATATCAGGCAAGAGCCTGCTTTCGCTTCTAATATATTTAATTAAACCTTCGATAAATGAATTTACCCCTTTTTTAACAGTTTCGTTATTTATACATATATATGAATTATCTAGTATATCTTTGAACTGGTTCTCACCCGGGACAGACCCCGGAAGATTGGCCCCCGGAAGATTTGATTCCGAAAAATTGGATCCCGAAATATCAGTTTCCGAAACCTTAGATTCTGAAGCTCCCGATTCATAAAGCTTGTTTATATTGTCCTGTACTATATAGTCCAACTGAATATAAGTACCACTTTCCTCCAAAATTTTTCTTTGAAATATAGGATTCATAAAAGTAAAATTAATGAAGAAGATAGCTGCAAGCAGAAAAAGGCATAATCCTGCAAGGAGCGATGTCAATATAAAGAGAAATTGTGCAAAATATAATAATAAATTTTTTAGTTGTGTTTTTACAGGTTTTTTAATAGTAAACAGTAAGCGCAATTTGTTTCCTCCTGGGTCACCATAAAATGCCAACAAAAAAGTCTCTTTACATAAATTATTATATCAGTTATTAAAGTTTTAATCATTGGAAATATAAACCAAAGCAATAAAAGAACCAATAAAGATATAAAGATGAGCATATATTATGTTTATGAAGAAATTATTGGATGAAGCATTTTATGTAGAAGATTTTGCCAGTAGCTGAATTTAAAGGCTCTAGGCACCGTAACGACAGCCCCTGGTAAATATTTCTTCATATTTAGAAAATGTACCCTATAAAAAATTATAGTAATTGCCATGCAAAATCATATGCTATATAATAATTATTAAATGTTATAACGCTGTTGCAGAAAACTTGATCGTCTGCAGGCGCGGACATGATAAATACCATAAGTTATATTATAGAAAAAAGCAATGAAAGGAAGAATTGAAAAATGGCTGAAAGAAATTTTTCCATGCATAGGTACTGGATGCATAAAGTGAAAAATCATAAACCTTTATTAGCTTTTGAAGGCAAGACCAAAGAAGATTGGGAAGAGTGGAGGGCAAAAGCATATCCTAAATTTATGGAACTACTGGGTGAATTCCCTGAAAAGGTTGACCTTGAACCTGAAGTTGAATATCAGGTTGAAGAATGTGATCTTATGCGGGAAAGAGTAGTTTTCAATACAGAGGAATTTATGTCGGTGCCATGTCAAATCCTATACCCTAAAAATATGAAAAAGGACAAGTCAAATGCTGCAATAATATGCAGTCACGGGCATGGACGATTTGGCAAAGATCCTGTTGCCGGGATAAGATCATCTCAAGGACATATTCAGGATATTAAAGATATGAATTATAATTATGGGGAGCAGATGGCGAAAGCCGGGTTTTTGACTATATCCCCTGATCTCAGGGTTTTCGGGGAAAGACGTGACGGAGAAAACCCTTTTCCGGGAAGAGATCCTTGTAATGTCAACTTTATTAAGGGCGCGATCATGGGGTTGTATACGCTTGCCTTGAATATCTGGGATATAAAATGTTGCGTTGATTACCTGGAAACACGAGAGGAAGTAAACCCGGAAAGAATAGGTATGATGGGTTTAAGTCAGGGTGGTACTATGACTACATTTGCCACTGCTGTGGAAGACAGGATTAAAGCTGCGGATATAATCGGTTATGTTAACCCATGGGCGGGCTTTGGAATAGATAAAGCAAATTTTTGTGGTTCCCAAATAGTTCCTGGTATTTATAAGTATTTTGATACTGATGAAATTGCCGGACTTATAGCACCGAGACCGTTGCTGCTGGAGATGGGAGTTTATGATAACTGCTTTTACATACAGGATTTGCTTAAAGGTTATGAAGGCGTAAAAGAAATATATAGAGCAGCGGGTATTGAAGAGAAACTTTGGACGGATATTCATCCCGGACCTCATGCTTTTGGCGGGAATAAAGCTGTGGAGTTTTTTAGAAAATACTTATAGCCGTAGGATGAGCATATTGTTGGGTCTTGTGTAAAACCATGTAAATATAGCAATATTCTTATCTGTATTTTTAAAATCTATTTACTCTAACAATCTGAATGAATATAAATAATAATAACAAAATACTGATACAATAAATGTAGACACAAAAAATATAGAAAAATATACATGTACAAAAAGTACAGATACAGCAAAAATACATTCAATAAGGGAAGGAATGCCAAAAAATGATGCAATATGATATAAAAGACATATCTCTGGCACCTAAAGGAAAGCTGAGGATAGAATGGGCCGATCAACAGATGCCAGTTTTAAGATTGATAAGGGAAAGGTTTGCTAGGGAGAAGCCCCTTTTAGGAAGGAAAATGTCCTGTTGCCTTCATGTGACAACAGAAACGGCAAATTTAATGAGGACTTTAAAAGAAGGGGGAGCCGATATTGTACTATGTGCTTCAAATCCCCTTTCCACACAGGATGATGTAGCGGCATCACTTGTTGAACATTATGACATACCTGTATTCGCTATAAAGGGGGAAGACAGGGATACCTATTATAAGCATTTGGTGGCGGCAATTGAACATGGACCGGAAATCACCCAGGACGATGGAGCCGATCTGGTGGGTTTGCTGCATCAGCTTTATAAAAAGAGCTATTTGAAGAAAATAATCGGAGGCACTGAAGAAACAACAACGGGTGTTATACGCCTAAAAAGTATGGAGAGAGATGGTGCTCTTGAGTTTCCTGTAATAGCGGTAAATGAATCTGATACCAAGCATCTGTTTGATAATAGGTATGGGACAGGTCAGAGTACTATAGACGGGCTGCTGAGGGCAACAAACATATTAATATGCGGCAAGAATTTCGTTGTCTGCGGTTATGGCTGGTGCGGCAGAGGCCTGGCTATGAGAGCTAAAGGAATGGGAGCTAATGTTATTGTTACGGAAGTGGATCCTGTAAAAGCAATAGAAGCAGTTATGGATGGCTTCAGGGTAATGAAACTTGAACAGGCAATGCCAATTGCAGATATTGTTATTACTGTAACCGGTAATCTTAATGTAGTTGACAGTCACCATATTGAAGCAGCAAAAGATGGTGTAATTATAGCAAACTCCGGTCATTTTAATGATGAAATCAACATTGATGCATTGGAAAAACTTGCTTCATCAAAAAGGCAGGTAAGAGACTATGTTGTGGAATATATATTAAAAAACGGAAGAAAAGTATTTTTACTTGCTGAAGGAAGACTTCTAAACCTTTCTGCAGCTGAAGGGCATCCGGCTGTAGTTATGGATATGAGCTTTGCAAACCAGGCTCTTGGCGCTGAATACATTGTAAAAAATGAAGACAGGCTGGAAAAAAAAGTATATGTACTGCCTGAAAACATTGATAAGGAAATAGCAAGAATTAAACTCTTATCCATGGGTATGGAAATAGATAAACTGACTCTGGATCAGGAAAAGTACCTATCCTCCTGGAAAAGCGGGACATAAGGTAGTAGGTAGTGTGTATTGGGTAGTGTGTAATGGGTAGTGGAAAGTTGGAACTGAGGAGTGAGGAGCCGGAAGTTTGAACTGAGAGGCTGGAAGTCGAAATTTAAACTACAGGGTTAAGAGCTTATAGTTTAAAGTGGGAGGCTGAGTGTCGGAAGTAGTCATATTAATGAAGCTAAGAACAAGGGGGGCAAGTTGCCCTCCTTACTTAAGTAGTTCGATCATTAACTGCGGCTTTTATCCTTTGCAGAGCCTCCACAAGTACTGATCTTGGACATGCAAAGTTAAGTCTTTGATATCCTTCACCTCCGGGACCAAAAGCAGTGCCCTCAATCAACCCTACTTTTGCCTTGTTAGTCATGAAGCTCTTTAATTCTTTCTGATCCAATCCAAGGTCTCTGCAGTCCAGCCAGGCGAGATATGTACCTTCAGGTTTGAAAAACTTAATTTGAGGAATATTATCTTTCAGGTATTGAGTTAAAAAATCAATATTGCCCTGCAGGTAAACAAGAAGCTGGTCCAGCCAGTCGGCACCATACTTGTATGCTGCTTCTGCCGCTATTGGACCAAAAATACTGCTCATGTTCATTGCCATATTGGAGACGGTCTTGTTAAACATTTTAGAAAGCCTGCTGTTTGGGATAATGACAGCTGAAATACCCAGTCCGGGAATGTTAAAGGTTTTCGAAGGTGCTACACAGGTAATCGAATTCTGAGCAATCTCCTCTGAAATTGAGCCGGCAGGTATATGCTTTACATAAGGGTATACCAGATCCGAGTGAATTTCATCAGAAACCAGCATTACATTATATTTAAGGCATAATTCTCCTATTTGGTTTAGCTCATCCCTGCTCCAGACACGTCCCACAGGATTATGAGGATTGCAAAGGATCATCATCTTAACCCCTTCTGAAAGCTGCTTTTGGAGATTATCAAAATCAATGATATATTTCCCTTGGGAAATTTTAAGCTGATTATTAACAAGGCACCGTCCATTGTTTTTTACAATAGAAAAAAATGGCGGGTAAACAGGTGATTGAATTAGGATCTTATCACCAGGGTTTGTAAAAGTTATTATAGCAGCACACAATGATGGAATAACACCATGGCTTAATGAAATCCAATCTCTGTCTACTTCCCATCCGTGGCGGACCTTGAGCCAGTCTATCACTGCTTTGTAATACGAGTACGGTACTGCAGTATATCCAAAAACGCCGTGCTCAGTTCTTTTTTTTATGCTTTCGGCAACTTCAAGAGGCGCTTCAAAGTCCATGTCTGCAACCCACAGTGGCAATACATCACTACTGCCGAATGATTTTTCAATCATGTCCCATTTTTCACAATTGGTATTTTTGCGGTTTATTATTTTATCAAAATTATAGTTCAATTTGCGGTCCCCCCCTGGTACAATATGGTTGTAATAAATCAGCAGCAAAAAAGCTGCTGTAATTACCACTGAATATAATTTTACCAATTTAACAACTAAAAAAGCAACATACTATTGCAATTTATATTGAAATATTTACAATATTATGTTATCAAAGGTTTATATTTTAGATATTTTGAAAAGAAAGTAAGAGAGGCTATAAATTACGAAATTGATACTGTAGAAATAAGTGATGCTGTATCTCAAATTGCACTTGAAGGTAAAAACGATAAATTTATATCAGTAATCGAAAAAACATTAAATAAGCTTTCAAACCGGGGCTGGTCGCAAGCAGAGCTTGCTGCTCGCCTATGCATCCTAGATTATATAAGTTTTGATGAAAAATATATAAAGCTTATTATGCTTTCATATTTAATGTTAAGTAATGTGTATATGGTAAAGTCAGAGTATGAGGTAGAAAATGGGT
>DAOSDD010000021.1:0-31433 GCA_035362115.1 Clostridiales bacterium | reverse complement strand
CTCCGGTAGTAACAAAAAGTACTAATATTCTTGCAGATGTCATTTTTGTCTTATCAATAAGTAATTGACCAACAACACAAATTATTCCTCCTGTAATAAAAGCATATAAATAATTCCAAAACATTATTTGTCTCCTCCCACCCTCTATTCAAGAGTATTACTTATGGTTACTGCATGGGCTATTGAAGGTATGGATTCATTTTGCTGTGAACTTGTAGGGCTTAAGAGTGCACCGGTAGATACCAGCAGCACTTTTCTAAAGGTGCCTTTCATTATTTCTTTATAAATATAACCAGCAAACACTACTGCAGAGCATCCACACCCACTTGCGCCTGCATGTACATCCTGTCTTTTCTTATCGAATATCATTAAACCACAATCATTAAACCTGTCGCTAATAGAAAAACCCTGTTCGTTAACCATTTCTTCGCAGATGGTTTTGCCTATTATTCCCAGATCACCAGTTACAATAAGGTCATAATATTCAGGTGCAAATCCTGTATCCTTAAAATGACACAATATTGTATCTGCTGCTGCAGGCGCCATTGCTCCTCCCATATTATTAGCATCAGTTATTCCCATATCTACTATTTTTCCTGTTGTTACATGGGTAATATACGGTCCTGCTCCTTTATTTGACAATAGTGCTCCTCCACTTCCTATAACTGTCCACTGGGAAGTAGGCGGCCTCTGGTTTCCCAGTTCAAGTGGAAATCTAAATTGTTTTTCTGCTGAACAAAAATGGCTGGATGTTATACATAATACATTATCTGCAAAACCTCCATCAATGAGCATTGCTCCTATATTCATTGACTCTGACATTGTTGAGCATGCTCCATAGATTCCAAAATGTGATACGCTGGATCCCCTTAATCCGAAAGTTGAAGCTATGCATTGGTTTAAAAGGTCTCCAGCCACTATATAATTTACATCAAAAGGTGTAGCAGAAGCTTTATTCAATATTCTCAAATAAGTCTCTTTCACAATTTTGCTTTCAGCTTTCTCCCAGGTCTTTTCACCCCACAGTTCATCATCAATTACCATGTCAAAGTATTCTCCAAGAGGCCCTGCGCCTTCTTTAGGACCAACAATGCATGCTGTAGATACAATTGAAGGAGGATTTTGGAGTTTTACTGTTTGTTTTCCCAACCTTTTATCTGCCATAAAATCACCTCTCACTTTAGAAGATAGTACAGTATCCCGGCTACAATAGATGCTGAAATACCATATACAAGAACCGGCCCTGCTACAACAAACATTTTTGCTCCAACTCCCATAATATATCCCTCACTTTTAAATTCCAACGCCGGTGATACTATGGAGTTGGCAAATCCTGTTATAGGAACAGCAGAACCTGCTCCCCCATATTTTCCAATTTCATCATAAATGTTCAGACCTGTAAGCAAAGCTCCAATGAAAATCATTATTACTGATGTGAGGGCACCTACAGTATCACTATCATAGCCTCTTGACTTAAGTGCATTAGTTATAAACTGTCCCACTACACAAATTAGTCCGCCAATCAAAAAAGCCCTGAATACATTAGTTAATAGTTTGGATTTTGGTGATTTGCTTTCAACATAATTACGGTATTCCGCAGGTTTCAAGTCTTTTAGCATTTTTTTAGCCATAACCCTGTTCCAACTCCTTCCGCCACCTTCTCCCCATATTTTTTCTGGAAATTAGTTTCATCTACGAATACTCCTCTCAAGGGGATTTTGGTTGTATTTCTTCCTGATAAAAAAATAATAAAGGCAATAACAGCCGCTATTAATGTAAAACCCAATATTATAAACACTGACTTATATTTTCTTAAAACTTCAGTCATGCTTATCTCACTCCTATCAAAAATAATATGAGTACCGATATAAGTTCCATAAACTTCGGTCTTTTAAATACAATCTGACCCAAATATAAAACATGAAACGGAATACTATTATTAAAGGTAACATAAGCGCAAAAAATTTATAATGTATTATTTTTTGTGCGTTATCTATAGTATGATTAAAAGATAAGCTCAATATTCAAGAATTTATTGCGGTAATATATAGATGCATTTACTAAAAGTTAATAAGCATTTAATTATGATTTGAAGTTAATTTTATTCTTTAATTCCTTTAGAATTTTCTTTTCCAGCCTTGATACCTGAACCTGGGAAATACCCAGCATTTTAGCTATTTGAGTTTGCGTTTTCTCTTTAAAATATCTGAGAACAATTATTTGTTTTTCTCTTGGATTTAAGGTATTAAGAACCTGTCTCAATGTAATTCTATCTATAAGGTCAGTTTCAGGGAGGCTTGACTCAGCATCCAGTCTATCAATTAATAAAATTGGAGAACTGTCCCCTTCAGCTACATTACTATATAAATATTCAGGAGTATAAGTTGCTTCAAGCGCCATAACAATTTCTTCAGGTGAAATGTCCAGTGATTCTGCAATTTCATTGACAGTAGGTTCTCTACCCAGTTCCTTTATCATTGTTTCCTTTATTATTCTTACCTTGCTTGATGTTTCTTTTAATGAGCGGCTGACTTTAATAAGTCCATCATCGCGTAAAAACCTTTTTATTTCGCCTATTATCATAGGTACGGCATAAGTTGAAAACTTAACACCATAAGAGCTGTCAAACTTTTTTATAGCCTTCATAAGCCCTATACAGCCTATCTGAAAAAGGTCTTCAGCTTCGTAACCCCTGTTCTGAAATCTTTTTACTATGTTCCACACCAATCCCATATTTTTCTCAATCAACAAAGATTGAGCATATTTGTCCCCTTCTTTAGCTTTTTCGATGAACTCAAAAGTATTAACATCAGAAAAATTACTCATTGTATTCTCCTTGATTCCAGACATTTTACAGTTCATAAACACTACATTTTCAGCAGTCGGTATTAATTTAAGGTAATAGATAACGCACAAAAGAAACTGTATTATAAAAGTTTTGTGCGCTTATGTTACCTTAATTAATGCGCAAAAATCCAGTTTGTTCCTTGTAAAATTACTTTTGCATTATATATAGTAATTATTTTAACCAAAATTTACCTAATCAATAATAAATTATAACCATATAAGTGTTATTTTATACATATACAACTATTTAATTACTATTTCCCAATTGATTTGAAGCGTTTGCACATTGCTACTTTTGTTCCTTTTCCCACTTCCGATTCAACGTTAACTTTATCCATAAAGGTTTCCATAACGGTAAACCCCATTCCTGAGCGCTCCATTTCAGGTTTGGAGGTATATAAGGGTTGCATGGCAAGTTCTATATTCTCTATCCCATTACCCTCATCAATTATTTCTATTTCAATGGAATCCTGGTAAAGGCTGCATACCATTTTTATATTTCCTGTCTGGTTTTCATATCCATGTATTATTGAGTTGGTGACCGCCTCAGAAACCGCTGTTTTCACATCAGCCAGCTCTTCAACAGTCGGGTCCAGCTGTGAAACAAAAGAAGCTGCCACAACTCTTGCAAAAGACTCATTACATGACTTTGCCGGGAATATTAATGTCATTTCATTTATTGGCTTTCCTTTATATGAAGCCATTGTTTCATCATTTTGCATCATATTCTGCCACCTCCAGAGCTTTTTTTACAGCCTTGTCTACGTTGTCGAATATTGGTATGATCTTTGGTATACCCGACATTTCCAGTAATTTAACAATATGTGGATTTGAACATACGATCATAATCTTACCATTTGTTTTATATATATTTTTATATCTTCCCATAATAACTCCAATACCTGAACTATCCATGAAAATTAGCTTTGATAAATCAAAAACTATATTTTTGCAAGCCGGTTTTATCATTTCATTATCAATCTTTCTCTTCACATCATCTGCCGCATGGTGGTCCAATTCTCCGTTAAGTCGTACAATTAAAGTATTACCTCTGTTAGAAAACTTTATCTGCAACATTCTCCCCCCTCCGGTTGTTTATTTATAGATAATGCAAAAATGATTTAACATTGAATCATTTTCGCTATTTATATATATTTCTTCATCCATATGAGAAATTCCTTCAAAGAAAAATGTTACATTTTGTAATAATAAAAGTTTCTTTCGTCATTATATGACAATACTGCCGGGTGCATTTACCATGGATGCCGTTACAGCGCTTAGAGCCTTCACGTATGCCCCTTGCCAATAATTTTTCAAATAAATTAAATGCACTTCTGACTGCCTGACTGACTTGCCATGGACTCAGCTATTTCCTCCAGTTTACGCAACCTGTGATTTACACCTGATTTACCTAAAGGAGGATTAAGCATTTCTCCAAGTTCCTTAAGGCTTGCATCGCTGTATTTAAGCCTTAACTCGGCAATTTCTCTGAGATTCTCAGGCAAATTTCCGAAGCCCATATTATCTCTTATATATTCAATATTCCTAACCTGTCTTACCGAAGCGTTTACAGTCTTTTCAAGATTAGCGGTTTCACAATTAACAATTCTGTTTACATTATTTCTCATATCTTTTAGTATTCTTATATTTTCCAATTCAAGCAATGCAGCATGAGCACCAATAATATTTAGAAAGTCAACTATATGGTCACCTTCTTTAAGGTAAACAACATAATAACCCTTCCTTTTTATGATTTTTGCATTAAGGTTATAGCTGTTAATAGTGTCTCTTAACTGGCGTGCAAGAGTGGAATAACGGGTGGCAATCTCAAGATGATATGTCTTTTCAGGGTCGCTGATTGAACCTCCTGCTAAAAAAGCCCCTCTTAAGTAAGCACGTTTACAACATGCATCTTTTACAGGTATATCCAGTTCCTTCTTTATAGATGAAGTGTCAGGAATTGCAAGTATAAAAACAGTATGCTTTTTAAGTTTTCTGCTTTTTCTGCATATAACCTCCGGGCAAACCTCATACAATTCCTTTATCAATGAGTAGCTCCTTCTTGCAAATGCAGCATTTTCAGTAATTATTCCGATTTTAAGGCCTTCAGGCTCTCTAATCTCCATTTGACCACCTACGGCTATAATTGAAGCCAATTCAGCTTTCAAGCAGCATTTATCATCCACATGAATCCTGCTTAACTCATTTTTTACAACAGAAGAAAATGACAATTTTATCACCTCACAAGTTCGCTGTAAGCTCTTAAAACTTCACCTACACTCCAGGCCTGAGCAAAACATCCACGGGGTATCCCCGTATCATCTCCGTCAAATATTTCTGAAATAGAACCTATACAACCATCCCTTATGTGATCTTTGAAAGGCCATATTAACAGCTTGGCTTTTTCAAGGATTTCACTGCTCCCCTCGTAAGCATTAATCATTGCTGTTATAAACTGTCCTGACAGCCATGACCACGCGGTACCCTGATGATAAGCACTATCCCTTTCATACGGATTTCCAATGTATATACCTTTATACTCTTTTGATTTTGGAGACAGACTCCTAATGCCATATGCAGTATACAACTCTTCCAACACCTTTTTGACAATTTTTACAGCCATATCCCTTTCAACAACCGGATATGAAAGACTTACCGCCATTATCTGATTGGGACGTATCTTATCATCCATAAAATCTTCATTGACCACATCATAAAGACATTGTCCCGCTTCATTCCAGAATTTTGCCACAAAACTGGCTCGAATTCTATCAGCTTGATTTTCATAATATTCTTTTTCTTTTTCATTTCCAAATTCCGCTGCCAGGTTTGACATGATCTTAAATGCATTATACCACAGTGCGTTTATCTCAACAGGTTTTCCGTACCTTGGAGTTACTGCCCGCCCGCCTGCCATTGCATCCATCCAGGTAAGCTGCGTGTATGGATTTCCTGCATTCAAAAGGCAGTCAGCATCCATTTTTATAAGGTGTGTGCCATTAATATATGAATTAATAATATCTTTCAATGTTTTGTAAAGCTTGTCTTTAACAAAAGCATAGTCCTCTGTGTATTCAATAAATTTATTTACTGCTTCAAAATACCAAAGAGAAGCATCTACTGTATTATATGCCGGAGGCTGTCCTCCGTCGGGGAACATATTCGGTATAATTCCGTCTTTCGCGTATTCAGCAAAAGTACCCAGGATTTCCCTTGCATCATCAAAACGTCCTGTTGCCAGTGTAATCCCGGGAAGTGCTATCATTGTATCCCTTCCCCAGTCAGTAAACCAGGGGTATCCGGCAATTATTGTTTTGGAATTTGTGGATTTCCTGCTGACAATAAACTGGTCGGCAGCAATAACCAGGCTTTTTCTGAATTCATCCTTATATCCCGCCCTGGCTACCAATCTGTCAATACGGCCTTTTTCCCTCTCTATAAGAGTTAACGCATTTCTTTCTTTTATATCTTTTATATATTTTGCTTCTTTTTCTACTGTAGCTATTATGGTTACATATTTTTCCTCTCCCGGCTGGGCTTCAACATAAAAATATCCCGGTATAAAATGATCTTCTCCAGCAGAAAGTCCCCTCTCCTCCTCAACAGGGTAATACATATTTAAAAACCAGCAGTCATCCATGGTTTTAAATATTCCTTTATCTGATACCAGTGATAACTTTGTTTCTAAATTATAAGGTGTAATTATAGCTCCATTTTCAATGACATTTGTTTTAAAATTCATGTGCCATCTGGAAGAATTATGATGATAGTCTCTGAAATTTACCAGCGGAGCAAATCTAAGCTTAAGGGGCCGGCAGCCATTGATAATCCTATACACAATAGCGGTAGTATTTTCTCCATACACCATTGTTACTTTCTTTTCAATTATTACATCTTCAACACTGTAGATAAACTCTGGAAGAGGACTTGATATAAATCTTTGCTGGTGCTTATAGCCTTTCATTATATAACCGTTTGATGTCTTAAAAGAATATAAGTTATAATCTCTATTTTCTCCTATTGTAATGCTTTCATCTATCTTTGCCAGAGCAAGATGCCTCTCCACAGGAGGATTTAAAGCTGCTACCAAAAGCCCATGGTATCTTCTGGTATTGGCACCGATTATTGTAGAAGAAGCATACCCTCCTATTCCATTAGTTAAGAGCCATTCCTTCTCAATGCCTCTTTCGAAGCTTCTCCAGTCTCCCTTACCGAATTCCATACCTTATTACACCTCAACTTTTCTCATAATTTTGCTGTTTTTCTCAAACTATCCTTTGCAAAAAAGTAATCAATTATACTTTTTTTGTTTGGAGCTGCGGTTTGGTTAATAAGGTCAATAGCGGTTTCTGCCAGTTTGGCGGGATCATGTCTTAAAAAATTATTGCTGATGCTTACCAGTTCCTCATAGATTATCCTTGTACTGGTTTCTTTAAGCCGGTCATAGTCAATTTTCACCATCCCGGCTCCTTCCTCCAGATACTTTGTTCTTACTTTGGCAGGAATTTGTGCTGTATTTACAATACAACAATCAATAATTCCATTATAAGTATGTTTTTCTATTGCTCTTATATGATCAAATACTGTATACCCATCAGTTTCACCCGGCTGGGTCATTATATTGCAAACATATATTTTGGTTGCAATGGATTTTTTCAGCGCTTCGCTTATTCCATTTACTACAAGGTTTGGAAGTACACTGGTGTACAGACTTCCCGGTCCTAATATTATTGCATCTGCATCATAAATAGCTTCTAAAACATCATTTAAAGGTGCTGCATTCCGGGGTTCAAGATATACTTTTTCTATTGTCCCCTTTTCAAAATAATTATGCTTTCCGATATTGGATTCACCGGTAATTATATGACCATTTTCCAGTTGTGCACAAAGATGTACATTGCCAAGGGTAACAGGCAAAACTTTACCGGTAACTGCAAGGACATCACTCATACGCTTCACAGCTTCTTCAAATCCATTTGATATGCCGTTCATTGCAGCCAGAAAAAGGTTGCCAAAACTTTGACCTTTTAGCATTCCATCCTCAAATCTGTATTGAAGTAGTTGTTCCATTAGCGGTTCAGTATCAGCAAGAGCAAGAATGCAGTTTCTGATATCACCCGGTGGAATAATTCCCAGATCTTTTCGAAGTATTCCGGATCCCCCGCCATCATCTGCTACCGTTACAACAGCAGTTAAGTTTGAGGTATATAATTTCAATCCTCTCAACATTGTTGATAGTCCGGTACCACCACCTATAGTAACTATTTTAGGACCTTTTGACAAAGACTTCCTGCCATTTGTCAGTCCTCTGCAATTTTTTTGTTTACATAAAGTCCCGGATTTCATGCCAAGTATACCGTAAAATAACTTGTTGAATATTTCGCCTATCATAAATTTCACCTATTACCTGCTCTCTATCCACTATTCACTACCCACTACCAACTATCTATTATACACTACCTATTATCCTTATCTATATCCCTGTGGTCAATAATAACACTATTTTGTTTTTCAACCAAATACCGGTATATTGATTCCGCAATAGCCACTGAACGATGTCTTCCGCCTGTACAGCCAATTCCGATTATCAGCTGTGATTTTCCTTCTTTTATGTAATTTGGTATAAGGAAGTCCAGTAAATTATTAATTTTATCAAGAAATATCTTCGTTAGTTCATTTCCAATAACAAAGTCCCGCACTGCTTCATTTTTCCCTGAAAGCTTTTTCAAGGCTTTAACATAAAATGGATTTGGTATAAACCTTACATCAAAAACCAGGTCGCATTCTATTGGGACACCATATTTAAATCCAAAGGATATAATATTAATAATAATTCCTTTAAACTCCCTGCCTTCAAAAAACATGTTATGCATCTCTTCTTTTAGCTGAGAAGGCAAAAGATTTGAAGTATCCATTACATGATCTGCATTGTCTCTTATTTTCTGAAGAACTTTTCTTTCCTCGTTAATGCCATCAATCAGTCTTCCTGAAGGTGCCAAAGGGTGGCTTCTCCTGCTCTCTTTGTATCTTTTAACCAAAACCATATTTGATGCTTCCAGGAACAATATTTTATATGTAAATCCCAACTGTTTTAATGCATTGAGACCCGGGAAAATATCATTTAGAAGTTCACCACCTCTTACATCAATTACCAGTGCTATCTTCTGAACTTTTCCGTTATTTTGAGAAATGATTTCAGCAAATTTAGGTATTAGTGCCGGAGGTAAATTATCGACACAAAAATAGCCTAAATCTTCCATGTATTTTGCAACTAAACTTTTACCAGCCCCTGACATCCCTGTTATTACTAAAAATTCCATTTGTATCTATTCTTCTCCTATGATTTTAACTTCTGTTTCCAGTTCCACTCCAAATTGTTTTTTAACCGTATCCTGGACAAATTTAATCAGCCCTATTACATCCTCAGCAGCAGCATCCCCTGTATTAACGATAAAGCCGCAATGTTTATTTGAAACCTGTGCTCCACCAATTGAATATCCTTTAAGCCCGCATTGTTCTATTAAAGGTCCCGTATAATGCCCTTTAGGTCTTTTAAATACACTACCTGCACTGGGCATATCCAAAGGTTGTGATTTTTCCCTCTTATCTTTTAAAACCTGCATCTCCTCCTCAATAAGCCTCTTTTCTCCTCTTTTAAGTCTAAGCCAAGATTTGAGAATAACTCCATTTTCTTTTTGGATAAGACTTGTTCTGTATCCAAAAAGATGCTGTTGACCTTCCAGGACTTTAATATCACCTTCGGAATCAAGATATTGGGTTTTTATTACTACATCCCTCATCTCTCCACCATAGGCTCCCGCATTCATTATTACAGCCCCTCCCAGTGTGCCGGGTATTCCGGATGCAAACTCCAGCCCTGACAATTCATAATTACAAGCAATTTTTGAAAGTACGGAAAGCAATATTCCTGATTCCGCCTCAATTATATTATTATTTACAGAGCATTTGCCCAATTTATCTCCAGTCTTAATAACAACGCCCCTTATACCCTTGTCCCTTACAATTAAATTTGTACCATTTCCTATGATATAGTAAGGTATATTCTGTATTTTACATAGTTTCAAAAGCTCAACAAAAGCAGAGATACCATCAGGCATAACAAATATATCTGCAGGACCGCCTATTTTGAATGATGTATGGTATTTTAAAGGTTCATTAAACTTAATATTTTCTTTACCTGCTATTTCAATAATTTTATCTGCTATTCTGACAATATTGCATATATCATTCATTAGTGCCATTTACTCCTTTTCACTCTTCTTAAATATACTCGCGACTATAATATATAGCTACTGCTACTATTAATTGCTGCCAACTGCAATTAGAACCACCGGCTGCAGTTTAGAGTGCATATTTTATTTTTGTAGAAATTCCTGTAAGAAGCATTAGTGAATGCTCTAAGTACCGTAACGATAGCTTCTGGAATATATTTCTTCAAAAATTTTAAATGTACCCTGCAGTATATTATTATATGAAGTATGCCATAAATCCGTTCACGGCATACTTCACAGTTTTTTGTTTTATCCTTATTTCCTTTACTATCTTTCCTTTTTTCTTCTGCTGATTTCACCCATCATCCTGGAATTTATCCTCTCATTGAGTACTTTAGCAGCATTATAGCCCATACTCTTCTGTCTGTTATTCATAGCAGCCAGTTCAACAATAATTGCCAGGTTTCTTCCGGGTCTTACGGGTATTGTCAATGACGGAATCTTTATTCCCAGTATATCTGTATACTCATCGTCAATGCCCAGTCTGTCGTAACTTTTGTTTTTATCCCATAACTCCAGATGAATGATAAGATTGACGGTTTCCTGAACTTTTACAGAACCCATACCATATAGATTCTTAACATCAAGTATTCCTATACCTCTTATTTCAACAAAATGCCTTATTATATCGGGAGCTGTACCCAACAATGTTGTATCGGATACTCTTCTAATTTCTACAACATCATCTGCAATCAGTCTGTGTCCCCTCTTTACCAGTTCCATGGCAGTTTCGCTTTTGCCTACACCGCTCTCACCCAAAATCAGAATACCCTCTCCATAAACTTCTATCATAACTCCATGTCTTACTATTCTGGGAGCAAGCTGTACATTTAGGTACTTTATAATACCACTAACAAAATTAGATGTTATATCCCTGGTCCTTACAATTGGTATTTGATATTTATTGGATATTTCTATCATTTCCTCAAATACATCCAAACCTCTGGTTACAATAACACATGGGAACCCCAGTTTAAAGTATGCATCAAGCCTTTTATACCTTTCATCAGACGTCATTCCGGAAATATAGCTGGTTTCAACCATACCAACTATCTGCATACGTTCGCTTCCGAAATTTTCCATGTAGCCTGTTAGTTGAAGCCCCGGCCTATTAATATCGGAAGTTGTAATCTTTACATCATAAATTCTGTTATGTCCGCTGATTATTTCAAGCTGAAAATCATCAACTATTTCTTTTAATGTTACTGAATATTCTTCAGACATAGTTTTACCCCCAGGCTCATATTTTTTCGCTATATATATTGACATTTTGTTGGAACATGACTTTCTGCATTGAAATCAACATTTAGCGCTCACTTAAATATTTATCGATAGCTGCCGCAGCTTTCTTGCCTGCTCCCATGGCCAGTATTACAGTAGCCGCTCCTGTTACGGCATCACCGCCGGCGTAAACACCTTCAATGCTGGTAGCTCCTGTTTCTTCATCAGTTATAATTCCACCCCATTTTTGTGTCTCCAAATCTGGTGTAGTAGATTTTATTAATGGGTTAGGACTTTGCCCTATAGCAATAATAACTGTTTCAAGGTCAAGGATATGCTCAGAACCTGCTTTGGGCACAGGTCTTCTCCTTCCAGAACTATCAGGCTCACCCAATTCCATACTGATACACTCCATACCTTTAACCCATCCATCTTCTGTCCCGATAATCTTTGTAGGATTTGTAAGCAGTTTGAATATGATACCCTCTTCTTTAGCATGATGAACTTCTTCAAGCCGGGCAGGCATTTCCTCTTCAGATCTTCTATACACTATATAAACATTTTCAGCTCCAAGGCGCTTGGCACTTCTTGCAGCATCCATGGCAACATTTCCGCCTCCTACTACTGCAACATTCCTGCCAACCTTAACCGGAGTATCACAATCAGGGAACTTGTAAGCCTTCATAAGGTTAATTCTTGTTAAGAATTCATTTGCCGAGTATACTCCATTCAAGTTCTCTCCCGATATACCCATAAAACTGGGGAGACCTGCTCCAGTTCCAATAAATACAGCTTCAAACCCCTCTTTTTTAAGCTCATCCAGAGTTAATACTCTGCCAATAACCATATTGGTTTTTATGTCAACACCTAGATTTCGTATGGTATCGATTTCCTTATTAACTAATTCTTTTGGAAGACGGAACTCCGGTATTCCATATACCAGAACTCCTCCTGGAGTATGAAAAGCCTCAAAAACCGTTACATCATATCCCATTTTAGCTAAATCCCCTGCGCAGGTCAAACCTGCAGGGCCTGAACCAACAACAGCTACTTTCCTATTTTTCCTCTCAACTTGAGTTTGCTCAATTTTTCTGTTTGCCATATACCAATCAGCAACAAATCTCTCAAGTCTGCCTATTCCTACAGGCTCACCCTTTTTTCCTCTTACGCAGAATTTTTCGCACTGAGATTCCTGTGGACATACTCTGCCACATATAGCAGGTAAGCTGTTTGTTTCATTAATTTTTAAATACGCTTCTTCAAACTTTCCTTCAGCTACAAGGGTTATGAATTCAGGTATCTTAACATTTACAGGGCAGCCCTTAGTGCATGGTTTATGTTTGCAGTTAAGGCATCTTTTTGCCTCTTCCACTGCCATTTCTTCAGTATATCCTAACGCCACTTCCAGGAAATTTTTAACCCTCTTTTCAGGCTCCTGTTCTGGCATTTGCATCTTTTTTAGTGACATATTAGGCATTCTTTATACCCTCCAATCTGCATCTGTGTCCCTCCATGGAATGTCTTTCTTCTTTCTTATACATCAACTGCCGTCTCATAGCTTCATCAAAATCAACTTCGTGCCCATCAAAATCAGGCCCGTCTACACAGGCAAACTTAACCTTTCCTCCTACTGTAACGCGACATCCGCCGCACATACCTGTACCATCCACCATAATAGGATTCATGCTTACAATTGTTTTAATTCCATATTCTTTTGTAATACCGCTTACAACCTTCATCATTATCAACGGTCCTATAACAACCACAAGATCGTATTTGTTTCCTTCTTCTATAAGCCTTTTTAAAACATCGGATACAAACCCTTTGTTTCCATTGGAACCATCATCCGTCGTAATAAATGTTCTACTGCTTACAGCCTTCATTTCTTCTTCAAGTATTATCAAATCCTTATTCCTGAAACCAGCAATTACATCAACATCTGCTCCCATACTGTGCAGTTTTTTAGCCTGGGGATAGGCTATAGCAGTACCCAGGCCTCCGCCTATTACTGCAGCTTTTTTAACTTCACCATAGTGAGTCGGCATGCCTAAAGGGCCTGCAAAATCAAGTATAGACTCGCCTTCATTCAAAGCCCCCAGTAATTGAGTAGTCTTACCTACTTCCTGAAATATTATAGTTACAGTACCTTTTTCACGGTTAAAATCAGCAATAGTAAGAGGGATCCTCTCTCCTTCCTCATTAACCCTTAATATAATAAATTGTCCGGGTTCAGCTTTTCTTGCTATATATGGAGCTTCTACCTCCAATAATTTTACAGCAGGATTCAGAACCCCTTTTTTTACTATCTTAAACATATATAAACCCCTTTCTCTAACTTTACCTGATCAATTCAGTTCTCATGCTTTGTAAAAGTTTTTACTCTTTCATAATTATTTCTATAATAATTTCTGCATCTTCTCATGCATTTGTTTAAAATTTTGCATTATATACATCATCTTAATTCTATATTTTATATTTAATTTCGTCAACATTATGAATGTTTAAAAGGTGTATTTACTAAAAGTGAAGAAATATTTACCAGGAGCTGTCGTTACGCTGCTTACCAATATTTTCTTCACTTAAATTAAATGCACCCAAAGTTTAAATCTGAAACAGGCTGGAAAAAACTTTTCCAGCCTGTTCAATAACATTGGTATATTTGTATTCGCTCAATTTGACCTCTTCACACTTTAGCCTGCGTTAGGATAGAAATATATGTCACCTTTATAATTCCTCATTACTACTCTCTCATCATCCATAGAAACTACATATTCCGGATTAATGGGAATTTTCCCTCCTCCGTTTGGAGCATCAATAACAAATGTTGGAACTGCATATCCTGATATATAGCCCCTTAAATTCTTCATGATTTCCATGCCTTCCTCCACTTTTGTTCTAAAGTGTCCAATTCCCTGAGCAATATCGCACTGATAAAGGTAGTAAGGCCTTACCCTGGCTTTTACAAGTTTAAGGAGCAATTCTTTCAGAGTCTCCACATTATCGTTCACACCTTTTAAAAGCACACTCTGATTGCCCAGGGGTATACCTGCATCGACAATTTTTGCGCATGCCTTAACTGATGCTTCCGTAATTTCCATAGGGTGGTTGAAGTGAGTATTTATCCATATAGGATGATACTTCTTAAGCATATTTATTAGGCTATCTGTAATTCTCATAGGTAAAACAACAGGTGTACGCGTGCCTATTCTGATTATTTCAACGTGAGGTATCTCCCTCAATCGCTGTATTATATGCTCAAGATAGCTATCACTCATAATAAATGGGTCACCACCCGATAAAAGGACGTCCCTGATTTTACTGTTACTTTTAATATAATCAACTGCTTTATCAAGGGTTTCTTCATTTACGGAAAAATCTTCTTCTCCTACTACACGCCTTCTGGTACAATGCCTGCAGTACATGGAACATTTATGCGTAAGAAGAAACAACACTCTATCCGGATACCTGTGTACAATATTTTCTACAGGAGAATAAAATTCTTCACCCAGAGGGTCCGATAAATCATCCGATCTTATATTTAATTCCTTTATAGATGGGATCGCCTGAGCTTTTATTGGACAATTATCATCGTCAGGGTTAATAAGCATGGAGTAGTATGGAGTTATAGCCATTCTGAACATTTTTAGGCAAAGATTTATATCATCCATTTCCTTTTCAGATAAACTTATTACCTTGCCCAGTTGTTCAGCAGTTACAATCCTGTTCTTTAACTGCCACTTCCAGTCTTCCCATTGTTCTATATCAACATCTTTCCATATATCAACAGTCTTATAATCTCTCATATTCATCCTCCCCATCATTTTACAGTATTCATACCATATCTTCTAAGAGCACTGTTCAGCACCATTTTGATGGTATTGTCATAGCTTTCCCCGTTAAATTCCATTATCATTGGAAAATCACTGTATCCCGGTGCAAGACCCGGCAAAGGATTAATCTCGATAAAATGCACTTCCCCCTCATCGGAAACTCGGAAGTCTATCCTTGAGAAATCTCTACAATCCAGGCATTCATATACTTTTCGTGCCGTTTCTACCATTTTCTGCAGTATATTTTCATCTATCATGGGTGGACAAATATATTCTATATATTCCTTATAATTTTTCTTCACATTGTAACTGTAAATGCTATATTGTTCCTCCTGCCTTTTAAACCTTATTTCCATAGGAGGAAATACTTTTGCATCATCGCTGTTTCCAATAACAGCTACTGTGAATTCCCTTCCTTTAATATACTCTTCAACCAGCATTGGCTGTTTATACATTTCATAATTTTTCTCAATTAAACCTTTTAGCTGTTCCATGTTTTTAACTATTGCCATATCTGAAATACCCTTGCTTGAACCTTCAGCATTTGGTTTGACTATTACTGGAAATTTCATATTTACCGGCAGCTTTTCAGATGGATTTTTAATAAGGCAATACATAGGGGTATTGATCCCATATGTTGATAATATTCTTTTTGTTAAGGTCTTATCAAGGGCAATACATAGAGTAGTCTCATCAGAACCTGTAAAAGGTATTCCAAGAAAATTCAACAAGGCAGGTATGTGGGCTTCTCTACCTCTTCCGTTTAAGCCTTCAGCAATATTAAAAACCATATCAGGTCTGGCTTTAAGCAGATTTGGTATAACGCTTTCATCAGCTTCAAGAAGTGTAACATTACACTTTAGTTTCTCTAATGCTTCTTTTATAGCATTTACTGTATCAAAACTATCCAACTCGGCCTCAATATCCTCTACATCGGATTTGAGACCCTTCTTAAGATTATAGGTCAACCCTACATTGTAGCGGTGACCACCAGGTAAAGGGTCAACTGCTTCCATTTCCAATTTAATCATCCTCCTGTGGGCCTGATTTCTGAACCTTAAAATCCATTATCCCGTACACTTGCCCGGTACAGTATATACTAAAGTCAATTAATTGGTTCGCACCAGGCTGAATTTTTGGTTTACATGTTTTTAATACAAAAATAAAGCTTATTTTTATACCAAAATTCTCAGTAATTAATGTCCAATTCCTGATTTTCAACAGCCGGAAAATGTAGCTGTCTTGTCAAGACTCATGTAGTTTCCGTAAATCCCGGAGTCTTCTTCCCACAGAATTGAATTGTTAATACTTCTTTTAAATTATAGCAGAATTGAATATAAATGAAATGGCAAAATTGCATTGTTTTACACTATTTATAATTGATTATACCAGTTTTTAAAGATTATGACCGTGTATTATTTCATATTGAAATTTCTTGCAGTTTCTATTGATTTTGGTTGTTTATGTAAACTGAAAGCACTAAAAAAAAGAGCCTGTATTTTAGACTCTTATTCAAATATTCTTGATGTTAACTACATTTATGTACAGGCTCTGCAAACCATATTGTTTTTTACAGTATTAACCAGTATTGAAAGGATTAATATTGCTGCTTTGTTAACTTATAGGTGTAATGCTTAACAATTTACTCATGTGCCAGACCTAAATCAACATCATTTTCACGGTTGTCCGCTCTAAAACAATTGGTGCACCAAAACAACAATAGAAACAAAATAATAAACCATAGAATCATATCATTGCCAAATAATCTACCCAAAAATCCTTTACCGTTTTCCATTATCATTCCCTCCTGCAATCAGCAAATTAACTCAATCTCATTTCATATTATGCAGTGAGGTGCTGGAATGTTACCCACTTACATAAGGAAGCATTATACATTAAAGCAGATTTTAACCACATTTTCCTTTAAATATAGAAGATACGTCCATGTTTTTGTACATATGTAACAAAATATTGAAGGTTTCCATAAGTTTTTTTATTGTTTTTTTAAATAGTGCTTGACATAATCTGCGTTATATGTTATTATTTGCTTAAATAATAAATTAAGTTCAAATTATATCCAACATAAAATTATTTTTATTATTACATATTTTGAAAGGAGGAAATCAATATGAAGAAATGGGGTAGAATTGTTCCGGTTATTCTTCAATTAGCAGGTGTCATTACATTAGTGTTAGCAGGAGTAGCAGGCTGGAAATGGGGTTAAACTATCAATTTTAGTCGTGCAGAGTTACAAATAAGCATTTATATTTTAGCATAAAAATTTATACATATATATAATAAATAGAAAATAGTCTTGAAAACAAGGCTATTTTTTCTTTTACTTGTTGATTTTATTCAAAACATCATTATAATTTAGTTAGTGGGACTTCAGCACTAAAGTTGCAATACTTGTAAGTCGGATGAAATATATCAATTAAATTTTGCTTTGTGACAATTGAATGCTGCCATTGTTACTAATACTATAGTTTTATTGCGGTGATAGGAGTAAACATAAATGCGTAATCATTTTCTGCAAATAAAAAATGTTTTAAAAAGGTTTAATCTTAAATACTTTTACGTTTATTTGATTGGTTTTAGTGTATTTCCACTAATTTCCTACTCTACACC
The DNA here is from genome assembly GCA_035362115.1 of Clostridiales bacterium. Taxonomy (GTDB): domain Bacteria; phylum Bacillota; class Clostridia; order Acetivibrionales; family DUMC01; genus DUMC01. Next base: position 13,615 of record DAOSDD010000021.1, on the reverse strand, counting down.
ACATATAAATTTTAAAGGCTGGTTTCACATATTGTTTTGGATTATTCTTGAGTTAGCTGCAGATTTAAAACCTTTCAGAAGCATCTTTTATTTAAGAATGGATATGACTCTGTCATTTTCCGTCCAGTTGGCGATGATAATTCTTCTGAATACCTGGGAGGCAGTATGGATTGTTATTGTTGCTACAATAATAGCTGAACTGATTTCTAAGAAGGAATGGTATAAGGCAATGTTCAATGCAGGTCAGTACGGTCTTTCCTTATTAGTTACAAGCTTTGTTTTCAATTTACTAAAGATGTCACCAAATGATATACCACTGGATATTATTAAAGACTTACCTGCTATAATAGCATCGGTTATAGTATATTATTTTATGAATACATTGTTTATTTCCATCGTTATTTCTCTCTTTTACGGCAACAAATTCATTGATGTCTTTTTCAATGATTATAAAATCATGGCTGCGTTTTACTTCAGCATAACCCCCATAAGCATAGCTGCATCCTTGCTTTACCAGGAAAGCCACCCATATAAAGCTTTGATCCTCATACCCCCTCTTATTATGGCAGATCAATCCATACGCAGATACTACAGTCTACATATGGAAACTATTGAAACACTTAATGTGCTGGCTGATATTATAGATGAACGTGATAGCTATACCTATTCTCATTCATCGCGGGTGGCTGAATATTCTGGTAAAATCGCTCAAGAGCTTCACCTTTCCTCGGATGCAATCAATGAAGTGGAAACTGCAGGACGTGTTCACGATGTAGGCAAAATAGCAATAGAAGATAGCATTCTGAGGAAAGATGGAAAGTTGACAACTGAAGAGTATGACAACATAAAAAAGCATCCGGAAGTAGCCTACCGTCTATTAAAAAACCTGAAGCCCTATAAAAATGGTGCCAAGTATGCTCTATATCATCATGAAAAGATTGATGGAACCGGATATCCGGAAAACCTTTCAGGGAGGAGCATTCCCCTGGGGGCACGTATCCTTGCTGTTGCAGATTGTTATGACGCAATGACATCCGATCGCCCATATCGAAAAGCTCTTCCACAATCGACAGCCATTAAAGAGCTGCTGAAATATTCGGGTGCGCAGTTCGACCCTGTAGTTGTTAAAGCCTTTATAGAAGTATTAAAAAGAGATTATGGTTATTTTGATATGGATAATAATCATACCAGTATTGATGATAAATCGGATAATGAATATACCGTTACCGATGATAAAACAAATGATAAATGTAATAATATTAATGATAAAGGTGAGATAAGGAGATAATTCTAAATGTTCATTATTTATGCTGTTATAATAGGAATACTAATAGGATATATTTCAGGTGGAAGACTTAAATTCCTTGCTCAAAATCCTTTTAAGCATATATGGCTGGTGATTTCAGGTTTCCTTATTCAAATACTGATATTTTCAGATATTTCTATTTTTAAAGCACTGCAGCAAAACTCTGCAGTTCTGGTCACGTTTCATATACTTTCATATATACTAATATTAGCTTTTACAGCAATAAATATAAAGCTGCCTGGTGTTGCTTTTATAGGTACCGGCATACTTTTAAACGCAATTGTAATAATTCTCAACAAAGGCCATATGCCCGCTTCTATACAATCATTTGAGAGTGCCTCAGTAGGGAGGTATACGGAAATCCTCAGTCGTGGTGAAACAATAAACAATTCAAAGGCCATAGCTGATGATACTCTCCTGCCATGGCTTGGAGATATTTTTGCCATCCCTTCATATATACCATTTTCAAATGTGTTCAGCATCGGAGACATAATCATAGCTATTGGTGCATGCATTTACTTTGCATATGGTATGAAACCAAAGAAATAGCCTAATAACATAAAATACTAGCTGTGCTTTATATGCTCCATACCCTGGATAAATAACTGCAATATATGATCATCATCAAGGGAATAAATGGCTGATTTACCCTCCTTTCTATATTTCACAAGCCTCATTGTTCTCAGTACCCTCAGCTGATGCGATATTGCAGATTGAGACATATCAAGCACTTCAGCAATATCACATACACACATTTCGCACTTGGATAAAACATATAAGATTTTTATTCTGGTTTGGTCACCCAGGACCTTAAAGACTTCAGAAAGCCTTACTGCATTAGATTCATCCAGCATGCATTTTTTCATACATTCGGTTTTATCTTTATGAACTTCACATATTTCGCACCTGTCGCCAAAACTACTGTTCATCAGTATTCTCCTTATCTGCTATTCTAACCATATTATATTGTTGCTGCTAAAGTATGTCAATTGCCATTCTAATTGAAAGGTGCATTTATAGTTGATGTTTTTCAATGCTGCTGATATAATACAATTCAGTAAATTTATTAAATCTGTTATACCTCACTATAGGTACATCGGCCAATAGAGATTGAAGCAATTAGTTTGGAGGAAACTAATGATTTATATATACTCATTTTTATTATTTATACTAATAATGCTTTTATATATGAGATTTGAAGCAGGATGGCTTAAAGTTGACAGAGTCAAATTCACTTTAAGCAATAAAGGTCTTAAAATTATACAGTTATCCGATATACATATGAAGTATTTGAAGGTTTCTGCTCAAAAAGTAAAGAATGTTATTTCTCGTGAAAAGCCGGATATTATAATCATGACAGGAGATTATATTGAAAACCAAGACCAAATTGATGCATTCCTACATTTTCTTGAAACCATAAGGACAATAAAAAGTGACACTGTAATCTATCTGTGCATGGGCAACCATGATTATAAAGCGTTTGATCGGAATTGCGGAAAATATCACAGGCAGTTTCATTGCAAGCCTCATGGTCATTCCAAATATCAATCTCATAATATTGAGGATTTTATACAATCCATTGAAAGTCTTGGAGTTACTGTTTTATATAATAGAGCAGTCAGTTATTCGAAAAATTCTGTAAAATATAATATAATTGGATTTGACGATGTTAACGCAGGACACCCTGATATAAATAAAGCTTTAAGTTTCTGCGCCGAGGATGCTTTTGTCAATATTGCCTTTTCTCACAATCCCGATATAATCTTTCAAATACCAAAAGGTAAAGTAGACTACCTTTTTTGCGGCCATTTTCATGGAGGACAGATATGGATGCCATTTCACCTTGAATTTAATTTGCTTAGAAAGGAAAAATTGTGCAGGATAGGTATTAACAGAGGACTTCACAAACTGAATGGTATAAATTTGTATATAAACCGAGGTCTGGGAAACGTTTGCTTCCCATTGAGGTTTCTATCAAGGCCTGAAATTACTGTGTTTTATTTGCCATAATTTTTTTAATTGCAGCCAACCACTGCCATATGCTATACTAATATTTATTACTTTGCTTCAAACAGTAAGTAGAGTTGAGTCACTGGAAGCATATATCAATTTATAAAAGTTCCATTGGCTCAAGCAATATATAACAAAGGAAGAGTGATATGAGCCAATATATTGTAAACTTGTTAAAAATCATTTTTATATCTGCAGTACCCCTGATCGAGCAGAGAGGTGCCATACCTGTAGGCATCCTTGCATATAAATTAAGCCCTATAGTAGTATTTGCTGCAAGTTTTCTTGGAAGTCTCCTTCCCGTACCCTTTATTTTACTTTTATTCAATGTCATATTTGAGTGGATGAAGAAGTTCAAATTTTTAAGCAAGTTGAATGATTTTATTGAAAATAAAGTGCGTAAGGGCTCGGTAAAAGTAGAAAGGTATAAGGAACTGGGGTTGATAATCTTTGTAGCTATCCCTCTTCCAACTACAGGGCTCTGGACTGGAAGTGCTGTCGCTGCATTTATGGGTCTGGATTTCAAAAAATCATTTTTATGTGTTGCCATAGGAGGAATAATCTCTGCAATTATTATAACTCTTATAAGCATACTTTTCCCAGCCATGCTTGGATATTAATATCTTAGTGCGCCGGGGACAGTTCTTGTGTACAATTATTATTCAGCAGAAAGGTAAGTTAAATTGAAGCAATTTAAAGGAAACTTAATTCTTTTAATAACAGCAATTATATGGGGAACTTCATTCGCATCGCAAAAGCTGGGAATGGATCATATAGATCCATTTACTTTTGGTGCATCAAGATTTCTGCTCGGTGCAGTAGTATTGATTCCCGCAATACTTATCTTTGACGCATTAAACAGAAGTAAAAAGAATATATTTTTTGCAGAGGCCAATAAACCTCAGTTTAAAAATAAAGACTTGATTATTGGTGGATTACTGTGCGGCGGAACCTTGTTTCTTGGAGCATCCTTTCAACAGTGGGGTATTGTATATACAACAGCTGGGAAAGCAGGTTTTATAACAACTCTTTATATTGTGCTGGTTCCTTTGTTGGGAATATTTACTGGTAAGAAGACAGATCTTCCGACTTGGGCAGGCATAGCACTTGCTATAGCAGGATTGTACTTGCTTTGCATTAAGGAAGGAATGTCTATGCAAAAGGGAGATGTTATTGTACTAATTGGCACAATTTTCTGGGCACTGCAAATCATAGTAGTAGACGCCTATGCTGATAAAGTAGAAGCACTTAAGCTATCACTTGTGCAGTTCATAACTGCAGGTATACTTTCAGCTATAGCAGCTGTTATATTTGGGAATCCTGACATTCATGCTATTGTAGATTGCGCAGGTCCAATACTTTACACAGCTATAATGGTGGTAGGTGTAGCATATACACTTCAGATTATTGGTCAAAGGTACACAAATCCTACAGTTGCAGCAATCATATTAAGTATGGAATCTGTGTTCGCTGCAATAAGTGGAGCTGTATTTCTTAACGAAATAATGAGTCCCAGAGAGATAATTGGTTGTGTTCTAATGTTTACAGCAGTAATAATAACACAAGTGAATACTCAGGAAATATTAGGAGTATTTCGAAGATTACCAGTAGATAAGTAATACACACTTTTATAATAAAAATATAAAGAGGAAACTTGAAATGATTTCAAGTTTCCTCTTTTCTAAGCCCTAATGAAATGGGTACATATAATTTAAGTGAAGAAAATTGTTTCTTAGTTTTCTATCAGACAATTTTATGAGATCAATTAAGTATCTTAGCATTTTTACAGCATGCATTCCAGCCTCTTTTGCTCATCTTCATATCCGGGCTTGCCCAGAAGAGCAAACATATTTTTCTTGTATGCTTCTACCCCCGGCTGGTTAAAAGGATTTACCCCAAGGAGATATCCGCTTATACCGCAAGCCTTTTCAAAGAAATAAATAATATTTCCCAGATACCAGGTATTGAGCTCAGGTATAGTGATAACAAGGTTGGGTACATCTCCATCTGTGTGAGCTAGGATAGTACCCTGCATGGCTTTTTTGTTTACAAAATCCATGGTCTTTCCTGCAAGGAAATTCAACCCGTCAACATTATCCTTGTCTTCTTTTATGGTTATATCGATACCTGATTTGTTTATATTTAATACAGTTTCATATATATTTCTCAGCCCATCCTGAATATACTGACCCATGGAATGAAGATCCGTTGAAAAATCTACACCTGCAGGGAAAATCCCTTTCTGGTCTTTCCCTTCACTTTCACCATAAAGCTGTTTCCACCACTCTGTGAAATAATGAAGTGACGGCTCATAGTTTACCATAATCTCTGTTGTCCTGCCTTTTCTATATAGGGCATTACGAACTGCAGCATATTGGTAACATTCATTCTCATTTAGATTATCATTATTATATTGCCTGCAGGCAGCTGCTGCCCCATCCATGAGGGCATCAATATCAAGTCCGCTTACTGCTATAGGAAGCAACCCTACTGCAGTAAGGACCGAATATCTTCCTCCTACGTCATCGGGAATAATAAAAGTTTCATATTTTTCTTCTTCAGCAAGCTTTCTCATTGCGCCCTTTGATTTGTCAGTAGTGGCATATATTCTTTCTGCTGCACCTTTCCTGCCGTACTTCTTTTCCATAAATTCTTTAAACACTCTGAATGCAATCGCCGGTTCAGTAGTGGTACCGGATTTTGAAACAACATTAACTGAAACATCTTTTCCATCAAGTATATCCAGTAAATCCGAAAGATATTTGGGGCTTATATTGTTACCTGCAAAATATATCTCAGGTGTTTCCCTTTTATTTTTATCAAGCAAGTTATAAAAGGAATGCGATAATGCATCAATTACCGCTCTGGCTCCGAGATATGAGCCTCCGATTCCTATTACAACCAGTGCATCCGAATTGGATCTTATTTTCTCAGCTGCCTTTTTGATTCTGACAAACTCTTCCTGGTCGTATTTTAACGGTAGGTCAACCCACCCAAGAAAATCACTTCCAGCTCCGGTTTTGCTATGGATCATTTCATGAGCATGTTTTACAAAGTCTTTAAAATATTGAACCTCATGTTGTGCAACTAATTTATCCGCCTTCGAGTAGTCAAAACTTATTTTATCCATAAAAAAATTCACCCTCCTTCTGTAAATATTCCTGTTGTATTTGGTGCCGGGCACCAAATACAACAGGAACGGCTAATATTATTCTCTCAACTTTGCGTTAAACTTATCCGACAAAGCTGACACGATTTTCTCCATGCCCTTGTTTACTTCATCGTCTGTAAGAGTTCTGTCATCTGCTCTGAAAGTTATTGAATAAGCCATACTCTTCATACCTTCAGGTACCTGTTTTCCTTTATAAACATCAAAAAGCTCAATGCTCTCAAATATTTTCCCGCCGTTTTCCTTTATAACCTGTTCAATGTCTCCAGCCATTATTTCTTCTTCCAGTAGTATGGCTATATCTCTTGTCACTGCAGGGTGCTTTGGAAGCTGCTTGTATTGAACTTCCATTACAGTTTTTCTTATTAATGGTTCCACATAAATCATACCTATATATGTTCTTTCGGGAGCACCAAACTCTTCGGATACATCAGGATGAATCTCACCGATTATTCCTGCAGGCTCACCGTCAATAATTATTTTAGCAGTTCTGCCTGGGTGGAAGGTATCGTTTCCACTTTCCGGGACAACCTTATAATCTTTTATTTTCAGCGTATAAAGCAGTTCCTCCACTATACCCTTAATATCATAAAAATCGGTATCTCCATACATACCTAGAGTCAATACTTCTTTTTCCAAAGGTAGCTTTTTAAGAGGTAATTCCTCCGGAAGGTATACAAAAGCCAGCTCAAAGAAGCCTGCTTTTTCAATTCTTCTGCTATAATTTCTGCTAATAACCCCCAACATTTCCGGTACAGTTGTTGTGCGCATTATACTGTAATCTTCTCCCAAGGGGTTTGAGATAGGAATAGCTTTTCTTAGTTCACTATTCGAAGCTGCCTTGATTCTGTCAAAAACCCTTGGACTGGTAAAGGAGTAGGTACATATCTCTGACAAACCACAGGACATCATGGTATTCTTTATTATATCCTCGATTTTTTGTTTAGTAGTTTTTTTGCCAATTGTGGCAGCTTTCCCCTTTAAAAGAGTCGCTTCTATATTGTTGTAATTGTATAATCTTGCTATTTCCTCTGCAAGATCTGCTTCTCTTTCAAGATCCTGTCTGAATTCAGGTATAATAACTGTCATGGTGTCCTTATCAACTCTAATCTCTACGGATTCAAGTATTTCTATCATAGTATCCAAACTGATAGATGTCCCAAGAAATGCATTTATTTTTTCCGGCCTTAGCTTAAGAACTCTTTTATTTTTCTTTCCCGGGAAGCAATCAATTATTCCCCAGCATACTTTTCCCGCTCCTGTTTCCTCGATTAACTGAGCAGCTCTATTAACGGCTGTTATCACATTTTCTACATCAAGGCCTTTTTCAAAACGTGCTGATGCTTCTGTCCTCATTCCAAGTTTTTTGGCTGCCAGACGTACAGAAATTCCGTTAAAATTAGCTGATTCCAGAAGTATAATTCTTGTGTTTGGATTTACTTCTGAATTTTCTCCTCCCATAACCCCTGCAACAGCTATAGGTTTTTCACTATCAGCAATGACAAGCATGGAAGAATCCAGCTTCCTTTCCTGTCCATCCAGGGTTTTCATTACTTCTCCATCTTCTGCTCTTCTTACAACAATTTTACTGTCTTTTATATAACTCAAATCAAAAGCATGCATTGGCTGGCCAAGCTCAAGCATTACATAGTTTGTTATGTCGACTATATTATTAATTGGCCTAACTCCTGCAGCTCTCAATCTTTTTCTCATCCATTCCGGCGATGGGCCGATTCTTACATCTTTTACCACTCTCGCAGCATATCTTGAGCATAGTTCAGGATTTCTTATTTCAACCTGAGCATAGACATATGCCTTATCATTTTCTTCCTCTTTGACATTAATCACAGGTTTTTTTAAATTGGTTTTTAAAGTAGCAGCGGTTTCCCTGGCAATTCCTAAAACACTCAAGCAATCAGGTCTGTTGGAAGTTATCTCAAATTCCACTACTGTATCATCTAATCCAACAAGCTCCTTAATATCCTGCCCAAGTTTCAAGTTTTCCATATTGCGGAGTATAAATATTCCATCTTCATCTGCTTCAGGATAATCACCTTTTGTAAGCTCCAATTCCTGAATTGAGCATAGCATGCCATTTGATTCAACCCCTCTGAGTTTTCCTTTCTTTATTTTTATGCCTCCAGGCAGGGTAGAACCATGTAAAGCAACCGGCACATAGTCACCTTCTGATATATTATGGGCTCCTGTTACTACCTGTATTGTTTCATCACCAGTATCAATTTTTGTTACCAGCAGTTTATCTGCATCAGGGTGCTTTTCTATTGAGAGAATTTTCCCTACAACTACTTTAGATATTTCTTCTCCCTGTTTTTCAATATTCTCTACCTTAGAACCGGACATGGTCAATGCGTCACACAACTCTTCCACGCTAACATTTATATCAACATATTCTTTAAGCCACTTTATTGGCACGTTCATAAACCTTCAACTCCTATCTCGGATTTTATATTTAACTTGGCAAATGCCTTTCAGTCAGAGAGCTAACTTACTTTGCTAAAATTACTTCAAACTGCTAAAACTGCTTCAAAAATCTCAAGTCATTTTCATACAGCAATCTCAAATCATCTATATTGAATCGACCCATAGCTGTTCTTTCAATACCAATACCAAAAGCAAAACCACTATATATTTCAGGATCTATGCCGCTCATTTCAAGTACTCTCGGATGCACCATTCCGGCTCCAAGGATTTCTATCCATCCACTGTTCTTACATACTCTGCAGCCTGTTCCACCGCAAGTCCAACAAGAAACGTCCACTTCGGCACTCGGTTCGGTAAATGGGAAGTGATGCGGTCTTAAACGAATTTTTGTGTTCTCGCCAAAAAGGCTGCGTGCAAAAACCTGCAAAGTTCCTATTAGATCTCCCATAGTTACACCTTTATCTATTACAAGTCCTTCCATTTGATGGAAGATTGGTGAGTGAGTTGCATCAACCGCATCTGAACGATATACTCTGCCGGGACAAACTATTTTTATAGGGGGCTTATGCTTCTCCATAACTCTAACCTGTACAGGCGAAGTCTGTGTTCTCAGTAAAATATTATCATTTATATAAAAAGTATCCTGCACATCTCTCGCCGGATGGCCCGGGGGCGTATTCAATGCTTCAAAATTATAATAGTCCAGCTCAATTTCAGGGCCCTCGGCAATTTCATATCCCATCCCAATAAATACATCCTTTATTTCGTCCATAACAATGCTTAACGGGTGTTTGCTTCCAAGATTTTTTCTTTTTCCCGGTATTGTTACATCAATAACCTCAAGTTGCAATTTTAATGATTTTTCTTTTTGTGCAAGGTCATTTTTTGCATGCTCAAGCAGCTCCTCAATTGATGTTCTGACTTCGTTTACAAGCTGCCCCATAACAGGTCTTTCTTCCGGAGACAGTGAACCCATTCCTCTGAGTATAGGGGTCAACTCTCCTTTTTTACCTAAAAATTTCACTCTCACGTTATCCAACTCCTGCATGGAGCGGACTGAGGAAATAACTTCTTTTGCTTTTTCTCTAATATTGATTAATTGTTCTCTCAATTCCATCCATCTCCTTTTAATGTAAGGGGACACACTCCTAACTTCTATATGGCGAAATATCCCCTTTTAAAAAATAAAAAACCTCCATCCACAAGGGACGAAGGTATGTCTTCGCGGTACCACCCATATTCCTGCTAAAATACCTATGATTCAAAGGTTCAGGATTTCATTGTTTCAAGATATTATTAACAGGCGCTCATGTTTAAGGAACAAATAATTCCTCTTCAGCATTAACGGTCTGTTCCGTCATCGCCTACTCTGGTTCGATACATTTCGGGATGCAGCTCCGGAGTGAACTTCAACAGCTTCCTTTATGAAGATACTTGCAGCCATGGTACCTTCTCTCTGAATAAAGCATTTTGATGTATCTGTTTACTTTTCTCCCTCATAGCCTTTGGTAATATTTATAACAATAATTTGTTATAAAGTATTATAGCAATTATATTTATATTATGCAATGATTTTTTCAGATTATTCTTCTGCTTCTTCTGTTTCAAATTTCACGTATACACTTGCCACACTGTATCCATTAACATCAAATGCAATATTAACTCCGTCAATATCTACACCATTGCAATTATCTATACAGCATTCATTCCCTGAATTATTATCTTTAACCTTGTACTCTAAAGGCTTTTCATTAATATCTACAAAGAATGCCTCCGCGACTTTTTCTGCAAACTTAACAACTGCACGGGTCTTTCTCCCTTCAGTTTCATATGCCCTTAGAATTGCGCTTTTCCATGAAATAATTTCCCCACAAGGCTCGCAGCAACTACAGGAACCTTCACTTCTGCTTTCTTTTTGCTGTATGTCAATCCTATTGACCTCGGGCATTTTAACAGCAGATATGGCAACAGTTCCGGACTCAAGGGAAATAAAACTATTTTCAATAGGAAATGTTCCTTCGTGTATTGTTCCTGAAATAAAATGTACAGGATGATTATATTCATATGCTTTCCGTATTAATGTATTGTTAATAGCATTTTCATCAAAAGATATATCCACCACATCTACAGCAAATTTAAACTTGTGAATGCCTGATTCAGGGTATGGATCCGGGTCGTAAGAGCTTCTGATAAGGCTTACTGCAAGTGAATTCTCATATCCTCTGAAGCCATATTTTGTATCTGTAATAAGCATAAGCATCTTACCACATCCATCTTTGCAATCCAATCTGCTGTAATTATTTGAGTTACATGCAGATATTCCCGCCATCCAGCTGTTAGCAGGCACATCCATGTTCAACGCTTCTCTTTCTATAGTACCAAAAGCTATATTATATTTATATCTTCTGCATTCATAATTCAAAGGCATGTAGAAATTTAGTTGCGGAACAAATTTCCCCTTTTCAGGTTTTTCCTGCCAATCGCACTCTACTACATAGTTAAGTCTTGAACTATTGTAATCAAGAGATACTGTTACATTAAGTTTTGATGCTCTGAATTCGATACTGTAGCTTATCCACTGTCTCAAGGCGGATTTTTCCCCATAATAACTTCTGATTTTTACATTCTTCATTTCATTTAAATTAAATATCTGCATATACCTGCCAACTACCCATGATGTCATTCCTTTGCTGTCATCCTCTTCAATAAGTCTGAAATTTCCTGCAGGTCTATTTGGAGAAACCATTTCCTCCCCGCTCTTTTTATCTACTATAGATATAATAGATGCATTTCTTGTATCAAATGTTACTTTAATATGATCATTTTCAAGAATATAGGCATTCTCTTCTTCAACTCTCGGTTCTTTCGCCAGTGCTACGGGAAGATCATCCATTTCCTTCTCAATCAATGTATAGGTAGTATAACCATATGCTGGTACTTTTACATCAACAAGAACACGTATATATGTATGACCCCAATAAGACTCCCCAAAAAACTGATATTTATCATTTTTCAGCAGCTGGTACCTTGCAGGATTACCGGAAGCGTCTTTAATGAACATTCTGTTTTTATCTCCCGGCCAATCCCAAACAACAATTTCTACGGGTTCTATTCTTTCATAGGCTGAAGAATTGAAAAAGTGGAATATTCTGCCTTTCCCTTTGCCTCTTTCTGTCTGTGGAACACCAAAATCCTTTATGGCAAAGCCTACACCTGCACCTTCGGACATCGTATATGTTATATCTTCTTCGAAGGTCAGAAGGCCAGTTGTATCCGCTTGAGATACTATATTTCTAAAGGCATTATAAATTTCAGTATTTGCTGTGGCCAAAACTTCCTGGAATTTGCCCATAGCGTACTCTCTGGTATCTATTACACCTGACCCCGGAAGGATATCGTGGAAATGATTAAAAAGCACTTTCCTCCATGCTTCTTCAAGGGCCTTGCTGCTATATTTCCCTCCCGCAAAAGCAGCAGATATTGTGCTAAATGCTTCTGCTTCATTTAACTTTGCTTCACCAATCCTGTTTGACATCTTAATCCTTGATTGAGATGTATAGCAACCTGGGAATATGAAATTCAGTTCCTTATCCTCTACAGGCAATTTATCAATAATTGTATCGAGAATAGCAAAGTATTGGGTAAAAGTACCAAACTTTATTTGTGGGAATACAGGCCAGGATGCCATATCTATTATTCTATCAATATCCCTTCTGGTGGGACCCCCTCCATGATCCCCCACTCCGTAAACTTTAAACATTGTATCTATACCATGTTTTGCGCAGAATTCAGGTACATACAGTGCAAGGGAAGGGTTGATTTCGGCATTATACCAGAAAGGATCCCTGTACACTAAAATACTGTTTCCCGAAGGAGACTTCCACCTGTAAACAACACGCTTATCATACCCTCTGCAATGATAATAGTACTTTACTCCTCCATTATTAAGAATTTCCGGCACATTTAGATTGTGTCCAAAGGTATCCGGCTCAAAATCTATTTTTAGAGAATCCGGACAAATATCTAACAATTCTGAAAGATATTTTTTTGTGTAAAGTATATGTCTTGCCAGACTTTCTCCATTGGGCATATTTTTATCGGTCTCAACCCATGTAGATGCAGTTACCTCCCAACGGCCTTCTTTTACTCTTTTCTTAATTTCCTCAAGCATATCAGGATTATGTTCCTCAATAATCTTATAAACAGATGCTTGAGATTGAGAAAATGTAAATTCCGGATATTCCTTCATTAGATTCAGCATTGTCCTGAAGGTATCCAGAGTAACAGCAACTGTCTCCGCATAACCCCACATCCAGTTCATATCAATATGTGCATGAGCAGCACAAATAACTTTAAGTTTTTTTGCAGCTTCTGACATGCCTGCAAGCATTTTTTCAGTTTCAAGAGCGACTTGTTTTGTAATAACTCCCTCCTCCGCAAGCTTGTTGTCAAGAAATTTTACTGCAGTTCCAATCAGTTCATCATAACTTCTGTCATTTACGCGGGATAGTTTAACCCCATACTCCAACTGGGATACGATTCTTTCACCCCAGTAACTCGATGTTCTCCCCTTGATTGAAGAGAGTTTTGTAATGGTTGAATTCACTTAAATACCCCCTTTTAATTTATTCCATGTAGAATCATTTCTGCGTTATATGCAGTATTGCTGCATTTATCCTTAAATCTGC
>DAOSDD010000020.1:0-32124 GCA_035362115.1 Clostridiales bacterium | reverse complement strand
GAGTTAAGAATATTGCCTTTTCTTACAGAGGCTTTAATACAACAGCTAATTGATGTGAAACATAAAAACAATGTATGTAAACATTTAGAAGCAATAAGAAAAAACCAAATAGAGGTAATAACTATTCATGATGAGTTGTACCCATATTATCTAAAAAACATATATGACCCTCCTGTTGTACTTTATTGCAAGGGCAAAATTTTAGCAAATGAAAATGCAATTTCATTGGTAGGTTCGAGAAAAGCAACAGCATATGGCCTTGAAGCCGGGGAAGAATTAGCTTATCAGCTGGCATGCCTGGGAATAACTGTAGTAAGCGGAATGGCAAGAGGTATAGATTCAAGCGCACATAAAGGTGCACTAAAAGCACAGGGCAGAACTATTGCTGTATTGGGGTGTGGACTTGATGTTGTATACCCGGCAGAAAACAAAGTATTGATGAATAATATATTGGAGAAAGGAGCCGTTATTTCTGAATACTTACCGGGGACAATGCCTTTCCAAAGGAATTTCCCTGCAAGAAACAGGATTATAAGTGGTATGTCCCTTGGTGTTGTAGTTGTTGAAGCAGCTGCTGACAGCGGATCTCTAATAACCGCAAACTTTGCCCTGGAACAAGGGCGCGAAGTTTTTGCCCTGCCTGGTAATATTAACCGTATTAACAGCACTGGGACAAATATGCTAATCAAAGAAGGGGCTAAACTTGTTATGAGTGTTAAAGATATTCTTGAGGAACTCTCGATATACAATCTGGAAGGAGAAAATAAAATAAAAAATCCAATTGAGCAAACCAGGTATAAAGGACTTGACAAGGAAGAAAGAAGAATTGTAGAATGCCTGAAAAGTGAGTCTATGTATGTTGATCTTTTAGCGAAAAAAGCCGGTTATGATATTAAATACACGAATTCTATATTGACTATGCTGGAGCTAAAGGGAATTATTGAACAGTTGCCGGGCAAAATATATAAATTAAAAATATGAAAATCCTATTTGACTAAACGTAATTAATGTGTTTATAATAAATACGACCAAGGGAATAAAACCGAATGGTTTTATGTTAATGTATTTATTGAAACGGTGTGAAGCAATCCGATTGGCGGAAAATAACAGTCGTAGGCGTGGATGGAGGGGTAGAATGGCATATAAATTGATTATTGTTGAATCTCCCGGAAAAGTTAAAAGTATAGGGAAATTTTTAGGTAAAAACTACCATGTCATGGCATCTGCCGGACATGTAAAAGATTTACCCAAAAGCCATATGGGGATAGACATTGAAAATAATTTTGAACCTAAATATATAACCATCCGGGGCAAAGGTGAACTGATTTCAAAATTAAAAAAAGAAGCTAAGGGAGCAGAACGTGTATACCTGGCAACCGACCCGGATCGTGAGGGCGAGGCTATATCTTGGCATCTGGCAAATTTGCTTGACGTTGATGAAGTGTCCAAGTGCAGAATAACTTTTAATGAAATAACAAAGAATGCAGTAACAAATTCACTAAAGGTTCCCAGGGAAATTGACATGAAATTAGTTAATGCTCAACAAGCAAGAAGAGTTCTGGACAGAATAGTAGGCTATAAGATAAGTCCCATTTTATGGAAGAAGGTCAGAAAGGGGTTAAGTGCTGGAAGAGTTCAATCAGTTGCTGTTAGATTGATATGTGACAGAGAGGAAGAAATTGAAAAGTTCATTCCTGAGGAATACTGGACAATTACTGCAAACTTAACTAAAAAGAATTCTAAAACATTATTTAAGGCAAGATTTTACGGAGTAGGAAATAAAAAGGTTGACTTAAAAAATAAAAGTGAAGTTGAAAAAATATTAGACAAAATCAGTGGCCAGGATTTTTATGTAAACAAAGTTAAAAAAGGAGAAAGAAAAAAATCCCCTGCGCCACCATTTATAACGAGTACTTTGCAGCAGGAGGCATCCAGAAAATTAGGATTTACCACAAAAAAGACAATGATGTTAGCTCAGCAGTTGTATGAAGGAGTTGAAATTAAGGGTGAAGGCTCTGTTGGATTGATTACCTACATGCGTACTGATTCCACAAGAATATCAAATGAAGCCCTTGATGAAGTTAGGGAATTTATAGATAGCAAGTATGGCAAGGAATATACCCCTGAGAAGTCAAGAGTCTTTAAAAACAAGTCATCTTCCCAGGATGCCCATGAAGCTATACGACCGTCCAATATATCACTGTTGCCCGATTCTGTAAAGGAATCCTTGAGCAGAGACCAATACAGGCTTTATAAGCTAATATGGGAAAGATTTGTTGCGTGTCAGATGTCATCGGCAGTTTATGATACTTTAAATGTTGACATTTTAGCGGCAGATTGTGTTTTTAAGGCATCCGGTTCACGAATAAAATTTCCGGGATATACCATGGTATACAGGGAGGATAATGATGATAAAGATCAAAAAAATGCAGAACAGGGAGAAGATAATTCAAATCTGCCTGAGCTTGTAGAGGGTGAAATGCTTTCTCTAAAAAAGATAGAGCATGAACAGAATTTTACCCAACCTCCTCAAAGATATACAGAAGCTTCTCTGGTAAAAGCACTGGAAGAAAAAGGCATAGGCCGGCCAAGTACTTATGCTCCTACAATAAGTACAATAATATCAAGAGATTATGTTGTCAGGGAAGGGAAAAACCTTTTACCTACAGAGCTGGGCAGAATTGTTACTGGTATAATGAAGAATCATTTTGAGAACATAGTTAATGTACAATTTACTGCACAAATGGAAAGTCAGCTTGATGATGTAGAAGAAGGTGAAAAGGACTGGGTCGATATTTTGAAAGATTTTTATGCGGATTTTCATAAGACTATAGGGCAAGCTGAACTTGAAATTGGTAATGTAGAAATACCTGATGAAGAAACCGATGTAAAATGCGAAAAATGCGGAAAAAATATGGTTATAAAAACAGGGCGTTATGGAAAATTTCTTGCATGCCCGGGTTTTCCGGAATGCAGAAATACAAAACCCATAGTTGAAGAAGCAGGAGTATTATGCCCAAAATGTCAAGCCAAAGTATTAGTTAAGAAGACAAGAAAAGGAAAGAAGTATTACGGTTGTGAAAACAACCCAAAATGTGATTTTATGACTTGGGATAAGCCTGCAGGAGAGAATTGTCCTGAATGTGGAAGCTTCCTGGTAATTAAATATAGCGGTTCAAAGAGTCAGATAAAATGTAGTAATGAGAAATGCAGTTATTCTAGAGACAAAAAGAAAGAAAATGAATAAGTAAGCATTTTCTTCACTTAAATTATATGCACCCTCTATTTGAAAGAGTCACCGGGGACAGCTCCCCGTGGCTTATTTTTTTGTCACAATATGTTGACAAAATTTCTTTCTATACAAGTTTATTTTACAAAATCTTCAGACCTATATTGTATTTTTCTACAGTTTATGCTAATATTTATATAGCTTGATGCATAATTTTACATTTATGTTAATTAGAAACAGTATGTTGCTTTCAAATTGTAAGGAGGTTGATTCGTTTGGTAAATAAAATATTTAGCAATATTAAATTTACTGAAAAAGCACTTGATGCTGCATGGCTGCGAAATAAAGCCATATCACAAAATATAGCCAATATTGATACACCGGGCTATAAGAGGAAGACTGTCATATTTGAAGAGTTACTGAAAAATGCCCTGGACAATAATTCCGAAGGCTTGAAAACAGATAGCGGACATCTGGAAAAAGGAAAAGATAAAGTTGATAACATTGATAACATTGATAACATGCAAATAAGGATGTTGACAGATAACAAAAATTTAAGCACCAGGCTTGACGGCAATAATGTGGATATAGATAATGAATCAGCTTCAATGGCTAAAAATACTATAAAATATAATGTCCTTATTCAGAGTATAAACTCAAGTTTGAAGATGCTAAAGTCCGTTATTAGTGAAGGGAGAAGATAAGTTATGGGTTTTTTAGATTCACTGGGTGCAGCGACTTCTGGTTTAACTGCTCAAAGATTAAGAATGGATATAATATCCCAAAATATTTCAAATATTAATACTACACGTACCAGCAATGGCATGCCTTATAGAAGAAAAGTCGTTCTATTTGGGGAAAGAAATAATAATATGCCATTTTCACATTTTCTTTCAGAAAGCAGCAGAAATAAGTTTCTTAAAACAGAGAATGGTATAAGGGTTACACATATTGCAGAAGACACATCACCTTTTAAAAGAATATACGATCCAGGCCACCCTGATGCGGATCAGGATGGTTATGTGCTGATGCCCAATGTTGACATTATTACTGAAATGATAAATATGATATCGGCATCTCGTGCATATGAAGCAAATGTAACCTCAATCAATGCAACTAAAAGTATGGCTCTTAAAGCTCTTGAAATAGGAAAATAAATATGCTGAATTCAAATATATGATTTTTAAGTTTTGCTACAGTATGAATAAAAATTAATATTTTCATAATAAAGGGGGATAACCAAAGTGGATATAGGTGCCATTGACAAATCTCTTTCCATATCTTCTTTGAAAAAGACAGGTATACAAAGAACTGAAGATGGAATAAAGGGGTTTGCAGATTATTTTAAAGAAGCTGTAAACAAAACAAATGATATTATAGTGAAGGCTGAAAATATAAGTAACCAATTTGCAGTTGGAAATATAGATGATATACATAAGGTTCTTGTTGAAGTAGAAAAGGCCGATATAGCACTTCAATTTACTTTGCAGATACGAAATAAGATTATGGATGCTTACAATGAAATAATGAGGATGCAAATATAAGGAATAAGGAAATTTTGAGGCGGTGTAACTTATAAAATGCCTGATATGATATCAAGGTTAATTAAGCAGATAAAAGAGTTCTGGGCAGGATTGGAAAAGTCACATAAAACCCGTATTTACATAACATCGTCTATTGTTATTGTAGCAGTAACAATTGGTATTACCACATTAACAAAGCCTTCATATACAACTGTTGTAAGTGGCGCAGGCAAAAAGGAAATAGGTGAGATGAGTTCAATACTTACTGAGAATAAATTGTGGAATGATGTAGGGAAAGATGGGGAAAGCCTTATTGTTAACTCTAAAGATAATGGCAGAGCTCAAATTCTGCTGGCTGAAAAAGGTTATCCCAAAGGCGGAATGACCTTTGAAGATGCCATTAAGATGATTGGCATAACTACTACAGAGAATGATAAGAAGCATATTTGGAAACAGCAGCAGGCTAATGAAATAGCTAAAAAAATTATGGCTCATGATAATATCGAATATGCTGAAGTAAGCCTTGCTTTACCAGAACAATCTGTATTTTTAACTTCTGATAAAAAAGAGTATAAACCTACGGCTTTTATTATGGTAAAACCCAAAAATTACATTACACAGGAGCAAGTTCAGGGTATAGTCATGCTTGTTTCAAAAAGTGTGGAAAGGCTTGATCCAAAAGATATAACAGTTGTTGACAATAATCTGAATTTGTTGAACAGCTATGCCCCGGACAACGAAATAACAGTTCTAACCAGCCAGGAAGAAATGCGTACTAAAAAAGCAAAGGAGTTGGAAGCCAAGGTTTATAGTTATTTTAGCGTAGGTCAGTTTGATAATTTTGATACTTTGAGAGTTGTAGTAAATCCTTTTTTGGATTTCGATAAAGTTAAAACTCAATCAAAGAATATTACAAACCCTTCCGATATGGATGGAGGAGCGGTTATAAGCAGTGAAGAAAGAACGGAAAAAACGGAAAATGTATCAAGAGGAGATATACCCGGTACTGATACAAATCCCGGAGAAGCAGGTTCTCCAACATATCTTTTGGGCAACGATGGAAATTCAACATATAGCTTAAAAGAGGGAAAACAAAATTTCGGATATGATGAAGCTTTAAAAGAAGAGGAAAAAGCCTTGGGATATTTGATACCAGATAAGTCTTCCATGGCAATATCTCTATGGTATGGCAGAAGTGTTATTGACGGAAATGGAATTTCTGATGAATTTATAGACCAGATAAGAATTGCAGCGAGCATGGCTACAGGAATACCTGAAAACAACATATCTGTAAGTAAGTACAAGCTGGCAGCGCAAGATTCCGCTCAAATACAGACAGGTGATTTGAAAGAGATTATAGTTAAAGACTATTTATGGCTTATTATATTAGGCTTATTGATAATAGGATTAACAATAACGGTTATATCAATGAAAAAACATAACAAAAAAGATGAATCAGCGGCGATTGAGAATGATGAAACTAAATCGGAATATATGGTACCTGAAAAAATAGAAGAATACCTAAAAGATATAAATGAGGTTAAACTGGATGAAAAATCAAAAATTCAAAAGAAGATTGATGACTTTGCCAAAGATAAACCGGAAGCAATCGCACAATTGATAAGAAACTGGCTTTCCGATACAAGGGATTCCTAGGAGGGATATAGATGGTAAGAAGTATACAAAGGGAGCGTTCAGGAAAAGAAAAAGCAGCTATGTTATTAATATCCCTTGGCCCTGAAAGATCTTCCGAGATATTCAAGCATTTGAGAGAAGATGAAATTGAACAGCTGACTCTTGAAATAGCAAATATACGTTTTGTTTCACCAGAAGAAAAAGAGAAGGTGCTGAAAGAGTTTTATCAGATATGCCTTGCTCAGGAGTATATTTCGGAAGGGGGAATTGAATATGCTAAGAAAATATTGGAAAAGGCAATGGGTAGCCAAAAAACTCTGGAAATAATTAACAGACTAACAGCTTCTTTACAGGTCCGTCCCTTTGATTTTGTAAGGAAAGCTGATCCTGAACAGCTTATGAATTTTATTCAGAAAGAGCATCCTCAAACAGTTGCTTTGATACTTTCCTACCTTAAACCTCAGCAGGCTGCTGCAATACTGTCTGCACTTCCACAGGATAAACAGGCGGATGTAGCTTCTAGAATTGCTTTAATGGATAGAACTTCGCCGGAAATTATTAAAGAGGTAGAAAGGATTCTGGAAAAGAATCTTTCCTCTATTGCTATTGATGATTTTACCTCATCTGGTGGTGTTCAGACTATTGTAGATATTCTGAACAATGTTGATAGAAGTACAGAAAAATATATCATGGAAACTCTTGAAATAGGTGATGCTGATCTTGCTGAAGAAATAAAGAAGCGCATGTTTGTCTTTGAAGATATTCTTACCCTTGATAATAGGTCTATTCAAAGATTCTTAAAGGAAATTGACAATAATCAGCTTGTTGTTGCTTTAAAGGGTGCTGGAGAGGATGTACATAAGATAATTTTTGCAAACATGTCAAAACGTATGTCGGAAATGATAAAGGAAGATATGGAATTTATGGGACCTGTAAGGTTAAGAGATGTAGAAGAAGCACAGCAAAAAATTGTCAATGTAATACGCAGACTTGAAGAAGCCGGTGAAATTGTTATATCCAGAGGAGGAGGAGATGAAATTGTTGTCTAGTAAAGTAATTAAAAACTGTAAGGTTTGTATAGGAAAACCCTTCGTTGTGGAGATACCTGAAGAGGAATTGTGTGTCAACGAAAAAAAATACATAAAAGAGAGCAGGATAAAAGAACTGGACAAAGGATACATTTCAACTCCTTTTATAATTGAAGGTGAAAAGGGATATGCAGTTAATAAATTCAGAACTAAAGAAATTATTGAAAATGCCCAAAGACAGGCCGACTTAATTATTAAAGAAGCTAAAAGTGAATACCAGCGCGTTATTGATGATTCTCGTATAGAAAAAGAAAAATGCAGTAAAGCGATTGAAGAAGCCAGGAAGAAAGGTTATAGCGAGGGATATAATGAGGGCTTTGATATTGGTCGAAGTGAAGCTGCCGAAAAATTTGAAAAAATTAATGCAGAATTGGATCTGATAAAGAAACAAGCAAGGGAGGATTACCGTCAAATGCTTGCTGAGGCAGAACCGGATGCTGTAGGCGTAATTCTTGATATTGCTGAAAAAGTACTGCAACATGAAATAACCTATAATAAAGATATTATTCTTGGTCTTACAAAAGAAGCTTTTGATAAGTGTTCGGAGAAAAAAGAGCTGATTCTGAGGGTATCGCCTGATGATTATGAGTATTTAATTGAAAACAGTAAAAGTTTCGATATGCTATTCGGGGAAGCTGTTGATTTTGACATAAGAAAGGATCCCTCCTTAAAAGCAGGGGGGTGTATAATAGATTCACCTCAAGGCAGTATAAATACAAGTATTGAAATGAAATTAGATAAAATAAAAAAAGTCTTTAATGATATACAGGAGGTACTTTAATTGTCACCTATTAACCTTGGCAAGTATAAAGATATACTGGATAAAATTCCATTAATTGAATATTCAGGCAGTGTTACAAGAGTTATTGGATTAACAATAGAATCAAAGGGTCCTGAAGCAAATATTGGTGAATTATGCAGAATACACACTATGAAATATGATAGGGAAATATATGCTGAGGTTGTCGGCTTTAAAGATAACAACGTTCTGTTAATGCCATTTGGAGATATGACAGGAATTGGCCCGGGCAATCTTGTTATTTCAGAGGGAAGAACATTAAATGTGAAAGTAGGAGAAGAGCTTATAGGAAGAGTGCTTGATGGTTTGGGCACACCTATTGATGGAAAGGGTTATATTGATACAAAAGAGCGTTATACGGTTGATAATCAACCCCCAAATCCTTTAATGCGTAAAAGAATTAAAGAACCTATGTCTCTAGGAATAAAGGCAATTGACGGATTGTTGACGGTAGGCAAGGGGCAGAGAATTGGAATATTTGCAGGGAGTGGTGTTGGTAAAAGCACACTTATAGGCATGATAGCCAGAAACACTATGGCGGATATCAATGTAATAGCTTTAATAGGTGAGAGGGGCAGGGAAGTCAGGGAATTTATTGAGAAGGATCTTGGCGAAGAAGGCCTGAAGAGATCGGTTGTAGTTGTCGCAACATCAGACCAGCCTGCATTAATAAGACTAAAAGGCGCTCAGGTAGCTACGTCCATCGCAGAGTATTTTAGAGATCAGGGAAAAGATGTATTACTGATGATGGATTCCTTAACACGTTTTGCCATGGCGCAAAGGGAAATTGGGCTTGCCATAGGAGAGCCTCCGGTTTCAAAGGGTTATACGCCATCTGTGTTTGGAGTGCTGCCAAAACTTTTAGAGAGAGCCGGTACTTCCGATAAAGGTTCTATTACTGGACTATACTCAGTGCTTGTGGATGGAGATGATTTAACCGAACCTGTTACGGATACTGCAAGGGGGATCCTGGATGGGCATATAGTTTTATCCCGTGAACTTGCCAACAAAAACCAGTACCCTGCAATAGATGTTCTGGCAAGCGTAAGCAGGGTAATGCCTGATGTTGTATCTGGAGAGCATAAAAAAATTTCAGGCAGAATAAAAAAGGTAATGGCAATATATAAGGATGCTGAGGATCTAATAAATATCGGCGCTTATGTTAAAGGAAGCAATAATAATATTGATTTTGCCATTGATCATATAGAGAGTATTTTAAACTTCATTCAGCAGGATACAAATACAAATTATACATTTGATGATGTATTAAATATGTTGGAGAAGGTGTTTGATTAATTATGAAATTCAATTTCAGATTAAAATCTGTTCTAAACATTAAAGAGCAAGCGGAGGATATCCTGAAAATTGAACTTGGTGAAGCTCTTGGTAAATTGGATATGGAAAATAAAAAACTTGATGCGCTTACAAGGGAAAGCAGTAGATATATGCAAGATTATAGGATGTTGCTTTATGTTGGAGCAAAGACGACTGATATGAATAGTTTTAATATTTATTTCGGAAAGCAGAAAGAAAAAATAGAAATGCAAAAAGAAAGTATAAATAAAGCTAAAGAAAATGTCGATAAAATACGAGAGGAGCTAATTAAAGTTTCACAGGAAAAAGAAATGCTGGAAAAATTAAAAAATAAAAAGCAAATATTATTTAATAAGGAATTGCTTAAAGAGGAGCAAAAGTTTAACAATGAAATTATAAGCTACCGTCAGAATATGAAACTGGTGGAGGATATGTAATGAGCAAAAATGTATTATTCACTTTGCTGGTAATCCTTACTGCATTAGTTATTATGTGCATAATTATAGGTGGTGCCTTCTATATGGTAATACATAACAATGTTTACGGTCTTGGAGAAAAATACCGTGAACAGATACAAAATATAACATTGCTTAAATGGGCATTACCGAAACCTATGGATTCAGATGATCCGAAATATTTGAACGATAAGGAAATTAGAGAAAAATACTCAGAAATAAAAATAGAAAGAGATGATTTGTTAAAACAGCTGAATGAAGCTAATTTGGAAATTAATCGTTTAATTATATATAAACAGGCTTATGAGAAAAGTATACAAGATAAGGAAAAAGAAAAAGACTATCTTGCAGAGGAAATGAAAAAGCTGGAGAAAAGCAAGGAAGAAATTCAGCTGCTGGCTGTTGATGGTAATAAAGAAGGTTTTAAAAAGTATTTTGAAACAATAGATAAAGAAAAAGCAGAAAAAATATATGCTCAAATAATGCAAGATGAAAAAACAGAGCAGGATATAAAAAAATTCCTGCAAATATATGAAAATATGGACGAAGCGGCAGCAGCCAGGATATTCATCGAAATGGGTGAAAAAGATATTAAGCTTGTTGTAGATATTTTATCCGGTATTAAAAAGGAGAAAGCATCCGGAATATTAGCGGAAATGAAACCTGAATTTGCATCAAAAGTAACTCGTGAAATGTCAAAAGTAATGCTTAAAACAGGTGAAGGGAGGTGAGAGCATGACAAATGGTATTTCAGCCGGATTAGAAGTGAGAAGTGCTCAATCTCCAACTCCTGTTGCAAATAAGTTTATACTTTTACAAGGACTGAGTTTTTCTGGTATATTTAAACAAAAGGATACATCCTTTCAGTCAGGGGGCGAAAAACAAGAATTGGGAAGTAACAAGAAATATGCCCCTTTAATTAAAAAAAGTAATTTGCTTGTTGATAACAAGACTAAACGTTCAATTAAAGCAAACCAGGAAAATGATAAAAAGGATAATGAAATTAAGGGGAAACAGGAAAAAAAGACCAACATTAATAATGAATATACCTTTATTCTCCATACTTTTCAACACAAGGAGTATATTGGAGAAAAGTTTGAAGATATCACACATAAAGAAGAAATTGTTAAAATATGGCTAGAATCTTCAGAAATTGGTAATGATCCTCTTATGGTTCTGCAAAGATTATTACAAATTTACTCGGGTGATTTAGTCGAGGTTCATGAAGGGCAGAGTGATGCTGTAAATGAATTCAATATGCTTGAACCTGATTTTAGAGAACTTATAAATTTCTTATATGAAGATGATGAATACCGAGATATTTTAACTGATATTTTAGATAAAAAGGATATTGTTAATGATATAGAAACAGACAACATTAAACAGCTTTTGGAGAAAATGAAAATTGAGTTTGAAAGCCGTTCAGGCAAGGTTGCTGCAGTCCAATCTGAAAATGATACAGAAAAGCATGTAGCTGAAGAAGATCTTGTGAATGATTCTGAGATTATTAACGCCTCTAGTGGTGTTAAATATGTTGAAGAAAATAATATACCCGGCGTGGAATTGAATGATGATGATAATAATCAGAACCTCAATATGCTAAATGTTAAATTATCTTCTGAAAGCTATTTAGCAGATGCAGGTAATAAAGAACTATCAAGCCCGGAAACAGATCTTCAAAGCAAGGGTGCCTCTATTAAAAAAGAAGATGAATATACAGACGGAGATTTTACAAGGGTGTTATTTCCAGAGGGATTTTCTAAAGAAGCTAGTAGTATTATGCTTGAACAGCCTGTTTCCCATAATCAAAATAAAACAAATGAAATAATTTCACAAATTGTGGACAAGGCTAGGATTCTTATAGCAGGAAAAAAATACGAGATGCTTATAGAAATGAAACCTGAAATATTAGGTAAAGTTACATTGAAAGTAATAACTGAAAATGATGCAGTAATAGCAAGGTTTATAACAGAAAATCAGCATGTCAAAGAAGTTCTGGAATCCAATTTTCAAACACTCAAGGACTCACTTAAGGAACAGGGACTTACAGTTCAAGGTTTTAGTGTATCTATTGCGGGAGATGATTCAGATAAAAGTTATAACAATAACCAAAGAAATTGGAACCTAATGCCTGAAAACAAGAACAGAAGAATTCAAACTCGTGTTGAAATTACTGATAATATTGGCATTTCAAATGAAGATACTGGTTATAACCAATGGAATTGGTCCGGCAACAGGATAAATTTAATGGCCTGAAATTGATTTGTGGAGGTGTATTATGCAGGTAAATTCGGTTGTTAATATTGAAGATACAACAGAAATAGTTAAAAAACATTCAAATAGCAATGGAAACCGAAACACTAATGAATTGGGTAAAGATGAATTCTTAAGGCTTCTTGTCACTCAGTTAAAATATCAGGACCCTTTAAATCCTGTAGACGACAAGGAATTTATTGCTCAAATGGCACAGTTCACTACCCTTGAACAGATGTACAATCTGAATAGCTCTTTTTCGTCAATGAAAGCTTTAAATCTTATTGGCAAAAGTGTGAAAGCAGAGATTATTGATGATAGAACCGGAGAAATAAAGTCTATTTCAGGTGAAGTAGAAGGCGTTAAAATAGACGGAAGAGAGTCCTATGCAGTTGTTGATGGAATAGATATACCAATAGAAAGTATTAAAATGGTAGAAACCGCTGAAAAAATAACCAATGAGGAGGTATAAATATATGATGCGATCGATGTTTGCAGGAATTTCCGGACTGAAAGCCCACCAGATGAAGATGGACGTAATCGGTAATAATATAGCGAATGTAAATACTATAGGTTACAGGGCAGGCAGAATTACCTTTCAAGAAGTTTTCAACCAGACATTAAAAGGTGCAAGTGCGCCGGATTCTGCTTTAGGAAGAGGAGGGACCAATCCTATGCAGATAGGTTTGGGAACCGGCATAGGATCTATCGATACAATAATAACCGGAGGAAGTCAGCAGAGAACAGATAGTCCTTTGGACCTTTCTATAGATGGAGATGGGTTTTTTATAGTAAAAGGTTCAAAGGCAGATACATTTATGTTTACAAGAGCAGGTAATTTTACAAGGGACTTATTAGGAAATCTTGTTACTTCCGGTGGTATGAGTGTATATGGATGGATGGATTACGGAGAGAAAATGAATGATGACGGCACCTTTAGCTTTAATGTAAATAAGCCTGTAGAGCCTATAAACCTATATACTGACGATTATAATGGGAATAAGCAGGTTATTGCCGCAAAAGCCACTGAAAATATTTCTTTTGCAGGAAACCTTGATACAAGATATCCGACAGTTGCAGCTGGAGACGATGCACAGATTATAGTACCAATGATAGTGTATGATTCTCTTGGGAACGAATATGAAATAGCCATGGCATATAGAAAAATTGAAGCTGCAGGGGGAATAACAACCTGGGAGTGGAGCATAAAAGGTGGTGATCTTACAACAACAGCCAGTGGAGAAATCAGCTTTGACTCTGATGGAAAAATCATTCTTGATGCCCCTGATGCTACTAACCCCAGAGTCACTCCTGTAATAAATCTTATACCTGCAGATAGCATAGGTTCAAAGGCATTTGATGTAAAACTTGATTTACGAAAACTTACTATGTTCGCTGATGAGAGTTCTGTAAAACCATTAAATTCAGATGGATATCCTCCTGGAAAGCTATCCTCTTTTAGTATAGGGAATGATGGAATAATCATGGGTATTTACAGCAACGGAAAGCCAAAACCACTGGGAATGATAGCTCTTGCAGAATTCGAAAATCCAGCGGGGCTTCAGAAAACCGGGAACAATATGTATATCCAGACATCAAATTCAGGTGTCTTTAGAAGCGGCATCAAACCGGGAACAGGAAGTACCGGTACGCTAAACCCCGGTACGCTTGAAATGTCCAATGTTGACCTTGCAAGCCAGTTTACTGATATGATAATAACACAAAGAGGCTTTCAGGCAAACAGCAGAATTATGACCACAGTGGATGAAATGCTTCAGGAAATGGTAAATATGAAAAGGTAGTTTTTATGGTAAAACCAGTTTGAGTTAAAACAATTGGGGGGCAATCAATTTGGGTAACAAAGGCAGTTTTATTATATTGCTTGTAATTATTGCTATATTAACTATGGCAGTTGTAATGCTGGTTGGATATATATATGTACTTGGCGCTAAACCCAATGAAAAGCAGACAATGTACGAAAATAATGAGTTAATCAGACGTCCTTCTGATGAGGAACTTGGCATTAAAAAATTATTTGATGAGAAACAGTTCTTTGTTCTCAAAAATGAAAATATTGCAAGACAATCGGCTATTCGTGTAGGAATAAGCCTTAGATACTTTAAAAGAGTTAAGGGAATTAAAAATTGTGAGAAAAAAATCAATGACTTTGAAAGTGAGATTAGAGAGTTGGTAGGTACATACTTTCAGAATGTAACAATTGATCAGGTTAAGAATCTTGATTTTAAAATAAGGGCTAAAGATGATTTAAAAAATCAGATTAATGACCTTTTAAACTCAAGTGAAAAAATTCAAAATGATATTATTTATGATGTTGTATTTGATGATTGGTTTTATCAATAGAGTGGGGAGTGAAAACATTTGGGAGATATATTATCTCAGAATGAAATTGATGAATTGTTAAAAGCTCTTGGTACCGGTGAACTTAATGTTAAAGATATAAAAGATGCATCTGGCGAGAAAAAAATTATTAACTATAATTTCAAGAGACCCAGCAAGTTTTCGAAGGATCACTTGAAAGCATTAAAAAGTATATATGAAAACTATGCTAGATTGGCCACAAATTTTTTGACTGGTTATTTGAGAGCTTTGGTACAGATTGATGTTATAGAGTCGGAATCTTTAACATACAGCGAATTTATAGGTTCAATTTCAAATCCCTTGGTATTGGCTGTTGTAGACTTTACTCCACTTGAAGGTTCTATTATCATTGAAATACCTCCAAAAATTGTATTTGCCTTTATTGACAGGATACTAGGCGGAAAGTGTAATACATTTGAAGATGAAAGAGAGTTTACGGAAATAGAGCTCGCAATTATTGAACGGATAGTAGTTCAGATGCTGAATGTTATGAGAGAGCCCTGGCAAAACATTATTCAAATCAGACCTATTTTAGAAAAAATTGAAACCAACACACAGTTTGCCAGGATAATATCTCCTAATGAAGTTGTAGCCTTGGTTACATTGAGCATAAAGCTTTCTGATGTAGAAGGGATGATAAATATCTGTATACCATATATAACAGTGGAACCTATAATAGAAAAATTAAGTACACGCTATTGGTTTACCAGCATAGAGAGACAAACAGATAGTTCTTCAAAGGAGTTGATTGAATCAAAAATATCAGCCACTAAAGTACCTTTAAAAGCAATTTTTGGCTCAACAAGCATTACAGTCTCGGATTTTATTGAACTACAAAAAGGTGATGTATTGCCACTAGACAATGATATTAATAGTGAACTTGATGTTTATGTAGGAAACTTACTTAAATTCCGAGGTAAACCAGGGGTTAAAAAGAATAGAGTCTCAATTAAAATAACTGCTTTGGTTGGGAAGGAGGATGAATAATATTGGAACACGCATTATCCCAGAGTGAAATAGATGCCTTACTAAAAGGTATACCTGTATCTGATATTAATAATATTCAAAATACAGAGGATAATGAGGAATTATCTTTAGAAGAAATTGATGCATTGGGGGAAATTGGCAATATATCTATAGGGACTTCAGCCACAACACTATTCACATTGTTAGGGCAAAAAATAACAATTACAACCCCAAAGGTTACCTTAACCACATGGGAACAATTGGCTAAAGAACATAACCTTCCTTATGTTGCTATAAGAGTAAAATATACAGCTGGACTTGAAGGGGCCAATCTTCTCATACTAAAGGAAGATGATGTGAAAATAATAACGGATCTTATGATGGGAGGAACAGGTAGAATTACCGATGGTGAGCTTACGGAGATGCATCTTAGCGCTATAAGTGAAGCTATGAATCAGATGATAGGATCTTCTGCAACCTCTATGTCAACTATGTTTAATAAGAGGATTGATATTTCACCTCCAACAGCATTTATAATTAAGTTTGACTCACTAAATCACTATGACGATTTTTACAGTCCTGAAAACGGGAAGATTGTTAAGGTTGCATTCAAAATGGTAGTTGGTGATTTGATAGATAGTGAGATAATGCAGCTTTTACCATTACCATTTGCTAAAACATTATTGAACAATCTTTTATATAAAGAACCAGAAACTGTAAAGGAATCAAAGGATACGGGTTCAAATATTATAAGAAAAACTGAGAGTTATAATGAAATAAAAAATGAGGAAAAAAATCAAGATAAATATCAGCCGAAAAATGATTTATATGAATCTTTTAAACAGAATGATTCTTCCTACAAGGATAAGGGAGCAGTAAATGTCCAACCGGTGCATTTCCAATCTTTTGAAGATGAAACGGTCACTGACGAAAAGCAGAACATTGATATAGTTATGGATATTCCTTTACAAGTGACTGTAGAACTTGGAAGAACACAGAAATTAATACGGGAAATACTTGAATTCAATTACGGAACCATTGTGGAACTTGACAAGCTTGCCGGAGATCCTGTTGACATACTTGTAAATGGCAAAAGAGTTGCGAAAGGTGAAGTTGTAGTAATTGATGATAGTTTTGGAGTTAGAATTACGGATATTGTACATCCATCAAAAAGGTTTTGATACAGGGGGGTTCATAAATGGGTAAACGTATTCTAGTTGTTGATGATGCAGCTTTTATGAGAATGATGATCAAGGATATTTTAACCAAAGCCGGATTTGAAATTGCTGGTGAAGCGGAGAATGGTTTGCGTGCAGTGGAAAAATACAAAGATTTGGCGCCGGATTTGGTTATTATGGATATTACCATGCCGGAAATGGATGGAATTCAAGCTGTCAAAGAAATAAGGAAAATAGATAGCAACGCTTTAATTATTATGTGTTCTGCAATGGGGCAGCAGGCAATGGTTATTGAATCTATTCAAGCTGGAGCGAAAGACTTTATTGTAAAGCCTTTTCAAGCTGACAGGGTTGTTGAAGCTGTCAAAAGAGCTCTTGGATAAAATACGTGTGAAAAATTATTTTTGCGTAATATTTCGACTAAAGAGGTTATAAAAATGGAGAAATTTATTTATGTATTAGGGTTAATGGTAGTATTTGCCTCAATATTGTTTCTTGCATATATTTCAACCAAATACATTGGAAGCAAAGCAGGACAAATTGGAAGAGGCAAATATCTTCGTGTTATTGAGACAATATGCCTGGGTAAAGATAGATATTTGCATTTAATTAAAGCAGGAGAGGAATTCATTCTTGTCTCCTCGTCCGTAAAAGGGATTGAGGTGTTAAAGAGTACTGATGAAATCAACATGGATGAAATTTCTGAAAATGCAGATGGCAGTTATTCTAACAATATTAAGGTAAATTTAAATAGGATTGGAGCTTTATTTCAAGGGTTTGAATATAAGAAAAAATGATCTTGATAAGGATGACACAAAAATGAAAAGGAATATAAAAAACAGAAATTATACATATTGTTTGACTATATCTACTATTTTAATAGTTGTTATAGTTGCTTTGCCTGCTTCTAATGTATTAGCAGAACCATTGCTCCCTTTTAGATTTTCCTTTGGTGCTGAACCTGCAACTAACCCTGGCGAAGTTTCAACAAGTATACAAATTTTACTTTTGATTACAATACTTGCTCTGGCACCTTCAATAATAATAATGATGACTGCTTTTACACGGGTTGTTATTGTGCTTTCCTTTATGAGAAACGCACTGGGCACACAGCAAATGCCGCCTAATCAAGTTATAATAGGACTTGCTTTGTTTCTGACGTTCTTTATTATGCAGCCTGTATACACAGAAATCAATGAAAGGGCAGTACAACCTCTTGAAAGGACAGAAATCGGCCAACAAGAAGCAATTAATATTTCTACGTCAGTTATTAGGAAATTTATGTTAAGGCAGATTAGAGATGAGAAAGATCTGGCATTATTTGTTTCACTAAGCGGAGTTGAAACACCTGTGGATCCTGAAGCACTACCTATTACAGTAGTAGTGCCTGCTTTTCTTATAAATGAATTAACGATAGCTTTTAAAATGGGGTTTTTAATATACATACCATTTTTAATTATTGATATGGTTGTATCAAGTACTTTAATGTCAATGGGTATGATGATGCTGCCACCTGTAATGATATCCCTTCCATTCAAAATACTGTTATTCATTTTAGTCGGGGGATGGAATCTGGTGGCTAGATCTATATTAGAAAGCTTTGTAAGGTAATACTATAATACCAATTATGTTTATAAAATCACAGAAAGGAGCATTAGTTAATGGATCAGGCTATCATCAGCAATATTGCACAACAAGCACTTTTGACAGTGCTTTATATATCAGCACCTATACTTGGATTAAGCCTGTTGGTAGGTTTAGCAGTGAGCATATTTCAAGCTACCACCCAGATACAAGAGCAGACACTTTCTTTTGTTCCCAAAATAATAGCTGTTGCAGCGGCCATTATTATATTCGGGCCATGGATGCTAAATAAATTAATGGAATTTACAAGAGGTATTTATTTAAATATGAATGCCTATATAAAATGATTATCTCTCAGTTAGAAATGTCTTGCTGAGTAATCTAGGATATTGTAAATAATTAAGAGAGAGGGTTGAGTTTGGTTGGATTTGCTAAAAATTTTAAACCTGTCCGGGCCGGAGATGTTTTTATTAATATTTGTACGAATGACAGGCTTCTTTGTAATTGCACCTTTATTCGGAAGACGGAATGTACCTTATTATATAAAGATAGGCTTTTCTCTTTCAATGGCTTTAATAATCTACTACTCAGCAGGTGATTTTAACATTGAATACGGGGATATGCTATATAATTATGTATTGAAGGTAATGTTTGAGTTCTTAACCGGGTTGACACTGGGTTTCGTATCATATGCCATGTTTACATCAATTTATGTTGCAGGACAGCTTATTGACATGCAAATAGGTTTTGGTGCCGTTAATGTTATAGATCCACTAAGTAGCATACAAATCTCTCTTACATCAAATTTCTATTTCATATTGAGTATGGTGGCCTTCTTCTCGTTTAAAGGTCATCATATGCTTATAAAAGCGCTGTTTGATAGTTATAAATATATACCAGCAGGAGGCGGAAGCTTGGGCTATGGCGATAATATTGCAAGTAACGGTATAGAAATTATAGGGAATATATTCATTATGGGTTTTAAAATTGCAGCACCAATAACTGCCGCAATTCTAATTGCCGATATTGTTCTAGGGGTTATATCCAGAACAGTGCCGCAATTTAATGTTTTTGTAGTAGGTATGCCCTTGAAAATCGCTCTTGGCCTTATTGTTGCCGTAATAACCATACCTATGCTCATGGAATTAATTAAAACGCTATTTTATGATATGGATAAAGAAATGTTGAATTTAATGAAAGGAATGGCCGGCAGGTAACGGAAAAATGTACTTGAAAAATAGCAGACTTATTATGAATCTTCAACTATTTGCTGAAGATAGAGATTCAAAAACTGAAAAAGCTACGCATAAAAAAAGACAGGAAGCTAGAAAAAAGGGACAGGTATTCCAGAGCAGAGAGATAACTTCTGCTACTGTGCTAATGTTTGCTTTTTTAAGTTTAAAAGCTTTTGGGAATATAATGTACAAGGAAATAAGTGCTATAACAGTAAGGACTTTGACTCAGAATCTTGATATGGATGGGTATTTTAACATAAAGGGTGTTTCATTATTGTTCCTTGAAGTAATGAAAAGTTTAGCAATAATTACAGGGCCAATATTGGTAATATCTGCAACAGCAGGTTTTTTAGGTGCATATTCCCAAGTAGGATTTTTGTTTACTGCCGAACCAATAAAGCTTACACTTGATAGAATTAATCCTTTTCAGGGCTTTAAAAGGTTGTTTTCACCAAGAGGAGCAGTAGAACTTTTAAAGGCTGTGTTTAAAATTGGCATAACAGGTTATATAGCTTACCGCTACCTAAACGGAGAAACTGCAAATATTATAAGCCTAATGGAATTGGAGCCAAAGCAAACAGGAATATATATTTATAACACCTCTATTAATGCTGCAGTAAAAATATGTTTTGCTCTAATTCTTTTCGGGGTTGCAGATTATGGATATCAATGGTGGGAATATGAAAAGAATCTCAGAATGACAAAACAGGAGATTAAAGAGGAATACAAACAGGTTGAAGGTAATCCTGAGGTTAAGTCAAGAATCAGGCAAAAACAAAGACAAATGTCTATGAGACGAATGATGCATGAAGTGCCAGAGGCTGATGTTGTAATAACTAATCCTACCCACTATGCTGCTGCAATCAGGTATGATACTGATATATCTGATGCTCCGATTGTAGTAGCAAAGGGTGAAGGATATATAGCTCTAAAAATAAAAGAAACAGCTAGAGAGCATAATGTACAAATTGTAGAGAACAAGGAACTTGCACAGACTATTTATAAAACTGTTGATATAGGGGAGGCAATACCACCTGAGCTTTACCAGGCGGTCGCTGAAATCCTTGCTTTTGTATATAATGTAAAAAGTTCGTAGGGGGGATATGGATGAAGCTTAAAGAAATATCGGTACCGGTTACGATGGTAACTATAATACTTGCATTCATTCTGCCAATTCCAGGTTTTATACTTGATGTGCTTCTTGCTGTCAATATAATGCTGTCTGCCATAATACTTTTAAACACTATATACTTAAAAGATGCAGAAGATATATCTATATTTCCGTCACTCCTGGTAATTACAACCATGTACAGATTATCTCTCAATGTATCTACAACCAAGCTTATTCTTGGAGAAGGAGAAGCAGGCAAGGTTATTGATGGTTTTGGAAGATTTGTGGCAAGGGATAACCCTGTTGTTGGATTTGTGGTATTCCTTATTATTATGCTGGTTAACTTTCTGGTAATAACAAAAGGTTCAGAAAGAATTGCAGAAGTTGCTGCAAGGTTTACTCTAGATGCCATGCCGGGGAAACAAATGGCAATAGATGCAGATTTAAACAGTGGTTTAATTACTGAAGCAGAGGCAAGGGAAAGGCGGAAAAAAATTCAAAAGGGAGCGGATTTCTATGGTGCCATGGATGGTGCCAGCAAATTTGTGAAGAATGATGCTATTGCGGGTATAATTATTACCTTTCTTAATGTAATTGGCGGCCTGATTATTGGCATGGTTATGAGGAAAGAACAATTTGGAGAAGCATTGCAAAACTATGCAATACTAACTATAGGTGATGGACTTGTGAGTCAGATCCCGGCACTTATGATTTCAGCTTCTACAAGTTTTGTAGTCACAAGAGCAGCATCTGATTCAGATATCAGTGAGGATTTGGTTAAACAGATTTTCAGCAATTACAGAGTTCTTTATATTGCTTCAGGTTTAAGTTTTGTGTTGTCTTTTTTCCTTGCAAAGGTACCTTTTCTTATTCTTTCGGCAATATTAGGGTTTATTGGTTACACTTTATCAAAGCAGGAAAGAAAGAAAGAATTTACTCAGGAGGAAGATGCACACGAAAATGAAGTAGAAGAAATTAGAAGACCTGAAAATGTAATGACTCTTTTACAGGTTGACCCAATTGAATTGGAATTTGGATATGGAATTATACCCATGGCCGATGTTGAACAGGGAGGGGACCTTTTAGACAGAGTAGTTATGATAAGAAGACAGCTTGCTCTTGAAATTGGTATGGTTGTACCTGTTATACGACTAAGGGATAATATCCAGTTAGGACAAAACGAATATATGATTAAAATAAAAGGTGTAGAAGTTGCGAAAGGAGAATTAGTTCCGGATCACTTCCTTGCGATAAACCCTGGTACAGTCGAACAGGAAATAGAAGGTATAAAGACCAATGAACCTACTTTTGGTTTGCCTGCTATGTGGATCAATGAGAAACAGATGGATAGAGCCGAAGTGCTTGGTTATACTGTTGTAGACCTTCCATCGGTTGTTGCTACTCACTTAACGGAAGTAATAAAACAGTATGCTAATGTTCTGCTTGGAAGACAGGAGGTTCAGTCTCTTATCGATAATGTAAGACAGAATTACCCGGTTATAGTAGATGAACTTGTACCAAAGCTTATGACTATAGGGGAAATTCAAAAAGTACTTGCAAATTTATTGAAAGAAGGAGTATCTATAAGGGATATGGTTACGATTTTGGAAACATTGGGTGATTATGCTTCTGTAACAAGAGATACAGATTTGTTGACCGAGTATGCAAGACAGTCTCTTGGCAGGGCAATTTCCAAAAAGTATCTTGATGGTGAAAAATCTGCTGTAATAACATTGGACCCTCAGCTTGAACAAACAATAATGGATTCAATACATAAAACAGAGAGTGGGTCATATTTGGCTCTGGAGCCGGATGTATCAAACAAAGTAATAAACAATCTTACAAAACAGGTTCAAAAGTTTTCCCAGTTTGGGCAACAGCCCTTAGTATTGGCATC
Organism: Clostridiales bacterium; assembly: GCA_035362115.1. GTDB lineage: Bacteria > Bacillota > Clostridia > Acetivibrionales > DUMC01 > DUMC01. Next base: position 9,478 of record DAOSDD010000020.1, on the reverse strand, counting down.
CCCTATAGTCAGGTTGTATTTTAAAAGGCTTACAGAGCATGTTTTGCCGGGTTTAATAGTTCTATCTTATAATGAATTGGATCCGAAAATGGAAATTCAGTCGATCGGGATGGTGAGTATCTAAAATGAAAATCAAACGATATGTGGGCAATGATTTACAGGAAACTATTCTAAAAGTTAAAATGGATATGGGAAATGATGCACTTATTGTGAGCAATAGGAATATAAGGGAAAAAGGCTTTCTAAAGCTGTTTTCAAAACCTATGGTAGAAGTTATTGCCGCTCTTGATGAACCTGACAACCGGCAAAAAGAATTTCAGTTAAAAAATTCAATAGATAATACACTAAAGATGCCTGCTAAAGCTGATGAAAATAAGTTGAAATTTTCTGATGCAGGGAGAAAAATTCAAATTCTTGAATCAAGATTCAGCAATATGGAAGAAACACTTCAAAAAATATATTTGCAAATGCAAAAATTGCCGATTGATGGGGAAGCAAATAAAATTTCAAATAAAAAACAGAATGGAAACAGCGTTATGCAGCTGTTTTATAATAACCTCATAAAAAATGAAGTAGAGGAAGAAATTGCCAAGCAGTTGGTTGAAAATGCTTATATTGAGTTGGAAGGGAAAAACAGTGTTAACGATTTTATATCAGTCCTTTATAATAATATTTCTGAAATAATTGGAAGTCCGGGCACAATAAATTTAAAAGAGAATGGGAAGCCCACTGTTGTTACATTTACTGGACCTACAGGGGTTGGGAAAACTACAACAATAGCAAAAATAGCTGCTATTTACTCCTTGGAACACAGCAAAAAGGTATCACTGATAACAGCTGATACATATAGAGTGGCAGCAGTAGAACAATTAAAGACCTATGCTGATATACTTTCTATACCATTAACTACTGTCTATTCAGCAAATGATATAAAGAAAGCAATAAAAACTTACAGTGATAAGGACATAATCCTTATAGATACTGCAGGAAGAAGTCATAAGGATTCTACACATTTTGAAGAACTTAAAAATCTCATAAATGCCACAGAAGCAGATGAGACTTATTTGGTACTTAGTATGACTATAAGTGCCGGCAACTGCAGGAAAGTTTTAAACAGTTATGGCTTTCTCGACGATTATAAACTGATATTTACCAAATATGATGAATCATCAACGCCTGGGATTATACTCAATACAGCGTTTTATACAAAAAAGCATCTTTCGTACATAACTACCGGTCAGAGCGTACCCGATGATATTATGGTATGCAACCTGGATGAAATAATAAAGAAAATGATTGGAAATTTCAGCTAAAAAATTAGCTGTTAAAGGAGTAAAAAATGAATGATCAGGCAGAAAAACTAAGAGAAATAATTACTAATTTAAAGAAGAAACAGATTAATAGCAAAAATTACTCAGTTAGTAACAGGTTTAACGCAAAGACAGCCAGAACAATAGCTTTTACCAGTGGTAAAGGCGGTGTTGGGAAATCCAATATAGCTGTAAATACAGCTATTGCTTTAAGTAAGCTTGACTATAAAGTAGCCTTAATTGATGCAGACCTTGGACTGGCAAATGTAGATGTCATTTTAGGCCTTTCTCTCAAGTTTTCTCTTGCTGATATAATGCGCAATAATTTGAATATTACGGAGGTGTTATCAGAAGGACCATGTGGTATAAAATTTATTTCAGGAGGCTCAGGGGTTGAAGAACTTACAAAACTTAATGGAGAAGATTTAGAGAGGTTCATAAATAATATTGGGATTCTGGATAACCTATTCGATATAATTTTAATAGATACAGGCGCTGGATTATCTGACAGCGTTTTAAGTTTTGTGATGGCAGCAAACGAAGTAATAATAGTTACAACCCCTGACCCTACAGCTATTATGGATGCCTATGCCTTGATTAAAGCTATTGCCGCAAGAGATAATGAGAAAAATATAAATATAATCGTTAACAGAGCTGATAGTATTAAGGAGGCAAATGGTGTACTTGAAAAACTCATTTTGGTTTCGAGAAAATTTCTTGGCATTGAGATTTCTCCTTTGGGATTTATTTTATATGATGATGCCATAGTAAGAGCGGTAAAACTGCAGCAGCCGTTTTTATTAAGCAGCCCCAATAGTCAGGCCTCAAGGTTCGTAAGGGATATTGCGCTGAATCTGGTTGAATACAGAAAATACATACCTAACTTAAAAAGCAGCGGAGTAAAAGATTTTATAAAGCGTTTATCAACTTATTTCAGTGGTTAGAAGTATTTTGCTTTGTAGACAATATTTCTTTTAATTGTTAGAATCATGTCTATAGATAATATTTTAGCTGCAAGAGGATTTTTCATTAAAAAAGATTATTGCAGGAGGTTTTTTAAGGGGATGCTATTAAGAGAAATGAAAACAGGAACAAAACTTCAGCTTGAGTTGTATGATGAGATGGGAAAAAGAATTGATAAGCAATTTGTCAGTCAGTTTGAGTACACTGAAGATGAAAAAACTGCAATTATTCATGTACCACTGTATGAAGGCGTTATATATCCAATACATACCAGCTTACTTCTATATGTATTTTTTTCTCAAGCTGAAAAGCTATATAGCTTTAAGGCGGAAATTATTGATAGGTTTACCAAGGGGGATATACCTTTTATTAGAATAAAAATATTAGGTAAAATTACAAATGTTCAAAGACGAAGCTATTACCGTTTACCATGCAGCCTGCCGGCTATATACAGAATAGCTTCCCAAAAAGAATTTAATTGCGAAAGTGAGCATGGGGAATTTATAGAGAGCAATACCATTAATATTAGTGGCAGTGGAGTTTGTATTCTCCTGAAAGATAATATTCAAGCTGATACTTTAGTGGAATGCTATTTAGAGCTGAAGGAAGATTATGAAATATATTTTCTCGGCAGGGTTGTTAGGGTTACAAAATGTCAACAGAACAATAACTATAGATATAAAGCCGGAATTGCTTTTGAACACATTAAAGGCAGACATAGGGATGCTATAGTAAAATTTATTTTTGAAGAACAAAGAAAGCTTAGAAGGAAAGGCTTTATATAGACGGCTGCAACGGAAATCTTACAGAATAAATGTATTTAGGGGTGAGGTTCAATGGATATAAAAAAGTATTTAGAGATGTTTATCGAAGAAGCAGGAGAAAATCTGCAGAGGATGAACCAAGCATTATTAGAATTGGAACAGAATCCGGACAATGAGTCTACTTTAAACAATATGTTCAGGATAGCTCATACACTTAAGGGCATGGCAGGGACCATGAATTTTAAGAAGATGACTAAACTGACTCATACAATGGAAGATGTTCTGCAGGAAGTAAGAAATAATGAGTTGATGCTTAATCCAGAACTAATTGACATTTTATTCAAGACTTTTGATGCTCTTGATATTTATTTGAAAAATATTATCGATACCGGGCATGAGGGCAGTAATGACTATGATGAAATCATAAATATGCTTGGGACAATCAGGAAAGGAGAATCAAAAACAGTTGAAGTAAGCAATACAGCTTCAAATAAGAATATTTTTGATAAGGGAGTAGAAAATGCAGAACGAGCGCCTTCTGTAAAATTTAATGAATATGAAAAAAATGTTATTGAAAAAGCTTTTGATATGGGAATGAAGGTCTACTACATAACTGTTTATCTTGATAAAGGATGTGTATTAAAATCAGCAAGAGCTTATTTGATATTCCAGCTTATAGAAAAACATTCTGATATAATAAAATCCATACCGATAGTTGAAGATATTGAGGACGAAAAATTTGATGATTCATTTTCTGTTGTGGCTATTTCAAAAGAAGATGAGGAGTTGTTTATCAAAGGGCTCTACTCTATATCTGAAGTAGAGAGTGTTATTATAAATGAAATAAAAAAAGATAATACGACAGGGATAGAAAAGGCAAAAAACCAGCCCTCCAAATTGGAAACTGAACCTGAGGTAGTATGCGAAAATGCTGTATCTTCAACAAAATCCAAGTCGGTTAAAACTGTAAGGGTAGATATAGAAAAGCTGGATATTCTGCTTAATCTTGTGGGCGAACTGATTATTCAAAAGACAAGGCTTGAAGAAATATATGATGACAAAAATCAAATTTACCTGGAATCTGTGCAGCATCTTGAAAGGATTATCAGTAATCTGCATGATGCTGTTATGAAAGCAAGAATGGTACCTGTAGAAATGGTTTTTAACAGATTTCCAAGAATGATCAGGGATATATCAAAAGAATTGGGTAAAGAAATCGTATTAACAATGTCAGGTGAGGATACGGAGTTAGACAGAACAATTATAGATGAGATTGGAGAACCTCTTGTACACTTGTTGCGTAATTCTATTGACCATGGAATTGAAATGCCTTATGAACGTAAAAGATTAGGTAAACCTGAACAGGGACATATTTATCTGAAAGCTTACCAAGAAGGAAATAATGTAATAATTGAAGTAGAAGATGATGGACATGGTATTGACCTGGAAAAAATTAAAGAAAAGGCAGTGGAGAAAGGAATAGTTTCTAAAAGTGAAACACTTAATATGACTAAAAATGAAGTTATAGATATTTTATTTAAGCCTAGTATGAGTACTAGTGAAAAGGTTGGCAATTTGTCTGGAAGAGGTGTAGGGCTGGACGTTGTAAAAACTAAAATTGAGTCATTGGGTGGTGTAGTTGAGATAGAAACTCAGTTGGGCAAAGGAAGCAGATTTATAATACGTCTGCCTTTAACTCTTGCTATGATCCATGCGTTACTTGTCTATGTAGGTGGAGAAAGATATGCTATACCTTTAAGTAATGTCAGACAAATAGTAAAGGTTAATTTAGATGAAATTAAAGTCGTTCAGAAACGTGAAGTTATATTACTGAATGGCATAATAGTACCCTTAATAAGGCTTGATAAACTATTAAATACTCCTGAGTCATCAGCACATAAAAAAGGTATTACTGTAGTTATTGCATCTAAAGGTGAAAAATTATATGGTTTTACAGTGGACAGCCTTATAGGTCAACAGGAAATTGTAATTAAAAATTTAGGAAAATATTTTTCCGCTATCAGGACAATTTCAGGAGCAACAATACTTGGAGATGGAGAAGTTGCTTTGATTTTGGATATAAACTCTTTAGCTTTTTAATTAAATAGTATCGTTATATAATTTTGTATAATTTTTAATTAATTTTTAAATAGAAAGGAGTCTTTTCAAATGGAAGAGGCAGTAGCAGTAAATAGTTTTAAGTTATTATCTTTTACGCTTGGCACACAAGAATATGGAATTGATATAAGTTTTATTAGTACAATTGTAGAAAACAATTACTCAATTACTAGAGTTCCGGGGACATCTGATTGCATGAAAGGTGTAATTAATCTAAGAGGAGATATTGTACCTGTAATGGATTTAAGAACCAGAATTAACCTCCCCGGGGTCGAAGATACTCAGGAGACTAAAATTATTATTGTAAATATGGAGGAGTATAGTGTAGGTATTAAAGTTGATCAGGTAAATAAAGTAATTGAAATCAATAAAAGCACTATTGAGAAAGTGTCAGGTATATCTGGTGAAGATAGTTCTGATTTTTTTTCAGGTCTTGTTAAATGTGATGATAGGTTGATCATTTTACTGGATATAGAAGAAATTGCAAAAAACTTAAATACAGTTGGAGATAAAAATGAGTAACATTATAAATATAGGTATGGCGGAATTAAACACATCAAAGCATCCTGGAATCCTTGTTACACAAGGGCTTGGCTCATGTGTGGGAATTGCAATGTATGATGTGAAAACTAAAGCTATTGGATTAGCTCATATAATGTTGCCATTGAGTCCCAATTCCAGTAGTAATATTAATGCGGCCAAATATGCCGATACTGCAATTAATAAGATGCTGCACGATATGAACCGGCTTGGTGCATCAATAGAAAATATCACAGCAAAACTTGCCGGAGGTGCACAGATGTTTAATTTTAATGAAACATCGGAATTGATGAGAATTGGTGAAAGAAATGTAATTGCAGCCAAAGAGAAACTCAGTGAGCTTGGAATTCTGGTTGTTGCTGAAGATACAGGGGGAAACCTGGTACGCACTATCGAGTTTTATTCAGAGAATGGCGGTCTTATGGTGAAAACCCTTGGGATTGGAACAAAGTGGATCTAGAGCGGAGGATGAATAATGTCATCATTGGAATATAACTGCAATATATGGAAACAATATGCAGATACGAAAGACATATTAATTAGAAACAAAATCATAATTAAATATTTATATCTTGTGAAATATATAGCTGGCAGGATGAATATCTATTTTGGTTCCAATATTGAATATGATGACCTTGTTAGCTTTGGTGTATTTGGCTTGATAGATGCTATTGATAAATTTGATATTAGCAAGGGCGTAAAATTTGAAACCTACGCTTCATTACGTATACGAGGGGCGATAATAGATAGTATTAGAGAATTAGATTGGGTACCCAGATCTCTAAGACAAAAAAACAAGGACCTAGAAAGAATATACTGTGAACTGGAAACTAAAGAGGGTAGACCACCAACAGATTATGAGGTTGCTGAAAACATGGGAATAACTGTAGAGGAATATAATAAGCTTCTAAATGAAGTGAATTTGGTATCATTAGTATCTCTTGATGAGTTTCTAGAGCAGAATTTTCAGATTGATAGTGAAATGTTGCATATTAATGGCGATGATATGCCGGAGTATTGTTTTGAAATATCCGAGTTAAAAGACTATTTAGGGGAGTCAATTGAAAAACTGCCTGAAAAAGAAAAGCTTGTTATATCTTTATACTATTTTGAAGAGTTGACATTGAAAGAAATAGGTGCAATACTGAAAGTATCAGAATCCAGAATATCTCAGCTCCATACTAAAGCTATTTTAAGGCTTAAAGGCAAGCTTGCCGGGTATATTAAAAGCTAGAAACCAACCTATTTATAACGCAAAAATGATTCCACAAGGAACAAATTGTTTTTTTACGTATTCGCTAAGGTAACATAAGCGCATAAAACTTTTGTAATGTAGTTTCTTTTATGCGTTATCTATAAAAGAAGGTGATAAAATTGGCAGATATAAATAATGAAAACAATAACATAAAAGCTAATGAAGAAGGTATAAATAAAGATACATTAGTATTGGTTGACGTTTCTTCTGATAAGATGAGTGCTTTCATTACATTATTTGCGCCCGAGTACGGTCAAAGCCATACTGTAGAAGGTATTCTGGAAGCTCTAAAGTCATATGGCGTAACTTTCGGGGTTGATCGGGAGATAATTGAGCTAGCTGTCAAGCAAAATATATTTTACAAAAAGATAATTGCTGCAAAAGGTTTATCACCTGTAAATGGTAAAGATGGACAGGTCCAATTCCAATTTGACTTAAATAAAAATTATAAACCCATAATATTAGAAAACGGCAAAGTTGATTTCAGAGACTTAGGATTAATAGAGAGTGTGCGTAAAGGCCAGGTTTTATGTGCTTTAGTTCCCCCTACTCAAGGAATAGGCGGCAGGGATGTACTGAATTCAGAAATACCCGCATATGAAGGGAAAACTGCTAGATTGCCTGTAGGCAAAAATGTAGAGATATTAAATGACAGTAATTCGTTAATTGCATCAGTAGATGGTCAGGTAAGCTATTCCAATGGGAAAATCAGTGTGTACACAAGTTATGAAATAAAGGGTGATGTGGACAATTCTACTGGTAATATCAACTTTGTTGGCAATGTGATTGTCCGGGGCAATGTTTTGTCAGGATTTTCTGTTGTTGCAGGTGGTAATATTGAAATATGGGGTATTGTTGAAGGAGCGGAAGTAATATCAGAAGGAAATATTGTTATTAGAAGAGGAGTGCAGGGTAATAATAAGGCATACATAAAAAGTAATGGTGATATAGTTGCTAAGTTTATTGAGCAAAGTAAAGTTGAAGCTATGAATGATATTAAAGCTGAAACAATAATGCACAGTTCAGTAAAATGTGGGGGAAGTCTCGAACTTGGCGGAAGGATTGGACTTCTGGTTGGAGGCAGTAGTGCGGTATGTAAAGAACTATATGCAAAAGTTATCGGTTCACAAATGGCAACACTTACTGAAATAGAAATTGGTGTGAACTCTGATCTTCGGGATGCTGTCATGAATATAAAAAGTGAAATAAATTCCATTCAAAATAGCTTGCAAAAAACCGAACAAGTTATTTCCATATTGTCCAAACTTGAAAGTAATAATATGTTAACTGAGGATAAGAAAGGTATATATGAAAAAAGTCTCTTTACAAGAGATTTTTATAAATCAAAATTATCTCAGCTAAATTATGATATAGAGCAGATTGAAAAAATGATTAGCATGCAATCTGCCGGGAAATTGCGATGCCTGGGGTCCATACACCCTGGTGTAAAAGTTACAATTGGATCATCAACAATGTATATTAAAGAAGAACTGAAGTATTGTACATTGTTTTGCGATGGCGTCGATATAAAAGTTAGTCCATTTGTATAATAGTAGAAAAAGAGGTGATTGAATTGAGCCCATTTTATACAATATTTTTGATAGTTGGATTAATAATGTTAATAGTATGTACTTTTCTGATTCTAGAGGACAGAAAAAAATTTATTAATGATATGAAACAGATGGAAGAGAAGGAGAAACAATTAAGTGAAATTGTTATGGACGCGGAGTACATGGTAGATGAATTAAATAAATTGTCTGATTTTATAATAGACCGGATTGAAGAGAAAAAAAACGAGTTGGATATAAAAATTAACAATATCTCAACTCAGATTAATTTCATTGAGGAAAAGGCAGGGGAGTTGTCGGAAAAGTTGGATTTAGTCGAAAAATACGGGGAGGATTCCCGTCAAGATATTGATAATAGTATGTATGCGATAGATATTGTGGAAAGTTGTAAAAATAATAAGATAAAAGATATAAATGATACTAATAGTGGAATTGATGCAACCAGTAAGGGAAAAATAAAGCAAGGCGCAATAAAAAATTTCACAGTAAATAAAAAATATGAAGACGTAATTTTACTTTTGGAGAAGGGGATGAATGAAGCAGAGATTGCCCGTACTCTTAATATAGGTAGAGGAGAAGTACATCTTGTATTGCAGCTTATGATGTAAGAATATAGGAGAACATATGGAATAAAATGGAATAAAAATACGTTTTAAATCTGCGCAAAAAGTATTGACATTGTTTAGTTGCTGATGTATAATGGTTTTTGCGTCAGTGATAATCAATATGCCGAAGTGGTGAAATTGGCAGACGCACTGGACTCAAAATCCAGCGGTAGCGATACCATGTCGGTTCGAGTCCGACCTTCGGCACCAAGGCTTTCAAGATTTTCTTGAAAGCCTGTTTTTTAGCGAATAGGAGAGTATAAATTACCTTGACACTGCGTTTGACACCTTGCATTAAAAATCGGCTCTTCCTGTGATGACAATATCTCTTACCCCAGAATCATTTTTCAAATCG
>DAOSDD010000019.1:0-32254 GCA_035362115.1 Clostridiales bacterium | reverse complement strand
GTGAAGAAAATATTGGTAAGGAGCATAAGTGAAGCTGCTGTAGAGCCTTTTAATCCGAGTGTAAGATAAGCAAAATTGTTGTTTGAGTAAAATTGTTTCTTATTTTTCTTTCAGACAATTTTATGAGTTCAATTTTGCCTGGAGCTGAATTTAAAGGCTCTAGACAGCGTAACGTCAGCTCCTGGTAAATATTTCTTCACTTTTAATAAATGCACCCTCCCATTTTTAGATTTTATTTAATATATTGCGCCATATTTTGAAAGCATATTCTGAACATCTTCATAGTTAACTCTGTCGAGTGTAAGCTTGCTTTTTGCCGCTGCAGCTACAGCGCAACCTGCTGCTTCTCCTATTGATGAAGCTATTGGCAGAACTCTCAATGAGGAATGTGCCTCATGGTCACAGGAAATAGGTCTTCCTGCAACAGCTAAATTGTCTGCGCCATTAGGAATAAGAGATCTTAATGGTATTGTATAATAGTCGCCTTTTATTCTTTTAATAACTGTACCTGTTCCCGCCGGGTTATGAACGTCGATATCATAGCAGGCTCTTGCAATAGCATCCTCAAACTGTACACAGTTCAACACATCCTCACCGGTAAGTACATATTTTCCAACAATACGGCGGCTTTCCCTGATTCCAACCTGTGGTGCAATTTCAAGGAGAACACTGTCCCTATACTCAGGAATGTTGTCCCTCATAAAGCAATACAGTTCATAGACCTGCCTTCTTCCCTCAAGTTCCGCCTCTGTAAGCTGTTCAGCATCTACTGCTGATTTTCCAACAATCCTGGTAGAGTTGAAATGGACTACATCCGGACATGTATGATCAAAAATCAATACATTTTCACGAGGATTTTTAATTTTCCCTTCTTTCTGCGCCTGGTTATATATCTTATTTATATCAGCTCTGGACATCTTTGGTTCATTTTCTGCAGAAGCAGATTTCTTTATGCGGAAACAGGTAGTCATTGGCTGGCACAACCCATCCTCATCCCGGCCCTGCTTTGTCTCGCAGCCACTAAGATAAGATAAATCAGCATCCCCTGTGGCATCAATGAAGTAATCAGCTTCATATTCTCTCACACCGGACTTTCCTACAACTTTTAGGCTTGCAATTAAGTTTCCTTCTTTCCTGGTTTCGAATACAAAGGAATGGAAAAGTACATCTACATTGTTTTCTAAAATCATTTCGTCCAATATAACTTTCAATACTTGTTCATTAAATATCGAACGGTTTTTCAGTGAGTCTTTTTCAGAAAGCCTATCCAATAAGGACTGAAAAAGTCCGGCATTATTAACCGGAATTTCTGACCCGTCAATCTTTGACTTAGAAAAATACGGCATAAAAGGATTGACAAGACCTGATACAGCCATACCTCCAAGAAAACCGTATCGTTCTATTAACAATACTTTCAAGCCTTCTCTTGCACAAGCAATCGCAGATAAAGTCCCTGCAAGACCGCCGCCGGCAACTATGACATCATATTTTGAATGATTTTCCAATATTATCACCCCGTTTTATTATAAATATATCTCGAATTTAGTTAATACATATAATACAAGTGCAAAGTAACATATGTTAAGCAAGAATTTATTAGGTTGTTCACTTTAGATGAATATCTGATTTTTTTGCTTTCAGTTGCTCTAATACTAGCATAAGTTAATCTATAAAACCTTTAATTTTTTGACTACAACTAGCACTAAATTGACTACAGGGACACGCTGATTTTCGATATTCTGACGGAGTCATTCCAACATTATCTTTGAAAACTCTGCTAAAATAATTTGGATCGTTAAAGCCTGTAGACAGAGCAATATCCGTTATTGAGTTAATTGGCACGGTAAGTTTTGCTTTGGCTTCTTCAATTCTAAGCTGCGTAATATACTGTTTGAAATTCATACCGGTTTTAGATTTAAATAATCTGCAAAGGTACTGTGAATTTATGAAAAAAGTCTCTGCTAGTTCTTCAAGAGAGACATTATTTTTATAATTCTCTTCTATATATGGCAAGATGGTATTATAAATCCATTTTTTATCTGAAGCGGAAGCGCCCGAACTACCGGAGATTTCTTTCCCGCCGACATTTAAAGGTTTCATAGTATTTAATATATCCAGAATGATTTGTCGCAGTTCTTCCAGGCATTTCTCCATAACCCCAAGTCCTTCAATATTCACAGGCGTTAGTCTCAAATACTCCTTAAGCATTTCCTCCTCATATCTGCCAAGCAATTTACAATGCTTATTTATCAACTCTCTTGCTTTACATTCTTCGGGAGTATAACGTATTCCACTCAAGTAAAGAATACCAAACAATTCATCATCCTTTATAACAGGCTTTACAATATCGTGCACACCCATTATGCACATACCATCAAACTCTTCCATTAAGGTCATGCATTTTTTTATTCCCTTCATTTTACATATATAACAATACTTTTGTCCTTTAATCTTTTCTTTTATAAATAAGCAATAACTGCTGCTGTGAACAGCATTATTGCGTAAAATATCCAGGCGTGAATCTGAAGCCGTATTACGGTTTATGTTTATATAGGTTATGTTAACTCCCAGAGCTTTTTCTACAATTGCTATGACTCGCTGTAGATAATTTTTACCTGGATTCTCATTATACCATAATACATTGTGGACAATTTCGCTAATTCTTTTTTGCCTGTTTTCATTCATAAGATCTCACCTTTAACTCAATTGGTAGTATAGAGCCAATAATAACATTATACATTAATTGCGGTAAATATAATATAGCAGGATGACTTTAGGGTGCATTTATCAAATCTGAAGAAATATCTACCAGAAGCTATCGTTACAGTGCTTAGAGCCTTTAAATTCAGCTACGGGCAAAATCAAACTCACAAAATAATATGAACAATAGAATTGTAATTATTTTGTTCAAACACTGATTTTGCTATCCCTTCACTCAGATTAAAAGGCTCTACAGCACCTCCACTTATGCCCCTTACCAATATTTTCTTCAGATAAATTAAATGCACCAATGACTTTAGTCATCCTGCTATAAAGAGAGTATTATTTAAAAAAGAGTATACTACATTTCATCAATTTTCTTAAATTCTCCGGTTATGGCAGATTGTCTGCCTTTTATACACATGAGAGCACTAAGAAGACCTGCTTCTAGTGGTGCAATAGAGTTTTCTATTCCCTGCATAACTTTTATGAAGTTTTCAGCAAGCACATCATCTCCACCGAAATGGGAGCCACCGGACATATCAAATTTATATGTGTCAACTCGAGGCGTGTGGTGCATGAATACTTTTATTTCTCCAGTGTACCAGTCAAATTCAAGGGTGCCTTTAAATCCAAATAGTCTAGCTCCTCTTGCACCTGCTTTTTGCCGTGCAAAAAAGTTCTGTGAGTAACTTACATGCATCCCGGTATTATATCTTACAAGTGCACTTCCCGAATCTTCATTTCCTGTATCTTTTGCATAACAGCACATTTCACCTATAGGATTATCTTTATAGTACTTTTTAATAACATATGGACTTTCATCACAGGTGTAATATTCATCACAATCTTTGCAGTACAAGCCAGCAGGCTTATCACCCTTAAAAAGCTGCTTGGACGTCATTGCGCAAATTTCTACAGGTTTTGAGCCGAGTAAATAGTTTATGTAGTCAAAGTCATGAGTAGCTTTTTGCAGGAATAATCCCTGAGTTTCATTCTCATCCCTATACCAATGGTGGAAATATACTCTCCCATAAGGCACATTATTTATAGCCTGAACATGTTCAACTGTGCCAATCTTTCCTGAATCGATTATCTCTTTGACAGTTGTTGCAATAATCGATGTACGCAATGGGAAGGAAATCACTGCCTGGGCTTTTGTTTTTTCTCCTGCTTCTTTCAGTTTGAAGAAATCATCCATATGTGTTGCTACAGGCTTTTCAAGGAATAATGGAATGTTTTTTTCAAGAACCTTAACAGCCATTTTTGTGTGCAAAGAACATCTGGTGCCTATCATTATTCCGTCAAGTTCTTCATTATCCATCATTTTGTCAGGATCTTCGTAGAAGCTGACTTTTTCAGGATCTTTTCCTTCTTTTGTTAACAGCTCTTTAATTTCATCATTTCTAATATCAGTAATTGCAGATAGGGTAATATCCCCTATCTCCTGTCTTTCGAGAGCTTTGAACATACCCCTTATACGGCCGCCAAAACCGATTATTCCAACCTTCATATTACAAATCCTCCTATCCATTACAATATAGTTGTAACTACTCAGCAGCAAAAGCTGCTGTAATTACCAAATTATATAAACATTTGTACTTATTACGTATTTAACAATCTGTTTAATTACAAAATTTTCAATTTATATAATTCGTTAATTTTTTAAGTTCTCTAAAATTTCAAAAGCTATTAAAAGCAAATATCCGGTCTTATTATATCATCCGCCTTTATTGCAATTTCAAAGCTTTTATACACATCCTCAATAGATGGATTAGATGGTGCATTGTTTTCAATCATATTTATTAAATTGTCAAGTTCAGCTCCTGTAGGTCTTCTCTTACAATTAACATTTATAATTTTATACTCTTTATTTTCAACGTTATAGTACTCTATCAAGTCTCCTTCTTCTTTGTTAAAAAATCTATTATGACTTTGTACTATTTTAATTCTGCCTTTTGGACCGATAAATTCTTTTGTATTATCAGCAGCGACTGTCTTACCCCAGCCCGCTTCATAATATGCCACACTGCCATCAGATAATTTCATTGTAATCATTCCATAGTTGTATTTACCTTTCGGAACATCTTTTTCCGTTGTTAAAGATATTCCTCCCACATCAATGACTTCGGCACCTGTAAACCACCTGCAAACATCAATGTAATGGACTCCGCAATCTATTATTGGTGATGTTTCTTTTATCAATGCAAGATATTTTTCCCATTCAACTGTGTGATTATTTTGCGTCATTCTAAGTACAATAGGACCTCCTATCGCACCTTCTTCTATCATTTCAGCAACCTTTTTGTATGTTTCATTATATCGTAATATGTATCCGATGAGAACTTTGATACTGGTATTTTTAACAATGGAAACAAATTCTTTTCCATCCTCTAAATTATCCGTTATAGGCTTTTCACAAAGCAGGTGCTTATTATATTTCACGCAATCCTTTAATATTTGCAAGTGAGTCGACGGGTATGTAGCGCAAATAATTATATCAACATTTTCATCCTCCATATAGCGTATATAATCTGTACTAAAACTTTTTGCGTTGTATTTTTTAGCAGTCAGCCTTGCTTTTTCTTCCATAATATCAACAACACCATACACACAAATATCTTCACGTAAATATATATCTTCCAAATGTGCTGTCCCCATATGACCGCATCCTATTAAAACTATATTATGCATTGAAATCCTCCGTATCTATATATAACGCATAAAAAAACATTATAAAAGTTTTGTGGTTCATGTTACTTGGCAGTAAATAAGTAAAAACTCAATTTACTCCTTGTAGAATCACTTTTGCGTTATATAATTCGCTGTGTTATATAATTCGCTGTAGTAATTAACTCTATAATCGTGTATTACACCAATTCTTTTCAATAATCTTTTAATGTTTTAAATGTATCTTTTCATCTTTTTACCTTTTCGCACTTTTTCTTAGGTTTATAAAACAGGTTTATAAATTTTCATATGGAATATGTTCACTCCTTGTGTTATTTTATGTTTATGATATAATAGCAACTGTATTTTGTCTTTGCTTTTTTGTGTGTAAAATTTAACATATATTCCACGGAGATAAAGAAAATGGGTTTGGAACTGAAAACTTTTAAGAAAGACATTGATATTTTAGGACTTTATACATTTTATTATTTTGAACACAGCAAGGATTTTTACTTTACGGGAGAGCGTCATAACTTTTGGGAAATGGTATATGTTGATAGCGGAGAAATCTCCGTTATTGCAGATAATGCAGGATATATTATAAAGCAAGGAGATGTAATCTTCCATAAGCCTATGGAATTTCATACTCTGGCTTCAAACAAAAAGGACCCTCACAATGTGATGGTAATAACTTTTTCAGTCAAAGGCGAGGCTATGAAGTTCTTCGAAAATAAAATTTTCACTGTGGATAGTCAGCATAAGAAAATACTATCCCTTCTCTTGGAGGAAGCGCAGAAAACATCTTTTTCTATTCCCAATAATCTTTACAAAAAACTGTTGGATATCAAGAATTCAGAAATCGGATCACAACAATTAGTAATAAGCTATCTTGAGCAGTTTCTCATCGCTCTGATGCGCAGTAATCAGAATAATGAGCGCAACGGTCGAATAAGTCGCTACGCAAAGAAAAATGCAGAGAATGCCCTTGTTGATTCAATTGAAAAGTATCTCCTGGACAATATTTATGAAAGGATATCCCTTAAGGATATATGTGAAAAGTTCAATTTAAGCAAATCATATATTTGTCATCTTTTCAAAGAAGCAACCGGCAAAAGCATTATAGATTGTTACATAAACTTTAAAATAGCAGAAGCAAAAAAATTAATCCGACAAGGTAATTTAAATTTTACTCAAATTTCGGAAAAGTTATGCTATACAAGCATTCATCATTTTACAAGAAGCTTTAAAAACATAACAGGTATATCGCCCAGCAGTTATGAAAAGTCGGTAAAATAACAAGATCAGCTAAAGGCTCCATTCATTTCTTACATCCGTTGAATTCAGAGCAAACATATCATTCATCTCCCTCCAACTCCACTATAATATTTTATGTACGTAGTGTCACTTGTTTTAAAAGGGTAATTATTTCGCAAGCAACTTCAGCTATTTCATCATCTGTTGAAGTAATATTAATACCAAATGGTGACCCTAGTCCTTTGTCTACTACTCCAACACTGATATTAACTGCTCTTTCAAGTATGTTATCAGTTATCGGCAACATATGAGCTTTATACTCAATTTCCCTTCCATAAGCTTCACATACATATGGACATCCATAATCAGTTGCTGTCTTTTTACCTAATATCTGCTCCATGTTATTATAAACATGCCATCCTGAATGAACTATAGTCTTTGCACCTATTTTTTCAGCAAACAAATCAGCTTTTTGTTTGTCTTTAAATAGAAGTGTCATAAGAGTTGCGCATTCACCTTCATCATTTAATTTTCTAAAATAAACATCTGGAATATCTTTTATGTAAGCTTCTATAGAATCCTTTAATTTCTTCTTTTTTTCATGTAACAATGCGAGTATAGTATCAAGTTTTCGTAATTGGGCAAGGGCAACTGCACCTGACAGCTCATTTAACCTCATATTCATGCCCACAATACTTCTTTTTCCTACTTCAACACCCATCCTATTCGGTTTATGTCCCTGGTCATGGAAAGCAAATGCTCTTTCATATAGGTCGTAATCATTTGTAATAACCATGCCACCATCACCTGATGTTATAGTTTTAAATATATTGAGAGAGAATGCTCCCATATGCCCAATAGTTCCTGCTTTCCTGCCTTTATAGCTTGCACCTGCAGCTTGGCAGCAATCTTCTATTACGTAGAGATTGTATTCTTCTGCAATTTTTATTATCTCGTCCATATCGCAAGGATTTCCAAGCATATGTACAGGCATTATAGCTTTTGTCTTGCCAGTAATTTTCTTTTTAATATCTTCGGGATCAATAGTTAAAGATTCGTTTATTTCTGCAAGAATAGGTATTGCATGCGATAAAATAATTGATGAAATACTTGCTATAAAAGTATAACCGGGAACTATTACTTCGTCACCGGGACCTATCCCTATAGCTGCAAGACAGCACATAAGAGCCCCTGTGCCACTGCTAACAGCCACACAATGATTTATACCTGAATATTCAGCAAACTCCTTTTCAAAAGTTGCAACTTTTCGTTTAAAACAAGGATTTTCCTCATCTCCATATCTAAATAAGTAGCCTGATTCCATTACATCAAGCAGTTCATTTCTTTCTTCCTCACCAAATAAATAGGATCCTGGTCCTGCCATTTTGATATTCCCCCTCATAATTCGTTTTAGATAGGATAAATTGTCGGTTTTATTTTGCATTAGTCTACCCGATTCATGATTTGATTGATAATACTAAAAATGATCAACAAAAACGTTTTAGTTAAATTTATTATACATTACTGAATCATTGGTGTCAAGATTAATTTTGGGTCTTCATAAAAACATACTATAAGAAAGTTAAAATCTCAATTGAAAAGTATCTTCTATATAATATTAAAGAAGGAATATCTCTTGAAGAAGAAAAATACATTTGTCCCTGGATGAAGATATGGATATGCATTTCATCACTTACAACATCCTTCAGCCAGTTTTTCAGTATGCAGAAAATAATTTGGATAAACCAATAAAAATTGATGGACTCTCGTCTTATAACACGATAGCCCATAAGTTGTACCGCTAGTGCAGGGGTAATGTCTGCTCTCCCTACTCCAACTTCTAGTGATTCAGACATAAGAAGCGCCTCCTAATAACAATGGCTTAATCAATAATGTGTATTAAATTACACTTGTTCCATACTCCTAAATTATTCAATCCTGCTTATAATTAGCTTTTAAATAATTCATTGACATTATTGCGCTTTCTTTGTTCCCAAATCTACTTCTGTCCAGCTCAGCAGTTAAGAAGCCATCATAGCCTGCATCATCCAGGATTTTAAAGATAGATGGGAAATCTACTATACCTTCACCCAACTCGCGGAAGTTGGTATACACCTCTACGCCGGCCTGCATACCGGCAGCTTCCATCCCTTCATTGGTGATGTCTTTCAAGTGAGTAAATTTAACACGATCTGCATATTTTTTTATTACCTTTACAGGGTCACACTGACCGGCTACTAGGTGTGCAGTATCAGGACCAAAAGCTACTAAATCCGGATCTAAATTCTGCAGCATATAATCAATTTCACTTTCATACATAACAGTTGTATTGTAGTGGTTATGCATGGTTGGAACAATATCATATTCCTTTGCTAATTTAGCAATGGCGTTTATCGCCTTTATATTATAATCCAGTTCTTCTTTCGTTGCGGGTCTGCCAACAACACCTGTCGCTTGAACATTCATACGGTGAATATCGCACGCCGCCATAAATGGCAGTTTTCGCTTAACATCTCCAACATCATTTTCCCAATCACCATTAAAATGAAAATAAAATCCAACAGGCTTTACTCCATATTCCTCACAAAGCGCTTTAAAACCCGAAACATCGTTATCAAAAACGTTTATGGTGGCTTTTACACTTTCAAAGTATTCGAAACCTGCTTCACGTATATCTGCAAGTGCCTGCCTTAGCTGTTCTTTATTATCCGTGCCCCACTGCCATACAGTGTATGCAAACTTTGCTTTTCCCATATTACATATCTCCTTCACTTCATTATTTGCAGTGCATCCTGCCTGCAACGCATGTAATTTATTGGATGCAACTTTGTCTATCTTTCCACATATATTCAAACCAAGAAAACTTCTTCAACAATTTAACACCATTACGATAAAATATATTTCGTCGGTCTTCGTCCGTCATTTCAGCAGAAAGCACTGCACCTATCCCATGGTGCGTTGAAAACCAGGGAAGATCCGTTCCAAATAGAATCCTTTCAGAACCAATCTCTTGAACAAACATATCCAATGGTCCCCGATCATCCAATACAGCAGTCAATTCAAGATATAAATTTGGATATTTCTTCGTAAGTTCAACAGCTTTATCCCATTCGCCATGAAATGAGTGACCTGCAATAAAAACCAAATCCGGATATTTGCTTAATACTTTCTCTGCTTCCTTGCATCCATTATGATTGCTGCCTCCCCATGTATGTGTTAATACTAATAAACTGTTATCATTAGCATATTCCCAATACTTGTCATGTCTGGAATCACTAAGAGGAACCCCATAGTAATCGCATAGGAACTTAAAACCTATAAAAACATCAGGATTTTCCCGTACCCTGGCAATATCATCCTCCGGTTTAAGGTAACGGCTAACCACAGCATGATATGCTTTAAATTTATCTGGATACTTTTTAACAGCTGCAATATCAAGTTTTTCACCAATGGACGGCACAAAGAGAGCTTCATGTCCGCAGAAACATGTAAGAATAGTATTACAGGCATCCATAGTATTGATCATTGCATCAGGTGTACTCTTGGGCAGGAATATACCGCCATTATCTCCCATATGAGCATGGAAATCGATAATAGGACAATCCGGTAATTTCCCTTTTTCCCAAAATCCTTGAGCTAGTTCCGATTTAGAGTTAATCACAACAACACCCCCTTTATAATTCCGGTCATATTGCCGCCTGCAATAGCAGCCTTATCATCCTCCGAAATATCAGCGTGCTTTATCATTAACATATTTGCCCCGAAATAACAGTATGGAAATCCACTTCCATAAAGCAATCGGCCAGCCCCATATTCATTAACAAAAGATTCTATGCCCCCATCGGTAATGCAATAGGATAAGTCAAGATAAACATTTGGGTATTCTGCAACAAAGGGCCTTAAATACCTGTCATTAGGCCATATTTGGGGGTATGTTAATATAACAGTTAACTCAGGAAATGCTTTCAAGATTTCAACTGTTGCTTCAAAACTGGTCCCATGAGCCGTATTAATAAATATTGGTATTTTCCGTTCTATAGCAAGTTTAAACCAATCCCTTAGCACAAAATCCTTAATTAGATACCTTCCGATGTTAGGGATAAGACGCCATCCAAAGATTCTCTTTTCCTTCATAATTGATAGCATAAATTCACCCTCAGGAATTTCATGAGTGTGAGATGGTAATAGACCCCATATTCCATACATATTTTGATGATTTGCTGTGTCCTCTGCCAGTATCTGGTTTGTAGAAGGTGTACCAGCTATATACTGCTCTACCCGGCTAACCATTGCCTTGCCAACACCTGCCTGCTCCATATGGCAGCTTAACTCATTTATAGTATTGACCGGGTACATCACATTGTTTCTAACGTCGTAACCATAGCAGACATTACAATCAAAAAAGTTCACTTATTACATCCCTCCTGCGACATTATATTCAAAGGTATTATATATTACTGTGTTCTATATTACATATTACTAACCCTTTGCTTGCACTTACAAGAGCGTGTACATAAATTCATAAACTTGTTGTAGCGATACGGCATGTTTAAATTACACATTCCTTACACAAATGGATAAATTAGTATTATTTTTTTATAATTGCACAAATTGAGTATATATTTATTATAAGTTGTTATGCATTTTAACTATAGTCAAAAATAGCGATATTATACCCAAAAATAGCCATGTAAAATAATAGTAGAACAAAAAAGCTATTTTTGAGAAACAAATGCTCCAACTTGACTATATAGTTATATTAATTTGTACTATTCTTAATGTAGGCACGATTTATAAACATGAACTATATAGAACAGGTTTTAAAACATTTAAAATCTGCTTCTGTTACCTTGATGTAATTTACGATTTGTAAATTCTTCATTAACTCTTTCAAATCGTAAATTATATAGGTAATGTACAGGCACGGCATAAGCACAATACAAGTAAGGGCGATACAGGCGCGACACAGGCGCAATACAAGCATAATATTGAGGTGACATGAATAAAATGCAGGTGCATTTAGGCATGCTTTAACCTGCATATCCACATTCCAAACAAACTGAGCAAAAAAATAATTGCAAATATGAAGATGGGGGTGCATTTTTATGTACAGGATTGGAGATGAAGAAGTTAGAGCAGTTGAAAAGGTAATTAAAAGCCGTCAACTATTTAGATTTAACGAAGGTAATAAGGAAGTGGCAAGTTTTGAAAAAGAGCTGGCAGAAAAAATAGGTACCAAGTACAGTCTTGCATTAACAGGTGGTACCGGAGCTCTTATCTCAGCACTTGTTGGTATAGGCGCAGGTCCGGGGGATGAAATTATAGTTCCGGCATATACTTTTATGGCTACTGCCCTGGCAGTTGTGGCCGTAGGTGCAATACCAGTTATCGCAGAGGTAGATGATAGTTTGACAATTAACCCTGATGATGTAGAGAAAAAGATTTCAAAGTATACTAAAGCTATTATTCCTGTACATATGCTGGGACTTCCCTGCAATATGGATAGAATTAAGGAAATAGCTGAAAAACATAACCTTCAGATTGTAGAGGATTGCTGCCAGGCGGATGGCGGGAGCTATAAGGGCAGAAGGCTGGGCAGTATTGGTGATGCAGGTGCTTTTAGCTTTAATTATTTCAAAATAATCACTGCAGGAGAAGGTGGAGCCGTAACCACAAATGATGAATATATCTACGAAAAGGCATTAATATATCATGATGGTGGTACAGCGTTCAGACCTCATGCTGGTGGTCTAAAAACTCCTATCTTCATAGGTTCTCAATTACGTTCCAATGAAATTGCAGGAGCCATATTAAGAGTTCAGCTTCAACGCCTGGATGATATACTTTCAGATCTTCGGAAGGTAAAGAAGGCATTTATGTCACGTCTTGAAGGCGAGAAGAACATTAAGTTTATTAGGTCAAATGATATCAAGGGCGATTGCGGTTCTAATGTTGGTTTCCTCCTGCAGAGCGAAAATGCTGCCAGGAAGTTTGCTGCTAGTGAAGGTGTAAATTCCGGTGTCCTTATAGATAGCAAGAAGCATGTCTATTTCGACTGGGAGCCAATAATGAAAAAAAGGGGATCACACCACCCTGTATTAGATCCGTTCAAGCTGCTACAAAATAAAGATCTAAATATGAATTATTCATATGATATGTGTCCTAATGCTCTTGACATATTAAGCAGAACTGTCATTGTTGGAATGAGCCCGGATTGGTCTGAAGCTGATATTGAGAAGAAGGCTGAGGCTTACAGAAAATCAGCAGCAGCTTTATAGTAGTGCAAATTATAGGAATACCCTTGTTCAGTGGGGGATTACAATGCCCTCACTGAACCTCTATACTCGCTTGGTGTACATCCAAAGCTTTCCTTAAAAAGCCTGTTAAAAGTTTTAACGCTGTTGAACCCAACATCATATGCAATGTTTGTAATATTTTGATTTGAGGACTTAAGAAAGGCCTGAGCCTTTTCCAGCCTGATATCATTTATGTAGCTTGCAAAAGTTTTGCCGGTTGCTTTCTTGAAGAATTTATTAAAATAGTGCCTGCTGAAATTTGCGATTTCTGAAACATCCTCTATAGTTATATTTTCGTTGTAATGACCCTCTATATATTCAAATACCTCCTGGAGTATCTCAGTATAACCTCGTGTAATATTTTTATGTTCCACTTCTATTTCTATTTTGTCATAAAATGCTCTGGTGAGTAAAACAATTATCCGGTATAGAGATGCTTTAACAGAAAATTCCCAGCCATCAGTTTTTTGGTTATATTCGGTTAACATGTCCAGCATAAGGCTTTCAACTTTTGAATGCAATTGGTTCAAATCTTCCCGGCTCCCATTTTGAGCCCTTAAAACACTAAGCATCCCGGGATAAATTAATATAGGTAACTTAAATAAATCAGTATCCAGATAGTGACCAAATTCAACAAAAAGATGACTGCATGCAACTTTAGCTTCAAATCGATGGACTTCTCCGCTTTTTACTATTACAATATCTCTTTTATTTATATTATAAGCTTTAGGCCCTATAACAAAAGTCATACTTCCTTCCAAAACATATAGCAGTTCTATTTCGTCATGCCAATGATAAGGGAAATAAGTGCCCCGGCCGCTACTAATAATAAAAGGTCTGTCCCGGTTGGTTGTATATTTTTGACACAATATTGTCATAATTTCACCCCATCTTTTTTCCACCCTACCAATCTTTTTCAATATAGAAACCATGATATCATGCTCTAAACCGACTTTACTCGCAACTTTGTTAATTTTTTTCTCAACGCGCTTATTTCATCGTTCCGCAAATCCGCAAGTATCATAATATCTATATCTGATTCATTATCGTAGTCACCTCTTGCATACGAACCATATAAGATAATTTTATAGAACTTACTGCTCAAAATATCTCTAACACTATTAGTTATTTCGTTTATAATCATATCTAATTGTAACTTAGTATACATGATTGGCACCTTCTTCTCGACCACTATTACAGCAACTATTATAACTACTATTATAGTAACATAAACTTTTATGCAATTCAATTAACTAACTGTTCGGACAGATATGCTACATTCATATTAAACTAAATCTCTTCCCCTAGGGGAAGAGATTTTCAAATATAACCACATACTGGCTGCTACCTTTTATTAAATCAATATATCAGTTCATCAATAACTCCATCACATACATCTCAAGTGCCTCATAATCTCTTTCCTCAACACATTTCTTCTGGAAGCTATAATCAAATTTTCTTGCCTTCTCTTCAAGCATCTTTGCTATTTTCAAACTGTTTTCAAGATGCCTGTAGCACACTTCATCTCTCTGTGTTCTCATTGCTTTCACATCAAGCCCTATGTACTCTCCGTTTTTACCATAATTGTTTTCTATAAGTACTTTTATCTGGTTGAAGGCCTGACGGAGGTTTTCTACCCCAAATGCCTTGTCCTGATCATATCTTATGCTGTTTTGGTCATTTAGATGTACTCCCCATAGCTTCCCAAATGCAAGTCCAAAAGCAATTTCATTTGCAGGGTCAAGTCCTGCTAATATTGCATGAGCAGATTCGAGCAATCCCCCCACTCTGGAAGGGTCATTTGTAGCTGCAGACACTCCCATTACATGTCCTATAGTAGGGCAAAAACTTCTGTCAATTGGCTCGTTTGGTTTTGGTTCAATTAAAATTTTAATATTTTTGTCATAGGCAAGCATTTTATTAATAGCTTCAATTAACCTTTTCACACCTTCTACAGGATTTTTGCTTTCATAGCACAGGGTGCCTTCTCTTGCTAGCCATAACACTATTTTGTTACATCCCAGTTCATTTGCTATATCAATAGACCTGAAGGCTCTCCACATGGCGAACTCTCTGTCTTCTTTACTGTTGGAAGTGAAACCTCCATCTGCTGTCCTGGGATCCATCCATAACCTGGGCGCAACAAATTCCGCTGCCATTCCATTATTGTCAAGGATCTTCTTTACTTCCCCGGCTTTTGCTTTTATTTCTCCATCCGTTAAATTATTCATATCCGGCACTGCATCATCATCATGAAATTGTACTGCATCAAATCCGATTTCTTTAAATTTTTCAACTTTCTTAGCAAATTCAATAGTCTTTCTTACCTCCGGTCCAAATGCATCAGCTCCTTCATGGACATTCCAGGGTCCTACAGAAAATTTAAACTGAGACTTCATATAAAAATCCTCCCTTGCTTGATAATTTAATTTTTTATATAACGCAAATTTTATTATGCAAAGTTAGCTGCAGCTTCAGGAAATATTGGGATTTCCATCCGTTAAGATGCTACTTCTTTGCTCCTTACCGTCAGCAATTTACTCTACTTTCACCCATTGCCTTGTCTTGTTGCTTTCTAATATTGCTTCAGTTAGTTTAATCAAGTAATGTCCCTCATCAAAGGTGGCGAAATCACAAGGGTCTTTGCCCATGGTTTTACCATCAGCAATATACTTATAGAAACTGTATACATTATTGCGCATCGCATCGTTCCATCCCTCAGGATGTCCCGCAGCAAGGTAGGTATATTGTTTTGCTTCAGGTGTCATGAGGTTTGGATTTCTCATAACCAGGCTGTTATCTTTTTCCCTGAAGCCCATCCACATTTGATCGGCCATTTCCTGATTCCAGTACATTGATGACCTTGTTCCGTCTATTTCAAAATTTAAATAGCATTTTCTTCCTGCACTGACTTCCGATGCACAGAATACTCCTCTAACACCGTTGTCCATTTTAAAAATAACTGACCCGTAGTCTTCAGTTTTAACTTCTACTTCTTCATACTCAGTACCGCCTGTAATAGAAAAGGTTTCAACCTGACCTTTTGGCTTCTTCCTTATAGGGATGGTTGTTACCAGGTCGGCAGTAAGTTCAACAATCTTAGCTCCAATTATTGTTTGTACTGCGTCCATCCAATGTGTCCCAATATCAGCAATGCATCTTGACGGGCCGCATATTTCAGGCTCTATCCGCCAATTGTAATCTGTATCGAAAAGCAGCCAGTCTTGAAGATATGAGCCATGCACTAATTTAGGCTGACCAATTTCACCATTTTTTACTTTGCTCTTCATTTCCTGAACTAAAGGATTCATTCTGTAGTTGTAATTCATTCCATGAATTATGTTTTTATTCTCATTAAGCAGTAGTAAAAGTTTTAAGGATTCTTCGCTGTTTCTTGCCAGAGGTTTCTCGGAAAAAATATGTTTTCCTGCTTTTATTATCTTCTCGTTTACTTCAAGATGCAGATTGTTTGGTGTGCAATTATGAATTACATCAATTTCCTTATCTGCAAGCAGTTCATCCAATGTGCCATAGCACTTTGGTATATAGTACTCCTTAGCCCGCCGGCTTGCCATGTCATAGTTTACATCAGCAACTGCAACAAGCTCGGCAAAGCCTATTCTTCTGATTGTTTCTATATGACTTATACCTATGTAGCCGGTTCCTACAATACCTGCTTTTAACCTGCGCATTATAATTCCCCCTTTGTAGCATCTTCTGCCATTCAAATAATCTTTCACTGCTAAACTTGATAATATGTTTTAGTTACGAAAATATTACTATTCTGCTAAAAGAAATTCCCATTATGCTAATTTAACCCCAGTTATAAAAGAAATAATTTCTGATGCATAACTCAATTTACAAAAACGTTTTAGTCAAGTAAATTATATATTGTCAAGTACTAATTGTCAATAGGATTTATAGACAGGGGTGCATTTTCTAAATATGAAGAAATACTTGGCAAATCCATCCATCAAAGCCCCAAATAATTACTATCTTTCCTTACTCTTATCCGGAAATCCTTTGGTGTTATGCCCTTAAATTTCTTAAATACCATCGCATAGTACTGGCTCGATGAGAAACCAAGCTGGTATGAAATTTCAGTTATTGTGCTGTCGCTGTCTTTTAGTAAATGCTTTGAGAAATCGACTTTTGCTCTTTTTATATATTCTCCGGGTGGAATACCTGCTGCTTCTTTAAATTTTTGTTTAAAGCGAGATAATGAAAGGTTTGCATCTGATGCTAATTTATCAAGCCGTAACTCATGCTGGATATTATCATTTATATAATTAATCGTTTTAGATATATCTTCAGGAAAGCTGTTTTTTCTGTTATTTTCAAGTTCAATAATTCTAATAAACAACTTGCTTATAAGCCCTTGCATTACTATTTTCTTAAATTTTTTAGCAGAATAAAAGGTTAAAAATACTTCATCCAGTATGCTTCTAATTTCACTATTTCCTGCGAAATGCCTGTTTACTCTGCTCATGTTATTCAAAGCCAAAGCAAGTTCTCTGCCTTCTTCACCTTTGTAGCCCAGGAAATTATCCAGATTGTTCTTAATATCAAAAATCAAATAATACAAGATAGACCTTTCTTCTACATTGATTCCCGTGCTATGTTCTTCATCCGGGAAAGTAATAAATATATCTCCACCTTTAAGAGTGTAAGGCTTATCACCTACCGAATATGTTTGTCTGCCCCGAGCGAGATAGCATATTTCCATGGAATCCTTGTGAGTATGTTTGTCCAATGGTTTATGAGCGTTAAGATAGTTTATTCTTCCCAAAGTGATGAGGTTGTTAATTCCAGTATGGGAAAAATTTATCATTAATCGTTCTCTTAAGAATATATCTTTGCTGGATTTGCTTTTTCCGCTCAAGTATTTCACCTCTAACATAAACATACATGTAACATAGTATTAACATACATATAAATTGTATCAGAAGGCTCCTTATACATCAATACATATATGACATATGGGTGCACTCACAGCTTGTTACGGTTTGCCACGGTTTGTAAATAATTGTATTCCTTTCCAATTGTATAATATGGTACAATCCTACGATATTAGTAGTACTGTTATTGTTTTGATAATACAATTAGAAGTGGAAAACATTTATCATCTCGTTATAATGATTGAGTAGGAGTGATGAAACATGTTAACAGCACGAGAAAACTATATTCGGAATGCCAGGTTTCAATATCCCGAATGGATACCGTCTTCCGTCCACATAAGCAATGCTTCCTGGGACCAACTAAGATATGACATTGAGGAAGTGGCTCTGAGACATCCTGATTTTTTCCCTTATGTTAAAAAAGGCTGGAGGGATTATAAGAATTTTAATTTTGGAAATGCTTATACAAAAGGGCAGCCTTTCAAAGATTCCTGGGGATGTATATGGGAATCACCAGTAAACGGTCTTGAAGGTGTTGTTAGAAATGCTCCATTATCAAGCTGGGAAAACTTTCAAAGTTATGTGGTACCTGATCCTGATATCCACGCTGATAGAAGTATTAGAAATTGGGACAGGGAAAGAAAAAATATTGAATTGAATAAATCAAATAACAATCTCACTGCAGGCGGACTGGCTCATGGTTTTCTTTTCCTTAGGCTCCAATACCTTAGAGGGTTTGAAAATGCAATGTTTGATATGTATACTGATGAACCGTTGCTTGTCAAACTTATTGATGAAATTGACCAACATAACATAAAAATTGTAGAAAGGTACCTCGATATGGGTGTGGATATAATGGAAATACCCGAAGACCTTGGTATGCAGAATTCTCTTGTCATTAGCCCTGATATGTTCAGAAAATGGATACTGCCCTCATATAAAAAGCTGTTTAGACCGTGTAGAGAGAAGAACACCCTTGTAGCTTTTCACAGTGACGGATATATTATGGAAATAGCAAATGATCTTATCGAAGCAGGAGTTGACATAATAAACCCTCAGGATTTGTGTAATGGGATAGATAATATCGCCCGAGAAATAAAAGGCAAGGCATGTATACGCCTTGATATAGACAGGCAGAAAATAATACCGTTTGGTACCAGGAAGGAAATACATGAGCTTATTGAGGAGGAAGTAAGAAAGCTTGGTAGTCCTCAGGGTGGCTTGGAGTTTATAGCAGGGATATATCCCCCAACACCTCCTGAAAATGTAGATGCTTTATGCGAAGCCCTTAGAAAATTCAGAAGATATTATTGGGAATAGGTTATAAGAAATAAATTTCCCTTTGCACCATAATAGATACTATGTTATAGTATTATCTATATAAAACGTTGTGGTAGGAATTGAACCCACAACCGGTGATTGTTGGTAAAGTAATATAAACTACGTTTTATCTTCTCCATCGTCAGCTCGGTATTCATGTGCCACAGGCTTATAAGTGGAAAAGTCATCAAATCCTTGCTCATAAAGTAGCATCATATTGGCTTGCGAGAGTTCCGCTTCAGCAATATCCAGTTCCTTTTCGTCATGAATATTCAGTAAATTACGCAGAACAGAGCTGCCTTCATAGAGATACGGGTCATTCATAAGCAACCCCCTTTAGCCCTTTTTATGCTTTGCAATAAGGGTAGCTTTCATTTCCGCACCTGAAATCTCACCCCGCGCCCACTTAGCTGAGAGCGTTTTGGCTTGAGTCGAGACAGGGACGCCTTCTATTTTATTCACTGCGGTGGCGAGCTTTACTGCTGCCAGCCGCCGAATATGCAATTCTGGAGACATACAATCAACTCCTTTTATAATATTATACCACAAATTGCAGTCAGATTGCGGATTTTTTGAGTCTTGGGTCGATGATTTTCTATGCACGGATTTTCGACACTTAACAACTAAATAAATATCACCAAAACCGCATAGTAGCGGCTTTTTTTATGTCAAATAACAAAAAAAGTTTGCTGTATGTTGTGATATAATGGTTACATGAAATTATATTATGATAAACGAGCAAAAGACCCCATTTGCTATGTCCAGTGTTGTTACACTCCATAGAAATCCCCTGCCAATAAAATCCCCTTTGCACTTCTAAAATTATATGTTAAAATATTATTTATATAAAACGTTTTGGTACAACGTATAAAATGTTTTAGTGCAGTAGCTTTTCTTCTATGCTTACACAATCTAAAACATATTAGAAAACAAAGGAGCAAATATGGCAAAACTTACAATTAAAGAAATAGCAAAAATGGCTGGTGTATCACCAACCGCAGTATCTTTCGTTATAAATAATAGAGAAGGGGTTAGCGAGGAAACAAGAAAAATAGTTAGAGAAGTTCTTGAAAGGACTAATTTTCAGCCCAGTCTTAATTCCAGGAGGCTTTTACTTAATAAAAGTTTCAATATCAGTATTGTAATCCGTAAAACATCCTCGCCTTTTGATGACTTGTTTTACCTTGAAATTGCAAAAGGACTTTTGGAAAAAAGCAAAGAATATGGTTATAATATTGTTTTTACTGATATTTCAATTGAAAATGGGAGAGCAATATTGCCGGACATTATTAAAAATGAGGACACTGACGGAATTGTCTTTTTTCAGGATACAGAAGATATTATATTGAATGAAATAAACAAATTAGACATTCCTTATGTGATTGCAGATGCCCATAACTCAGAGAATTCTGCTAGCTCAGAAAAACCTGACATCCTAAATAATTCTACCAGCTCAGGAGCTTCCTTTAGTGATATTACATCTGTCAATGCAGATTATGAACTTGCTGCTTACACTGCCGTCAGATATCTTACCAGCAATGGGCATAAGGATATTGCGTATATAAGTTCCAGCTTTGTTCCTAATTTCTATTTGCATACTTTTGAAGGTTACAAGAGAGCACTTGAACAGGCCCAAGTGTCGGTTCAGCCATCTTGGATACAGGTAAATGCCATTAATGAAGATTCAGCATATAACTGCATGAAAGCAATATTAAAGAGTAAATTTAAACCAACAGCTGTTTTCTGTACTACAGATATGTTTGCCATAGGGGCAATAAAATGTGCAAAAGATTCGGGATATAAGGTACCTGAAGATATTTCATTTATTAGTATCGATGATATCTTTCTGGCCAATTACATTGAACCAAAGCTTACTACAATCAGGATTGACAAATTTAAAATGGGAACACTAGCCATGGAGCTTATTATTGATAAAATAGAAGGTAAATCTACAGAAAGTATAACTGTAGATTCGGATAATCTGGTTATTAGAGAATCAGTTAAGAAACTTGCATGAATCGGAAACACCATAACTGTATCCCGGCATATACTATTAGTAAAAAGAAAATAATGAAGGTTGATTTTTATGTTGATTCATGTTGTGAGGCCTGGAGAATCATTATGGGCAATAGCAAATCAGTACCGTGTTTCCATTGCAGCAATAGTGGATATTAATGAGCTTCCCAATCCCAATCAGCTTGCAGTTGGCCAGGCATTAGTCATACCAACAGAAGATGTTTTTTATACTGTGAAACCGGGAGAATCACTATGGAGAATTGCTCAAATCTATGGGACTACCGTGGAAGCAATTGTTCAAAGTAATCAGATTACAAATCCCAACAATATATATCCGGGTATGGTATTGTATATTCCAGCACGCCGCCATCGTGTTCAGCCTGGGGAAACACTATGGATAATAGCCCAAAGATATGGAGTTACCTTACAAAGCCTGATGAAAGTAAATAATATAGAAAATCCAAATCTTATATACCCAGGTACTGTACTGGTTATTCCGCGAAAACAAAGACCTGTCATAGATGTTAATGGTTATATTTATTTTCTGGGAGAAGAAGCTGTACCAATTGTCAGAAAACATGGCAAAGACTTAACCTATTTAAGCCCATTTGCTTATTTAATTAGAGAAGATGGAAGTCTGCAGTCAATTAATGATATTCCGGCCGTTCAAGCCGCCAAAGCTGAGAATGCTATACCTATGATGGCTATTACAAACTTTACAGCAACAACTGTAGGCGAAAATCTTGCACATATTGTATTAAACAACCCGCAAATTATTGAGAGTTTACTTGCCAATATTTTAAATACAATGAAAGCTAAAGGGTACCAGGGGCTAAACGTTGACTTTGAAAATGTGCTCCCAGAGGATCGTGAAGCTTATAATCACTTTCTCGAAAAAACAGTAGCCCGTTTGCATCCGGAAGGCTATTTCGTATCTACGGCAGTGGCTCCAAAAACAGGCCCAGAGCAGGCAGGATTATTGTATGTAGCCCATGATTATCCAGCTCATGGCAGGATTGTTGATTTTGTTATCTTAATGACATATGAATGGGGGTATCGTAAAGGTCCTCCTCAGCCAATTTCACCATTAAATCAAATCCGGCGTGTTCTTGATTATGCTGTTACAGTAATTCCCCGAGAAAAGATCTTTTTTGGCTTTCAAATATATGCAAGAGATTGGCTCCTTCCTTTTGTTCCGGGGCAGGAAGCTGAAACATTCAGTTGTCAGGAAGCTGTTTTGAGAGCAATACGGTATGGTGCGGCTATTCAATATAATTCTATAGCACAATCACCTTTTTATAGGTATATAGATGCTCAAGGAAGAGCACACGAGGTATGGTTTGAAGACGCTCGCAGCGCTCAGGCAAAATTTGACACTGTAAAGGCCTATAATTTAAAAGGTATCAGCTATTGGGCTTTAGGGTATCCCTTCCCTCAAAACTGGGCTTTGCTTGAAGATAACTTCACTATCCGAAAATAACTTATTAGAAATAATTAACAAGAGATATATAGTAAGAAATAACTGGTAGAAATGACTTAATGATGTCTGCATTTAACCGTAGATATCCCCATAATTTCGGGAACCATTCCTATTATTGCAGTAAAACCTGCTCAAATCTACTCAACCGTTACTGCTTTAAACTGCAATAAGATTATAAGGAGTGCGGATGCCGGTACCACCGAAAGTCCTGCTGAAATGCTCAAGGCATCCCCCAGTATTCCCATAATAAAAGGTATTATCATTCCTCCAACTGCCGATATGGTCATCATAATGCCCATAGCAGTTCCTGTTTTTTCAGGATAACGTTTTGCAGCCATTGTCATCAGCACAGGCCATATTACTGCAAATCCAAACCCAAGTAAAGTAAAGCTTACAAGACCGGAAATGGTACTCTTGATTAATAGCCCTGAAGTTATTGAAACAATTGATATAACAAGGCTTATATTCATAACAATTCTGCTTTTACTTTCAAGCTTGCTGCCTATGTATCGTCCTACAATCATGCTTCCCCAGAAGCCGGACAGTGCGTAGGAACCAAGCTTCTCTGCACCAAGCACATCACGGAAGTATGTTGTAATCCAAAAAGATGAGGCCCCCTCTATACCAACATATAGGAATATTGAAAGGCAAAGTATTTGGAAATACCTGTCTTTAAGCAACCTTGAAGAGTAAAGGCCTGTTTTCTTGGTTGTAACGGCAACACTACCGGTATCTTTACAAGCAGCAGCATCAGTACCAATACCGGCGCTACTAACAGCACCAGTACTGGTGATACTATCGGTACCGGTACCGGTTACGCCTCCAAAATCAGTTTTCGAGGTAGCAACGAGCATAGACGCAAAAAATATAAATGCTATTAAATAGCTTATCTTCCAGCTGCCGGATATTTCAACAATTTTCAAAGATATAAGAGGACCCATTACAGCTCCTGCACTGAAAAATACCTGCGAAATATTTATAACCCTATTTGTGTCATAAGGGTTTTCATCTGCAAGGATACTGCTTCCAAGGCTCTCAATGGCTCCAAATCCGCATCCTATAAATAATATGCCAACAGCAACTAAAATAATCGATTTAGAAACAAATACAATGGATATACCAAAAAGAATTGTTGCAAAAGCAATAGTTAAAACTTTCTTTTTACCAATCCTATCCCCTGCTTCACCAAATGTCACAGGAGCAATTATTATTCCTATGAAATGTAGAGCAACAAGAACACCCATAATTGTACTTTTATTTAAAACACCTTCGGTAATATAGTTTATACTATTCTGGTACATAGCCAGGTATATACCGAGAAAAAGCATCAGCATGTAGCATATGGTATTGACTTTTTTATTCATATTAAGCTCCATTCCTGCTACGTGCGAAATGAATTCGCCCTTGCAGGAACAAAACTTTTTTATGAAAAAGTTTTTATGGGCTTAAATTCATTTCAGTCGCGCGTGCAATTTATTTTTTTATAATCCTGTGCAAAAAATATGCACATGCGCATTAGTTTTTCAAAAATTTGACAATTTCTTTCAAACTAAGCCTCATTCCTTCTGCGTGCGAAATGAATTCGCCCTTGCAGGAACAAAACTTTTTTTATAAAAAAGTTTTTATGGGCTTAAATTCATTTTAGCTGCACGTGCAATTTATTTTTTGTAAAAAATCTTATGCAAAATACATGCAAATGTTTTATCTTTCACTTAAAGGGATATAATCCTGCTTTTCTCCTACATTTTTGTAAGCAGGCCTGATAATTTTACCGCCATCAATAATTTCTTCCAATCTATGAGCACACCAGCCTGCAACTCTTGCAATGGCGAATATTGGTGTGTAAAGCTCCATAGGTATACCAAGCATTTTATAAACAAAGCCGGAATAAAAGTCCACATTGGCTGATATTATCTTATCAGTGTTTTTAGCCTTTTGAAATACTTTTGGCGATAGTTTTTCAACTCTTTCAAAAAGCTTGAATTCTTTCATGAATCCCTGTTCTGCTGCAAGTCCTTCAGCTTTTTTCTTAAGCAATACAGCCCTTGGATCAGAAAGGGTATATACTGCATGGCCCATTCCATATATTAGTCCTGACTTGTCAAAAGCATCTTTATTCATGATTTTTTCCAAATAGGCTGTTAATTCATCATCATCTTCCCAGTCTTTAATATTATCCTTTATATTTTCCATCATTTGCATAACTTTAATATTAGCTCCGCCGTGTTTAGGTCCCTTGAGAGAACCGAGGCCGGCTGCAATAGCTGAATAGGTATCTGTTCCTGTAGAAGTTACCACATGGATTGCAAATGTAGAGTTATTTCCTCCTCCATGTTCAGCATGCAGCACAAGAGCAAGGTCGAGAATCTCTGCTTCACTTTGTGTATACTTGCTATCCGGTCTTATCATATGAAGTATATTTTCGGCAGTACTTAAATCATGACGCGGGTTATGAATATAAAGACTCTTTTCTTCATAATAATGAGCAAGTGCCTGATAACCATAGGCTGCCAGAGTAGGCAAGCTGGCAATTAACTCAATACTTTGCCTTACCACATTGCTAATACTTGTATCATCAGGATTTTCATCATATGAATATGCTGAAAGGACTGTTCTTGCCAGCTTATTCATAATATCTTTGCTTGGAGCTTTTAAAATCAAGTCTCTGGTAAATCCGTTGGGAAGGTTTCTATGCTCAGCCAGCAACCACTTGAATTCTTCCAGTTGTCTTTGGGTTGGAAGCTGTCCAAACAATAAAAGGTAACAGCATTCCTCAAAGCCGAACCTTTTCTCATTCTGAAATCCAGCAACAAGGTCATAAATATCGATACCTCTATAGATAAGTCTTCCATCAACAGGTACTTTTTCATTTTCATCCATTATATATGCATGAACATCACCAATTTCAGTAAGACCTACAAGTACACCAGTACCATCACTATTTCTCAATCCCATTTTTACATTATACCTGCTATATAGTTCAGGATTTATATAATTATTCCTTTTTGCCAGCATACTTAAGTCTTCAATCATGTCTTTAATTTCTCTATCTGCTATTTTATCGCTCATACGAATTCCACCTTTTTTATTCCTGCTTATGTTCCTGCTCACTTCTTTTTTTCATAAGGTTAATATTTGCATTTTTTACATGTTCCGTTGTGAGTTTTTCAGCAAGGTCTGGGTCTCTTGCATTTATAGCCTGCAAAATAGCCCTATGTTCTTCAAAAACCTTCTGCGCTCTACCGGGAGTTTCAAGGGAAGCACTTCTTGCACTTTGCACATAATGATGAAAAGTACTTAATATATGCATAAGAGGCCTGCTTTTACTTGCTTTAAAAACTAAATCATGAAATCTGGAATCCAGCTTTAATAGATTTCCCGTACCGCCTCCTTTTAACGTATAAAACTCTTCAAACTCAAGTATTTCTTTAAGCTCTTCAAGTTCTCCGGGAGTAATTTTTTCAGCTGCCCACCTGGCAGCAAGACCTTCTATCATCATCCTTATAGTATAAATATCTTCAATATCCTTATCTGTTATTCCCTGTACAACAACCCCTCTTCCAGGTGTTGATTTTACAAGTCCTTCAAGCTCCAGTTGCTTTAACGCTTCACGTATGGGGGTTCTACTGACGCCAAGTTCTTCGGACAACTTCATTTCTGTTAAAATATCTCCCGGTTCATATTTCCCGTTTAATATATCATTTTGAAGTTGTTTAAATATTTTAGCACCCAATGAAGTAGCAGTTCTGTCCTCACCATTGTTTACAAATCTTAGCATAAGGCTGGTCCTCCATTATCTTCAAATGAGTTTCTGTACCATAATAATATGAGTTTCTATACTATAATCATATTATTTTAATTCCGGTTCTTTGTATAATTCAATAATCCTCCGGCAAGTATGATTTCTATCTGTCTTTCAGATAATGCAACTCTTACCTTGATCTCTTTGCCTTTTGTCTTATTGGTAATTAATAGTACAGGACCGTTTTTTACCTGTTCTCTCGCGTTTTCAAGAACAAGATCATCGTCCATATCTATATTTTCATAATCCTTTTCCTCTACAAAAGTCATTGGCAATATTCCAGAATTAATAAGGTTTGCCATGTGTATTCTTGCGAAGGATTTTGCTATTACACCTTTTACACCCAGGTATAGTGGTACTAATGCAGCATGTTCACGACTTGAACCCTGACCATAGTTAGATCCTCCTATAATAAAGCCTCCCCCATTTTCCCTGGCCCGTTTTGGGAATTCAGGGTCACAGGGTGTCAGGCAATACTGCGACAGGTGAGGGATATTTGATCTGAAAGGAAGCAGCTTGGCATTTGATGGCATAATATGGTCAGTAGTTATGTTGTCGCCTACCTTTATCAGCACCTTTCCGCTTACTGTCCCTGCAAGTTCTTTGTTTATAGGGAATGGCTTGATGTTAGGTCCCCTTACTACTTCAATATCATCACTATCCGAGGCCGGCACCGACGCTAATATCATATTATCATTTATTAAGAACCTTTCCGGCATATCTATTTTCGGCTCTTCCCCGAATTCACGCGGATCGGTTAAAACACCAGTTATTGCACTCACGGCAGCTGTTTCAGGACTTACAAGATATACCTTTGCAGAAACTGTGCCGCTTCTTCCTTCAAAATTTCTATTAAATGTCCGTAGAGACACTGCATCAGAAGCAGGGGATTGACCCATTCCTATACATGGTCCACATGATGATTCTAAAATTCTTGCACCTGCAGCAACCATATGGGCAAGAGCACCGTTCTGAGCAAGCATTGTTAAAACCTGTTTGGAACCAGGCGCAATAACAAGGCTTACTTCAGGGCTTATAGTCCTGCCTTTCAGAATTGAAGCTACTTTCATCATATCAACATATGATGAATTGGTACAACTGCCTATTGCCACCTGATCTGCTTTTATTCCGCCTATGTTTTTTACCTTGTCTACATTGTCAGGGCTATGGGGCTTCGCCGCAAGAGGCTCAAGCTTATCCAGATCTATTTCCAGTTCTTTATCATATTGAGCATCACTGTCAGGTTTTAACTCTATCCAATCCTGCTCTCTTCCTTGGGCTTTGAGAAACTCTCTTGTAACTTCATCACTTGGAAAAATGGATGTGGTAGCACCTAGTTCTGCACCCATATTGGTTATTGTAGCCCTTTCGGGAACAGTTAAAGTTTTAACCCCTTCCCCCGCATATTCAATAATTTTACCAACTCCGCCTTTAACAGTAAGTATTCTTAGTACTTCCAAAATAATATCTTTGGCTGATATCCATGGTTTTAATGACCCTTTAAAATTTATCCTGTAAACCTCAGGCATAGTAATATAATATGGGCCGCCGCCCATTGCTACGGCTACGTCAAGGCCGCCTGCACCTATGGCAAGCATCCCAAGTCCTCCGGCTGTTGGTGTATGGCTGTCAGACCCTAAAAGTGTCATGCCCGGTACACCGAATCTTTCCAGATGCACCTGATGGCATATGCCATTTCCAGGTTTTGAAAAGTATATTCCATGCTTAGCTGCTACAGATTGAATATATTTATGGTCATCAGCATTTTCAAAACCTGTCTGTAACATATTATGATCTATATAAGCAACGGACTTTTTTGTTTTAACT
The DNA here is from genome assembly GCA_035362115.1 of Clostridiales bacterium. GTDB lineage: Bacteria > Bacillota > Clostridia > Acetivibrionales > DUMC01 > DUMC01. The sequence continues at coordinate 3,991 of DAOSDD010000019.1, read as the reverse complement.
CTTGGCACTCCCATAGCTTCAAACTGTAAATAAGCCATGGTGCCTGTGGAGTCCTGTGTTAAAGTCTGGTCAATTCTTATGGCAATTTCCTTTCCTGGAACCATTTCTCCGCTTATAAGATGCTCTTTTATAATTTTCTGTACTAAATTCAAATTCATTATTAAACCTCCTGGATGATTAAATTATGCAAAAACTCATTGGCAGCATTTATCATATCAGTAAGCAGATAAGTCCTCTGCTCTATAGATAATGTACAAAATATACTACATTATAAAATTTTGTGCGCCTATGTTACCTTAATTAATACGCAAAAATCCATTTTGTACCTTGTTAAATCATTTTTGCGTTATATATAGTTATTATAACACTAAATCCAGTGTTTCGGGGACTAATTCCTTAATAACAGCCAGAAGCTCATCGTCGCCTATTGCAGTAACACGTCCATTTGCATACTGCATATCAATCCATTCTTTAACTTGTGCAATCCGTGGGTCTTTTTTATCAATTTTTATATTTCCGCTTAAACCTAAATAGGAATTAATCCAGTGGGCTATGCCTGCAAGACCGGAAGACTGATTGATAGCAACCCCTGCAGGTCTTTTAAGGAGCAGTGTTGTATCAAATATATTATAAATCTCTTCATCTTTAGATATACCATCTGCATGAATACCTGCCTGTGTTACATTAAAATGTTTACCCACAAAAGGTGTCCTGGACGGTATACTATAGCCTATTTCCTTTTCATAGTAGTCGGCAATTTCAGTTATAACCGTTGTATCCATACCATCTGTAGTACCTCTTAGCTGAGCGTACTCAATTATCATGGCTTCAAGAGGAGTGTTGCCGGTACGCTCTCCAATTCCCAGAAGAGAACAGTTAACACCTGAAGCTCCATACAACCATGCAGATGCAGAATTAACTACAGCTTTATAAAAATCATTATGGCCATGCCACTCTATTAGTTCACTGGGAAATCCGGCATAATGGGTAAATCCGTAAATAATTCCCGGCACAGATCTGGGCAGTGCCGCTCCCGGATATGGAACTCCATAGCCCAGCGTATCACAGGCACGGATCTTAATTGGTATTTTATATTCATCTATAAGGTTTCTAAGTTCAATAGCAAAAGGAACAACAAAACCATAAAAATCAGCCCTGGTTATATCTTCAAAGTGGCACCTGGGTTTTATCCCCACATCAATTGCACCCTTTATAATGCCGAGATAATGTTCAAGAGCCTGCTTTCTTGTCATATTGAGCTTTTTAAAAATGTGATAGTCAGAGCAGCTTACAAGAATTCCGCATTCCTTTACGCCCATATCCTTTGCAAGCTGAAAATCGCTTTTTGTTGCCCGTATCCAGCCTGTTACTTCAGGAAAATCATAGCCTCTTTCCATACATTTATATACTGCCAACTTATCCCTGTCGCTATAAAGGAAAAACTCGGTCTGGCGTATTATTCCATTAGGCCCCCCCAGTTTATGCAGCATATCATAAAGTGTTACTATCTGTTCAACAGTATACGGTTCCCTGGATTGTTGACCGTCCCTGAAAGTAGTATCTGTTATCCAGATTTTATCGGCAGGAAACATTGGCACTCTTCTATGATTAAATGTACATTTTGGTATTTCGTGATAAGTAAATACATCCCTGTATAAATTAGGATCCGGTACATCCTGCAAGGAATATTTATACAAGGTTTGCTCCAGTGTATTTGTCCTTTTGTTAAACTTTATCATCTATATTCCCCCCAAACGCATTGCTTCTTAAACTAGCTTCCTATAGCATTTAGAAGCAAATTCCCCACTCAAAAAAATGTATATGTGTATAATTGTATACAGGTATGTAATTGTTGTCAAGAGTTTTTTTGTAAGGTAAGGGGACACTCCTCTCTCGAGCAGGAGATATTCCTTTTACGTTGAGGAGTATCCCTTTTATATTCATTTCTTTGAGCCTTGTCTTCCGAAATCCCTGATATATACCTTAAGATCCAGATTTATAGGAACATCACTAAATATTTCTTCCCAGTTGTCCTTTATGTCATTCCAATACCTAGGGTACTTTATACTTAATTGTTTTCCAAAACCTGCTACATCAGTTTTTAGTTCTTTTTGCAACTTTTCTAGTGTCTTCTCCAAAATACGCCTTACCTCTTTTTCTGCATTCATCTCCATATCTTTTATGAATTCTTCTTTGAAAGCATCTGCGGTCATCAGCCAATCTTCAACCAAAGTCCCTTCCATTTTCATATCTACAGTAAACGAAATTTTACCTTCCAATATCTCTGGTTTAATTTTAGTTTTAACCCTGTCTACATCATAAACTATAGTCTCACTGCTCTTACTTTCTTTAAACTCTACCGACCCTTCCTCAACTTTTCCCGTTATCCAATTTAATGCATCAGTTTCACTTCTGTTGAGCCATCCGGTCATATTATATGTTTGTCCCTTTATAACAGCAGCTCCAACAGCTTCTATTATGTCCCCCATACCACTTGCCAACCCTTTAGTACCGGAATCATATATAAAATTCATGCCACTTGTTTTATTTATATTTGCCAAATTGTTATAATTACTATCAGATATTTTTACTGTATCATATTCGCTGCCAATATCCTGGCGAAATCCTACCCGCTGAATAACAAAGCTTTTTCCCGCAGCCATTGCTTTAGACATATCACCTAATGTAGATACAGAAGGAGTTCCTGACTTGCTTTTTGTTTTACGTACAAGCATCATCAGTTTAAATGCAGGTATATCTTCAGACCTTGGAGCTATATCAAGAATTGAACAGGCTTTTCTTTCAGAAACAAGCATATCTATGTTTCTAGGAGTTTCAGGATGGCGCAGTATTGCGTTGAGAAGCTTATATAGATTAAAATAACGAGCTGCTTTATCACTGATTATAATAACTCTTAAGTGCTCATAGTTTGGTGTACGGCTGTTTATATTTTCAAATTTTTGCATAATTTCATAAATGCTATTACCATCAACTGATACATTAGCATAAGGGGATTTTTGCGAAGTACCTCCTTTTTCACCGCCACTTACAGCTTTAGGTACAATATACTGCTGAGTTACTATAATCTGAAGCTGCTTTTCTTTATCAAACTCCATCTGTTCTTCTTTATTAGAAATACTGCCTTCCTTATAGGGAGTACTTGTATTTTCCTCACAATCAATGGCTAAACCTGCTACCATAGATAATTCTTCAATCTCCCTTCTATCCCAGCATCCCGACAAAAATACAGCAAGAGTTATTAAGAGACCCACTAGTATAGTAACCTTACTTCTCACCTTGTTTTTCCGCACACCCTTCCCTCCGTATAATTGCAATAAAAAGTAATATAACAGGTACTATTCCTCCCATAAATACCCCAAAATACCCGATGTAATCTCCCAGTTGAAAAACTTCCTCCAAATTTTGAGGAGCAAGGGCAACAATGTATATTATTGGGATCAAAGCATACACAAAGCTGTTGAATGCTTTATTAGAAATCTGTCCCAGACCCAGACAGGCTATATAATGAGAAGAAACAAATGTAGTATATATTGCAAATATCCAAACAATAAGAAAAAACACTTGAAAGTTCTCAACAAACCCTCCCGGATATTCTATTGAATTAACCAAGGCTATTGTAGGCCATGCAAGCGTCTTTATTTCTTCTACAGTCAAAACACCAACTACAACCACTGATAAGGACACATAAAAAGCAATGGATATGCCTATACCAATTACAACAACTTTCACAGCTTTCCAGGGTTCCTTCATAAAAGCAGTCAGTATCATCATAGTTTCAAATCCCGCATATGTCAAAAAAGTCGTCATTATACCTCTTAATACAGGCTTAAATCCCTGTCCAAATAAAGGCCGTAAATTATCAAGTTCAAAGCGCTGAAGCCCTAAAAAAAGTACACTAAAAAAAATAAATATAACGATAGGAAAATAAAACTCAAATGCTCTCGCAATTGGATTTATTCCACTAACAGTC
>DAOSDD010000018.1:0-33052 GCA_035362115.1 Clostridiales bacterium | reverse complement strand
CATAATTTCATAGGGAACCCGAAGCCCGCTATTTCAATAGCGGTGTAGTTCACATATCTGTTATTTACCGGCAAGGATGCGAACAAATCAATCTTTAACCTTCCATATTCTATAATATTAAACAGTGAAGAAATAAATTAAAGTAGCTTATTGTTTTGTCTGGATTTGGAGGAAAATATATATTAAAATTTGTTACCTTTTTGTTACCTGAGGCGTTATAACACAATATAAAACCTTATACGATGATAAGGGGAGTTTTTTTTGAAACCCTTTATTCACGAGGGTTATAAAGGGAACTTATAAAAAGATGTAAGACCTTTTTATATGTATCTTCATAACTCTCAAACTCCCGATGTCCCAGGCATTCATCTTCAAATATACGATGAAATGATTCGATATGAGCATTTTTGTTGGGCGTTTTGCACGGAATTCTTTCATGTTCTACATTTACCTCTAAACACTTATCTTCAAACTTATTGCTTGTAAATTGTGGACCATTATCTGAACGTATTACAGGCTTTACATCACTTTCAAATAGATTTCGTCTCATAAGCGCCCTCACAAGTGTTGCTGCAGCATCCTCACCTTCACAACGTAACCCTATATGATAATCAATAATTTCTCTGTCATACACATCAATAATTGACTGTATATAGAAAAACCTGTCTTCTAAATTCATCAGAATGTTTTTTAACTCCCATTTTCTTTCTCCCCTTTGCTTGTTTCTATATTATAAAGTAGCATAAAACGGCTAAATTGTTTTTGCTGTGATAGATTGGTGATACTGCTGAAAATGGCAATCAGCAAAAACATGATTGTACCCAAAACAAAAAAATGTAGATGTGTGAACGCTAAAGTTGTTTTACCAGAAAAGCCAAGAAACTTTGTGAACTCCCGATAGAATACGCCGCATGCGATTGCGGTCATTGCGTAAATAAACGAAATATTAATATATTTTTTCATAATCAATTTCTCCCTTCATATCCTTCAAATTGTCCGTCTCTCGCAGACCTGTTTTGAGTGAATGTAATACCTTTAATATAAAGGCGCTGGCGACAAGAAGCATAATCAAATCGGTTATTGGTTGTGAGTATACCATTCCACTCAGGCCAAACAGGTGGTCTAAAAGGAACAATAAGGGAATATACAATAAGCCTTGCCGCGATATAGTTAAAATGAAAGCTTTTAGAGGCTTACCCATAGCCTGAAAAGTAGTCGAACAAAGCGTTATGCCACCCATAAAGGGAAGGGATAGAATCAGAGTGCGCAGGATGGCGGAACCGCTGCTGCGGACTTCTTCCAATGGTGTGAACACGGCAACAAGAAAGGGGGACGAAGCTCCCAACACCAGTGTTAGAAACAGCCCAACCAGGCTGGTGGATAGTATTCCTGTTTTGATAAATTCCGTCATGCGCTCATAATTCCCGGAGCCGTAGTTGTAGCCCATCAGGGGCTGGCAGCCGGCACTGAACCCCATAAACACATAGGTGCCAATGGTCATGATCTTGAGGGCGATCCCCAGTGAGGCCACCGTGACATCTCCATACGCACTGGCGAGGTTATTGCAGGTCATCTGGGCAATGCTGATCAGCATTTGCCCGATTGTGGCAGGTATGCCAATCACAAAAATCTCTTTTAATATCTCTGGTTCCATCGTAAATCCACGGAAGGTCAAACGCAGAAGGGTCTTTCGACGCAGATAGCAAACCAGATAAAACAATACCGAAAGTCCATTGCCGATGACGGTGGCCACAGCAGCCCCGGAGATGCCCCAGCCAAAAGTAAAGATAAAGAGCGGATCCAAGACGATGTTTGCAACGGCGCCCACCATCATGCCTATCATGGATAGTTTAGTAGAGCCTTCCGCCCGGATCAACTGACCAAGGGCAAAATTTCCGATGATAAAGATGCCACCGAGCATAAGGATGGTCCCATACTGTTGCGTAAACTTAAAACTGAGCTCACTTGCTCCGAGAATATGGGGAATCTGGCTGCGGAACACAAGCCCGGCGATTGCCACCAACAGACCGAACAGACAGACAAGCAAGAGCCCGGTAGCAAGTGTTTTTTCGGCTTTATCCTTGCGGCCGGCCCCCAGACTGCGGGACAGATAGGAAGCACCGCCTGTTCCAATCAAGCTGGCAACCGCCATGACGATGACAAAAATCGGAGTGCAATAGCTGCTGGCGGCCAGTTGCAGTTCATCTCCCATCATGCCGATAAACCAGGTATCCACCAGGTTATAGATCACATTGACCATCATACCGAGAATAACGGGGATTGACATGGTAAAAATGGCTTTGAGCGGTGGAGCATCCTGCATAATTTGGATGCGTTTATCCTGTTCCTGCATTATGCGTCCACCCCTTTCCAATTGTTTCTCATATCACTGTATCCAATCCACACTGTCCAAACATAGGCACAGGTTTTTGGAATCATAAGCATACCGACCAGTGGACTTACATCTGCCCACAACACAACAGGGACGTAAAAAGCAAAGCTCAATACAATGGTAAGCCACATAAAACGGAAAGATTTGTCGTTATGCTCTTTTGTACTTTTATAAAACAGAACAATAATAAGCAGTCCCATGAGAGCAAAAGGAATGTTTCTGTAAATTCCCCATGACAAAGATGGATTCGCACTTGTCCAGGCATTTTGTGGGAAGAAACACAGAATGATCCGAATTGCCGCAAGCAGATAAACAGCTATGGTAACATCTTGTTTTCCGCTAATATCATAGCGTTTTCTCCAGACGTAGTAAAGTAAGATATAAAAAACAGTCATGGTAATGGATGTGATGAATTTACCGATACCAAGTGATACGGTGTAGTTTTCCAGTCCGGTTGTGCATAATGCAATGGCGCGAGGGACAAGGTGAAAAGAATCTCCTAAACCCAACACCACCGCCATAATACCAAATAAAGTGCACTGCTTGTTGCCATTGTTGTTTTTTATCATCAAAACACCCAATGTTACTACTGTAGTAAGATATACTACATCAAATAAAGTTTCCATAATCGCTTGCATAATTAACCTCCAAAATATTAATGATGAACATTGTTCATTTAAGTTTAAAATAATACCATCCTGTTCGGATGGTATTACTTATACTATTATAATAATTACTTGTATATAATCCGCCGAATCACTTCTAATAAAAAGTCGCAGGAACTAGCTTGTTCCATTAGTAGTGTCATTAAATTGCTAAAAATAAAATCAATAAAATCCTCTTTATTAAAAGCTGGAGAAAAAGCATCACCCATGACCCCGCTGTCGGCATTGAGGGTTGCTAAAAGGCCCTTTTTCATGTGCGAAAAGTATTTGTCCATACTTTCACGCCCCTTTTCTTTATCAAGAGTAGCCACACTCATCGAGTGTGCACTAAAGAAAGAAGGGTACTTTTCAGAACCTTTTTGAATATTAAGAAACAAAGATTGAATGCTATCAACGAAACTATGCTGTTCTTCACAAATTTTATAACCATGCATAATTTCTTTCCAAACAGACTCAATGGTAGCAACCATTAAGTCACTTTTCGTTGGAAAATAGTTATATATAGATCCAACCGATACGCCACACCTTCTCGCAACATCCCTTATATTCAGTCCTTGCAAACCTTTTTCAAGAACAATTTCTTTCCCGGCACGAAGTATTGCTTCTTGGGAAGTGATTAATTTATTCATGCTATACCTCCAAACTGAACATCGTTCATTATATCAACTTTGTTTTTTCTTGTCAAGTAAATTTATATTTAAAGCCGATTTATAATATGTAATGAATTATGAATTAGATCTAGCAATTGTAGAGGGCAAAGTAAACGATGCAAGTATAAATTCCTTATTGCTTGGCACTGATTATTTAGTTCTTGTCGTTCCCAATAATCATAGGCTTGCAAAGAAAAGTATGGTAACAATTAATGATATAAAAAAAGAAAAAATGATTTTACGCTTACCTAATTCTGGCACCAGGAATTTATTTATTGCACACCTCGAAAGTCTCAATATGTCACTTGCAGAATTTAATGTTATATTGGAAGTTGATAATATTGCCACCATAAAAGATCTTATTCGACGATATTATGGTGTTTCTATTTTCGCACGCAGTGCATGCCTTGATGAACTAAGTAAGGGAAAAATTACTGTCCTACCTATTGAAAAATTAAGTATGGTTAGGGAAACAAGCATATTATATCATCAAGGTTTTAATCACACTGATTTTTTACAAGATAATACAAAATTATATAATGAGATAGCCAGAATATATAAGTAGTCCACCAGTATCATTTTCGCTTTAGTTAAGCCAGCATTTTCGTTTTCAGCCATTTTACTTTACAATTGGAGCTTTTTTATATAAGTATTTTCCTCTTGATTATTTTTCTTCTGGAGCTTTAACATTATAACTATCTTTGCATTTCAACAACATTGGCATATAGATTACTATCGGGGAAATTGCCAGGCATTATATCTATTGAAACCAATATAATTGTTGGGTTATAACTTCCACCCAATGCTACAATATCAACAAACAGTGATGCATTTGAAGAACCGATCTTGTCTGCATATAAGCCTGCCCTCTTCCCCGACCTACTTGCTTCTTGTTATTTACCTTTCGCCAGTTTCAGCAGCTGTCAAGAAGATACTTTATTGCAAATTGTGCCATATCGTCACGTTTATATCTATAAAGCATGTCGTATGGCGTTCCGTCCTCGATTAATCCGGTTTAAAAATAAATGCATACTTTCTTGTGCCTGCCTGTTTTAAGCTGGTAGCATAGTCCTTAGCATACAAATCTGTAATTTCCTGCTTCGGTACATGCTTGCCATCGACCATATCCCATATCCCAGCCTTTACCGGCATTTTAATATCAGTGACGACAACCTGGGATTTATTTGCTTTTATTTTCTCAAGGGCTTCGCGGCCGTTGCGTGCTGTTTCTGTAATCTCAATTCCGGCAGAAGCCCAGTAGAAGTTATCTCTTAAATCCTCCAGGAGTATCTTTTCATCTTCCACCAAAATTACCTTCAGCATTACGTAGCCCTCCCTCCCTATACAAACTCTTGCTAGCAATTATCAGCTATGGCCTATACATATATTATATACTAAACAAGCATTTGGGGTAAAGTGAAACCTGGGAGGCCCTGGAAATTTTAGTAATTGTACTTTGATATTCACCTTGTCACTATAGCTGTTATATTGCATCTTTAAAACCCTAATCAGGTTTCTGTTGACAATGTAAACAAAATCCTATATGATATGGTTACAATGTAAACAATAGGGGGCGTGATACAATGACCGAAAATAATATAAATCTCACCCCGACGGAATGGAACCTTATGGAATGCTTATGGGAATCTGGTCCGTGCACGGGTCGTGAGGCCACTGAGTACCTTAGTGAACACATTGGATGGGCACGTAGTACGACGTTGACACTGCTTCGGCGGATGACGGAAAAGGGTATTATAAAATGCGAAGAAATTGATGGAATCAAATCCTATTCCCCTCTAGTAAAGCGTGAGGATGCAGTTATGCATGAGACGAATAGTTTTCTAAGCCGCGTTTATAAAGGTAGTGTTAGCATGATGATGAGTACAATTGCTAAGAAGCAGGAGCTTAGTCGTGTGGAAATTGAGGAGTTGTATACGATTTTACGTCAGGCGGAGGAGGCGAACAAATGAGAGAATGGATAGTAAGTTCGTCTGTGCTTATTCTAATAATAATAGCATTACGGCATGTGCTCAAGGGTAAAATTGATTTAAGATTGCAGTATGCTCTATGGGTAATTGTCCTTCTCCGCCTGGTTATACCGGTGAGTTTCGTGGAAAGTTCCGTCAGTGTGATGAATATATTTCAAACTTACGACCAGAATGCGGGAATACAGAACGAAACGTTAAAGAATATACCTACTGTTATGGTAAACTTACCTACTAATGTGAAACATGTTAATAATTCTCTTATCTCAAAATCAACTGCTACATATAATGAAAACACGGCTTCGGTCTCATATAACGGGCTATTTAACTGGGAACAAATTGCAAAGATTATTTGGCTCATCGGTATTGGCGCCATAGGGTTGACTTTGATTATATCTAATATATATTTTGCATATAAGTTAAAAGAAATACGATATAAAACAGATATAGTTGGCTATCCGCTGCCTATCTATGGAACCGATGAGGTAGAGACACCCTGTATGTTTGGATTATTTTGCCCTGTAATCTATGTTACTACGCAGGTATTAGATAATGAAACGGTACTGCGTTATGTCTTGGAGCATGAAATTACTCATTGGCGGCATAAAGATCATATATGGTCGTTGCTTAGGTGCATGTGCCTCGCTCTTCACTGGTATAATCCGCTGGTATGGATAGCTGCTGCATACTCTGTACAGGATGCGGAACTGTCCTGCGATGAGACTACGCTTCAACGTATGGGAGAAGATAGCCGCGTGGAATACGGCCGTACACTCATCGGTCTTACATGTACAAAACGCAATGTAGGATCATTGCTATCTGCGACGACCACTATGACTGGTAGCAAAAGGAGTATTAAAGAGCGTATAGAATTAGTAGCAAAAAAAAACAAAATGGCTACCTATACATTAATTGCCGTGCTACTAATTGCAGCAGTTGCTGTGGGCTGCACTTTTACCGGGGCTAAGGATAATAAAAACAAAATTGTTCCCCTTACAGAGAAGGAAGTTCAGAGATATAACAAAATTTTTGAACCGCTTATTTTTGATGAACAGGGTAATGACAGCCCTAACCCACTCAGTCACTTTTTTACATCCTATTATGACAAACCTGAGGATATTGATCTTCCCAATTTCTTGCGTTATTTCCCGCCGGATGAAGATGTTACTGATGAAACTGAATTTAAAGCACTTAAGGAGGCAAAAAACTGGCCTTTTGGTGATGATATAGCACTAAAGCGCATGCCTGTACCTATCCACAAGTTTTCTGCCAAAACCGTGAATGAAGCACTACAAAAAAATATGGGTATCACGTTGGATGACCTAAGTGGCGTGGGTACAAAAGATTTAATATATATAAAGGAATACGATGCTTACTATAACTTTACCAGCGATTTTGCGGCCGGTATTTTTTACTGCACCCATGGTGAAACTCAGGGAGACATTGTTCGCTTGTTTAACGAATTTGTGACACTTACCCTGAAAAAACAAGGTGACGATTATCTGTTCATATCTCATCAGCGGATTGGAGAAGGAACAGATGCTAATAGTGCTACGAAAGACTTGGGTGTAGCTGTCAGCATAAAACCAAGAGGATATATTCCTGAAGCTGTCTTGAACTATGCAGTGGAATTTGTAACACAGCAAGTGGATTATTACAATAATGAAGGCAAGAATCTCCCATCCGGCAGGGGAACATTTGCCATAACCAAGGCAAAGGTTACTGCCCTTACGAAAATAAATACCGGCACAGCAAGCCTTACTACCGATATCCAAATGTGGTTACTGGAATACCGTTTGTGTCCTGATAATCCCGGTAATGTTGTTCTTGCCGGAGGCATGAAAATGGAAGATGTTGACGGTGAAAGCTGGATTACGGAGTGGGGCAGCACTGGTCAGCCCTATCTAGTGCTGGCACATGATATCGGAATGGACATATGGCAAAGAATCTGTGTCACAAATTCTGAAGTAATAATGACGGATTATGGTAAACCCGAAATGTTAGAGCGTTACGGCAATGAATATACTGCAGCGTCTTTGGAGCTTTACCGAAAAGAGGCGGCTGAACAAAATAATGAAATAAATCAAAAAGATATACTTCAATATATTGAAGAAGGAATATATATTCCCGGAGATGCTAAAGAGTACCTCGAAAAAAAAGAATTCAATAATCCGGGTTTACTAATAAACAATGAATTGCAACCAATATTTGATGAATACAAAGAGACTTTTGATGATATGTTACTTAAGGGGTTACAACCTATTGATATATTAAGGTTACGTAATAAAGCCGTTGAAGAAGAAAATCTTGAGGTAGAAATAAATCTAATTATTTTACCGCCGGAAATTAACAGAGAAGACTTTTTAAAAGAAGTACAAAATGATGAAGTTTCAAAGCAGAACAATAAATTACTTTTAGAAAAGTATAGGCAATTTAATGGGAAAGTTATTGAAGTAATTATTAACGAGGGCAAAGCTTATGTTGTTGTGCAAGGGAACGGGTTTTGGCGATTCGAGAAAACTGAAAACGGAGTTTGGAAATTTGGATGGTTATCAAGACAATAACCTTAGAGCATAATATAAGTGATATTCTGCAGATATTTTAAAATGCTTTTGAAGAAAAAGAAGAAGAATTTGTTTTTTAGGGGTAAATGAAACTGTTTACTGGTTAAATGATGGTAGAACATTATTAAAGGGTAAATGTCTTGATGTCGTGTATATATCAATTACTTGGAGGTTAAAACTATTAATAAAAGACTCCATGGTCGAGTAAAGGAATATAAGGGAATCAGATCCCTCACCTAATATGTTGACTAAATCGGATCAATGTATTAATTCCAATAATCTAGTTCCGGACCATGGATAGGTTTAGATTTAAAAGGCCGACAATGAACTTTTGTGTAAAGGATTGGGTTTAGGAATGACAAATTTAACTTCTGAAAATACTTCTTCAAAAGTGAACTGGCTTTGGTGCCACAATGTGATATTATTGTTGCACCAAAGCAAAAGCGAGGTGTCCCAAAAATTGACAATGCTACAAAGCTGTCAATGCTTATTGAATCAAATAAAGGAATTATTACAACGAAATGTGCTGAAGACACTATGTATCTCATTCAATGCCGTTCTGATAAAATTATTTTTTCAAATGAAACCGCTAATCAATCACCAACTCAACCGGACAGTGATCGGAACCCATTATATCAGAGTGTATATCAGCTTTGCACAGGTTATCCTTTAATCTTTCAGAAACACAGAAGTAGTCGATTCTCCAGCCGATGTCCTTTTCTCTTGCTTTAAACATATAAGACCACCATGTGTAAGCATCCATTCTATCAGGATAAAAGTATCTGTAGGTGTCAATAAAGCCTGCGTTTAGCAATTCAGTAAACTTGTCCCTTTCTTCTTGTGTAAAGCCTGCATTATTTTTGTTTGAAGAGGGATTCTTAAGGTCAATTTCCTTATGGGCCACATTCATATCACCACATACAACTACAGGTTTTTTAGAGTCCAGCTGCTTTAAATAGCTTCTGAAATCATCTTCCCAGGTCATTCTGTAATTAAGTCGTTCCAATCCTCTTTGAGAATTGGGTGTGTATACATTTACAAGATAATAGTTGCTATACTCAAGCGTTATTACACGGCCTTCGCAATCATGCTGTTCCATGCCTATACCATAGGTTGCATCAAGAGGTTTGATTTTGGTAAATACAGCAGTGCCGGAATACCCCTTCTTGATTGCATAGTTCCAATATTGACAATACCCATCAAGCTCCAATTGAAGCTGTCCATCCTGAAGCTTGGTTTCCTGAACACAGAATATATCCGCATCAACTTCCTTGAAAAAGTCCAGGAATCCTTTGCCCATGATTGCTCTAAGGCCATTTACATTCCATGATATTAATTTTGTCATAATTACCCTCACAAATTACTTAATATATTTCCATTGTAGTATTTATAAGTTATAAGTACTCAGTTTTATTAAAACCTATAACTTAAAAAACTTTAGCTTTAGTTCTATATTTCAAATAAACTTATGGTTAACTTTTAACTTATAGTTAACTTTAAAGAACAAAATAGTTTCCTAAAGTTATTTGCCAAGTTCCTGCATTATCGTAATGGCAGAACTTGTGCCAATCCTGTTTGCACCAGCCTCAACCATCATAAGTATGTCTTTCAGAGTCCTTACACCACCTGCTGCTTTTACCCCCATGCCGGTTCCCACAACACTTCTCAATAAAGCTACGTCTTCAACAGTTGCTCCGCCTCCGAACATACCTGTAGATGTTTTAACAAAGTGTGCACCTGCATTTTGAGCAATTTTGCAGGCCATTTCTTTTTCCTGTTCATTTAGAAATTGTGTCTCAATAATTACTTTGACTATCAACCCCTTAACAGCCTGAACTACGCTCTTTATGTCTTTCTCCACATAAACGTAATTTCCATCCTTTAATGCACCAATATTAATAACCATATCTACTTCCTGTGCCCCATCATCTGTTGCCTTTCCAGCTTCGAAGGCCTTTACTCCATCAGCTGATGCACCCAGTGGAAAACCTGCTACAGTACAAACTTTTATGTCTGAACCCTTCAACTCTTCCAATGCAATTTTAACATGGCATGGATTTATGCACACTGTAGCAAAAGGATATTTTGCCGCCTGCCTGCAAAAATCTTCTACCTGTCTGCTGGAAGCATTCTGTTTAAGTAGTGTATGATCTATTAATGATGCGATTTTCTTTTTATGGGGTATTTCAATTTGTCTCTCTGGTAACATTTCTGTTCCTCCAATATCAATTATGTTTTATAACTGTCTGTAAAGTACATATAGAATTATATCAAATATCGAAAAGTTAATAAAGCAGTTATGTTACAGCACATTGCAAAAAACTAAAATAAATAACACAAATAGGGAGACTATTTTATTGAAAGAGTGTATTGAATGAAGTATAATATAAATTACAAAAAGAGATTTATAGCGACATTAAGTTGGATACAAAAGTATTATAACCATAAGAAAAAGATATAAAGATTAATAAATTTGTAATGGAGATAAATATGCCGCAGTATTTAGCTATATTTTGTTTTTTTATATCTGATTTTATTCAGATAATGTTTGAGGGGGCAGCAATTATTACTGTTTTAAACAGAAAGTCAAGTATAACAAGGCTAGCTATGTTTGGGTTAATAAATGCTCTGACAATATCAATACCCTTCCTAATCAATAATACTCAATACTTTTTTTTAATGCGTATTGCTATATTTGCTATTACAATGATATTGACAATGAAGCTGATTCTCCACTTAGATATCTTAACAAGTGTTATCAGTCTGATTTTTATTATTATTATAAACACTATTGCCGAATATATATGTATGGTTATTTTAAAACTATGTCTCACAGAAGGGTTTCTTACTGACTTAATGAAACAAGTTACCATTTTCGATTTTATATTGAAAAGCATTCTTTGTTTGATGGTGGTAATAGTTACGGCAATCATTTATTATTTTAAAAACATAATAGCTATTCCTGAAAATATTAAAATAACGAGAATGATTGGTCTGGCTTTAAATTTCATTATTATGTTCATGCTGATTGCTCCTAATATGCTATTCATTTTGAACAACTTTGGAAATATTAAACTAGGGTTAATAGTATATAATCTTATTCTGCTGTTTTTGCTGACACTAATAAATGTATATAATTCTAAAAAATTTGCTGAACTGGAGATGCAAAAACAAAAAATTGATTTCCAAAATCAATATATTGATACACTTTCAGAAGCGGTAGATGGGTTAAGAAGTTTTAAACACGAATTTAATAATCTTGTAAATGTTATTGGCGGCTATATCGCTCTTGATGATTTTAATGGGCTAAAGAAGTATTTTGAGCAGCTTAAAAGTAAATGCACAAAAATAAATAATATTTTTCCTTTAAATTCTTATGCAAAAAATGACCCTGCTATTTATGGACTGCTGCTTTCGAAAATATCTACAGCAGAGATAAAAGATATTAATTTTAATGTGAATTTAACTACTGAGCTTTATTCAAAGGCAATGAAAAGCTTTGATCTGTACAAGATACTGGGTATATTACTTGACAATGCATTTGAAGCTGCAGAGAGAAGTGAGATGAAATATGTTGAATTTTTTACAAGAAAGCTGGACAATGATGGGAATCTATTATTAGAAATAAAAAATTCATTTTCAGGAAATATTGATGTTAACATGATTTATACCAATGGATATTCCACAAAAAGTGGACATAGCGGATTTGGGCTTTGGGAAGTTAGAAAAACAATTTCCAGGTATAAAAATTTTAGTATTAACACAATGGTTAATCACAACATATTTACTCAGCAGATTAAGCTGTATTAAGATAATTCTACTACTACTTTGGGAGGTGTTATTTGTGCTGGATAAAATTAACAGATGTCCCCTGTCGTATCCACAAAAGGGCATATGGTATATAGAAAAATTGTATCCTGATACAAGTATTGGCAACATCGCAGCAACTTTAAAAATATCGGGGAACATTCAATTTGATGTACTTGATAAGGCTATTAATAAATTCATTAAAATGAATGACTCCATGCGTATCCGGGTTTTAGAACATAATGGAGAACCGGAACAGTATATTTCAGAGTACAGATACTGCAAATTGGATTACCTTGATTTTTCTTCAGGAGACATGGAAGAATTATACACATGGGATACAAAAATAACGCGGACACCATTCTTCAAGCTGGATTCGCCCCTGTTTTATTTTGCAATGATAAAAATTAATGATAATTCAGGCGGATTCTATGTTAAGCTGCATCATCTGATTGGAGATGCCTGGACCTTGGTTAATCTGGGCAATGAGATAGTAGAGAATTACAAAACTATAAGTAATGGTAATGAGATAATTATAGAAAACAAACCTTCTTACCTGGAATTTTTATTAAGTGAGCAGCAATATTTGCAATCGGAGAGATTTTACAAGGATGAGGAATATTGGGTTGATAAATTTGATACATTACCTGAACTAACAATACTCAAAGATAGAAAATCATACAACAAAAGCATAAAGGCCAGCAGAAAAACCTTTGTTTTGCCCGGGAAGCTTTCTGCAAAAATACGCAAGCATTGCAGTGAATACAAGACTTCTATATTTGCATTATTCCTTGGTGCTATGGCCATATATATAAACAGAACAAGGGGGAAAGATGAGGTAATATTCGGAACGCCTGTATTAAACCGATCAAACAAAAGAGAAAAAGAAACTATGGGTATGTTTATAAGTACTGTGCCCATTCGAATAAAAATAGATGATAATCTTGACTATACATCTTTTGCTGAGGGGATATCTAAAGAATGGATGTCGATTCTCAGACATCAGAGATATTCTTATACTTTGCTGCTTAAAAAACTAAGACAAAAACATAAAGATATTGATAAACTATATGATATTGTAATATCATACCAGAATGCTAAAGTTAGCAAAAAGGAAAATGTTAATGAGCGGGAAGGAAGATGGCATTTTAATGGTTATCAAACCGAATCTTTATGTCTGCACATCAACGACAGGGAAGATGACGGCAATATAGTATTGGATTATGATTATTTGAGTGATCTTTTTTATGCAAAGGAAATTGAATACATTCACGATCATATGACAAGACTTTTGTGGCATGCTCTGGATAATCCAGCCAGAAAACTGCCTTATATCGAAATGATTTCTGAAAAGGAAAAACAAAAAATATTATATGACTTTAATAATACAAATGCTGAATATCCCAGGGATAAAACAATACACCAGTTGTTTGAAGAGCAGGTGGAAAAAACGCCTGACGCAGTAGCTGTAGTTTTTGATGATAGGGAGATGACATACAGAGAGCTTAATGAAAATGCTAATAAACTTGCAGGAGTTTTAAGGGCAAAGGGTGTAAAGCCCAATGAGATTGTAGGATTAATGGTAAACCGCTCACTGGAGATGATAGTTGGCATATTTGCTATATTAAAAGCCGGCGGGGCTTACCTGCCAATAGATCCTGAATATCCTGAAGAACGTATCAGGTATATGCTTGGGGATAGCAATGCCAGGATTTTGCTGACACAAAAATCTTTTAATGCCGATTTGTACTATAGAGGCCAATTAATAGAATTGGACAATTTAATGGACAATACCGGTTTTTTAATGGACAATTTCGGTTTAATTAAAGATGATGCATCAAGTGAACTGTCAAATCTTGAAAATGTAAATAAGCCCTGCGACTTGATTTATATAATTTATACTTCCGGGTCTACAGGAAAACCAAAAGGTGCAATGATTGAACACAGGAATGTTGTAAGGCTTTTATTTAATGATAAATTTCAATTTGATTTTAATAGTAAGGATGTATGGACCATGTTTCATTCCTTTTGCTTCGATTTTTCTGTTTGGGAAATGTATGGGGCTTTATTATATGGTGGAAAACTGATAATTATATCAAAAGGAGCCACACAAGATACAAAGGAATTTGTGAATATTTTGAAAAAAGAAAAAGTAACAGTTTTGAATCAAACGCCAGCAGCTTTCTATAACCTTATAAACGAAGAAATTCAATGTTCTGAGAATTCACTTGCATTAAGATATGTAGTTTTTGGGGGCGAAGCCTTAAAACCGGTAATGCTTAAACCATTTAAGGAAAAATATCCTGACACAAGATTAATTAATATGTATGGAATAACTGAAACAACAGTACATGTAACTTTTAAGGAATTAGGAGAAGAGGATATTTCCAAAAATATAAGCAATGTGGGAAAACCTATTCCAACACTAAAAACATATATAGTTGATAAATATTTAAATCTTCTGCCAATTGGTATCCCGGGCGAGTTATGCGTCAGTGGTGATGGAGTGGGAAGAGGCTATCTTAATAAAGAGTCTTTAACAAAAGAAAAATTTGTCCCAAATCCATTTTGCGCAAATGAGGTTATGTACCGGTCAGGAGATTTGGCCAGATTATTTGCACAGGGTGATATAGAATATCTGGGGAGAATTGACAATCAGGTTAAAATAAGGGGACATAGAATTGAGCTTGGCGAAATTGAATCTCAAATGCTTAAGTATGGAGAAATAAAAGAAGCTGTTGTTATAGCAAGGAATAATAAATTAGGCAATAAGCAATTATGTGCATATTATGTTTCTGAAAGCAGCTTTAAAACCAGCGAACTTAGAGAATTCCTATTAAAGTATTTGCCTGATTATATGATTCCTACATACTTTATCCGGGTAAATAAAATGCCTCTTACTTCTAATGGCAAAATTGATAAAAAGAACTTGCCACAGCCGGAGGAGAAATTTCATTCAGAGGATGAATATGCAGCACCGCAAAACAAAATTCAGGAGTCTTTGGTACAAATTTGGAGTCAGGTTTTAGGTGTTGGTGAAATCGGAATTAATGACAACTTTTTCCATATGGGAGGAGACTCATTAAGTGCTATTTCCGTTGTTTCAAAAATAGGCGGAGATATAACATTTTCTGACCTATATAATAATCCTACAATAAAAATGCTTTCTGAAGCATTGACCAATAAAGATAAAGAATCTCTGACTAATAAAATTTTGATAAAAATGGCAGCAAGCAACCTTGAAACAAGTAATAATATAATATGTTTCCCGTATGGTGGTGGTAATGCCGCTATTTATAAAGATTTAGCCGATTCGGTATTAAAAATATCGGAAGATTATTCCTTATATGCAGTAAATCTGCCCGGGCATGATATTGGATGTAATGAAGGACTTTTACCAAATCATGAAACTGCACTGAGATTACTGAAGGAAATAAAAGAAACAATTACAGGGGACATAATTTTGTACGGGCATTGTGTAGGAAGCGCCCTTACAATTGAAACTGCAAAGCTTCTTCAAGATCAAAATATTAGAGTAAAGGCTATATTGATAGGGGGGATACTTCCACCGGGCAAGACAAATATTCCTGGTGAAAATTATGACCCCTGGAGGCTGGTATCAGATAAAAATATTATCAGATTTCTTAATAGAATTGGTCTTCCAAAATTTGATCTTGAAAACGAATATACAAGTATCTTGATTAAATCCTTTAGACATGATGTAAGGAACTATTATAAATTCTTTTATGAGTTTGGTACCAAATATCGGGAGAAATTGGATAATCCTATTTATTTCATTGCAGGTGAAAAGGACTTAATTACCAAAGGATATAAAAGCAGGTATAAAAACTGGGGCAAATATTCAAAGCATGTTGAGTTGATTACAATTGAAGGGGCAAACCATTATTTTATAAAAACACATTCTTCCAGACTTGCTGAAATTATTATACAAATAAGCAGAGAAGCAGTGTTGATGGAGGTGCTTTAAGTGCTTGCTGATTTGGGTTTTGTGCTTATACATGTGTCATTAATTCTTATGCTTGCCATATTTTATATTGTCATGAGAATGAAAGGTAAAAAACAGATTCATTATGCATTTTTGGCATTGCTGGGCACATTGCTTATCTGGGCTTTAGGTGCTATTATTTTAGAGTATGACCACAGGTTTAATAAACCTACCAATGTTTTAATCGTTAATATATCATATGTGGGACTTATATTGACGCCCGTTGCTGCATTGTTCTTCGGGCTGGTATTTGCTAATACTAAAATCAAATTGTCATGGAAATATGGGGTATTTTTAATAATCCCCCTAATTTCAATAATATTATTATTTACGAATGATTACCATCATCTTTTCTATAATTATGTAAAATATAAGGAACTGACACATGCTAATGCATTAGGAAAATATTTTATTATCCACACAATTTATTCGTATCTGTGTATAACTGCTTGTATGGCATACCTTATATATTTTTCAGTAAAGAATGCCGGGTTTTTCTCAAAACAATCCATATTTATAGCTATAGGGATAATAATCTCCTTTGGCTATAATTTCCTTCTAACTTTTCAGATAGTCAGGGGATATTTTTATACTAATGTTATTGCTTTCTTTTTCTCTTTCTTGTTTTTCTTTCTTGCAATCTTTAAATTTGATTTTTTAAATGTTGTGCCAATTGCTTTGCAAAACGTTGTAGACCATATCTCTGATTCGTTTATAGTTATTGATAAAGATTATTATATAATTGATTATAACAAAACCTTTACAGATAACTTTGGCAATATACTAAAAATAAAAAGAAAAGATAATTTGACAAATCTTATAAATATATATAAGTCTACAGATAAAAACATTTCCAGCCTTTTCAATCTACTAAAAAAAGCTGTGGCTGAGAGAACAATCGTTAGTTTTGAAAAAAACATAAAAATTGGGTCATTTCAAAAGTATTTTTTAATAGAAATAACACCAATAGTTACCCAAGGAATCTACCTTGGCACAATAATCCTTCTAAAAGATATTTCTCAGGCTAAAAAGGACCTTGAAACCATTCAAAGAAACTATGAAATCCTGATGGAGCAGGAGCGGCTTGCATCTTTAGGACAACTTATTGGCGGTATAGCGCATAATCTTAATACTCCAATAATGTCATTGGCCGGAGGTATAGAGGCTTTAAAAGATCTGGCAGAGGAATATGACGAATCAATAGATGATAAAAGTGTAACATTTGAGGATCATCACGAAATTGCTAAAGAGATGCTGGATTGGCTTTTGAAGATGAAACCATACTGCAGTTACATGTCTGATGTAATTTCAACAGTTAAAGGCCAGGCAGTTAAGCTTATAGATTCAACTACCATCAAGTTTACATTGGAGGAATTAGTCAAAAGGATTGACATTTTAATGAAACATGAATTGAAAAAATCTCATTGTGTACTCAATATTGATATAAAAGTAGACCCGTATACTGAAATAAAAGGGGAAGTTAACAATCTTGTCCAGGTATTTGACAATATTATTATAAATGCCATTCATGCATATGAAGGAAATGGAGGAGTAATAGACTTTACCATTGTTAGGAATGATGATAAAATCGAATTTATAATAAATGATTATGGTAAAGGAATACCACAGGAAGTTCAAGATAAGCTTTTTAAGGAAATGGTAACGACTAAAGGTAAAGGTGGCAACGGTCTTGGTCTGTATATGTCTTATTCTTCAATAAAAGGGCGTTTTGGAGGCAATATGTGGTTTGTATCGAATGAAGGCAAGGGCACTGCTTTTTATATAAGCTTACCGTTTATAAGGAACGGAGCAGCTTAGGAGGTATCGTAATGAGAAAAAAGAGAATTAAGGTATTTTCTGATTTCAAAATATTAATTGTTGATGATGATGAAGGTATTATTGATTCATTGTCAATGTTGATGAAACGAAGCGGGTATAATATTACGGGCTTGACAGACCCTGTTAAAGCTATAGAAAAAGTAAGAAATGAGCATTTTGATCTTCTCATACTTGACTATCTCATGTATCCTATACATGGTGATGAAGTTGTTGAAAAAATCAGAGAGTTCAATAATGAGCTTTATATTCTTCTATTAACAGGGCACAAGGACCTTGCTCCGCCAATAGAAACTATAAAAGAATTGGAAATCCAGGGCTATTGTGAAAAAAGCGATAAGTTTGACCAGCTGCTTCTGCTTATTGAATCGGGAATTAAATCAATATCTCAGATGCGTACAATAAAAAAATTCAGAGATGGCTTAAACAAGATACTGCAGGCAGTTCCAAAGATATATCAGCTACAGTCAATTGGGAATATCCTGGAAGATATACTTAAAGAAATCCTTCCACTGGTAAATAGTGAAAATGCTTTTATACTTGTGGATGACACTACCAACATAGACTCCGGTTGTTCTAACAAGAGTATATTTAAAGGCATAGGAAAGTATAAGGCAGAAATGAAGGATTTTATGAAAATGCTTGCTCCGGATCTGATAGAACATATTGGCAACGCAAGAATGAACCAAAAGGTGGTAAAACTGGAACATGGAGCTATACTACCTTTGATTAATGAGTTTTCAGAAGCTATAGGTGTTATATATGCTGATAGTGATGATATAGAAGAGGGAATAAAGCTTCTGGAAATATATGCGAGTCAGGCGGCATCTTCCATAAACAATGCTTTTCTGCACTCTCTTGTAAATATGAAAAACGAAGAGCTGAATATGACATATGAGCAGCTGAGGATCAGGTATATGGACACTATTGAAGCACTGCGGCAGGCTGTTGATGCAAAGGATATATATACAAGAGGACATTCCGACAGAGTTTCCTACTATGCAGTAAGAATTGGGAAGGCACTAAAGCTTGCAGAGGAAGAGCTTGAGCTGCTAAGAATAAGTGGTATATTTCATGATATAGGGAAAATAAGCACTGCAGACGATATTCTCCTTAAAAATGATAAATTAAATGAGCGGGAATACAAGGAAATTAAAAAACATCCATTAAAGGGGGCACGCATTCTGGCGGCAGTTTCTATGTTTAAGGAGATTGTACCCATTGTAAAATACCACCATGAGAGGATCGACGGCTATGGATATCCGGAAGGCATAAAAGGGAATGAAATCCCTTTCCTTTCAAGAATAATTTCTATTGCTGATGCATTTGATGCCATGATGTCCGACAGGCTTTACAGATCCAGGCTTGAGCTTGATGAAGCTGTAAAGCAACTTATATTGGGTGCCGGAACACAGTTTGATAAAAAAGTTGTAGATGTTTTCACAAGGGAGCTTAAGAACTTTGAGGATATGGAGAGGGAGATAGCTTCTCTATATGAATAAATGCAACCATGGCTTTGGGAGCATTTTTATAGTCGTTGATATTTTCCATGCGAAGTAGTATAATTAAATAAAGTAGAAAAATTTAGAAAGTTTAAAGGTGGTGATAGTTATGGATTCTGGTCCTTTACCCCAACGATGTACCGGATGTATTCTTAAAAACAAAATAGACAAAATAAGTAGAGCCGTAACTATCACCTTGTATAGTTAGGCGGCTCTTTGCACAGGGGGGCTGCACTATGAATGAATTAATCAATGACCTCATTACCAGGGGTAAATTTTTTGATGCACGAAATGAAATTATAAAAATGAACGTAGTAGATATTGCACAGCTTTTGGAAGAGTTAGAAGAGGACAATTCTCTGATGGTTTTTCGTCTACTACCTAAAGATATAGCTGCTGAGGTTTTTTCATATATGTCCTATGAGCAGCAGCAGTTTATAATAGAATCAATAGCGGATAAAGAAATAAAAAATATAATAGATGAATTGTTTCTTGATGACACAATCGACCTTATAGAAGAAATGCCTGCCAATGTAGTTAAAAAAGTTCTGAAGAATACCAGTGAAACACGGAGGAAGTTGATCAATCAGTTTTTAAAATATCCTGATAATTCTGCCGGAAGTGTTATGACCATTGAGTTTATCGACTTAAAAAAAGAGATGACAGTTAAAATGGCATTGGAGCACGTAAGAGAGACCGGGCTGGACAAGGAAACTATTGATGTATGCTATGTAATTGACAGTAACCGTAAATTACAGGGTTCGCTGCCAATTAGAAAATTGATATTAAGTGATGGCAATGTAATTATTGCAGATATTATGGATACAAATGTTATTTCTGTATATACTCATGATAATCAGGAGGAAGTAGCAAACCTGTTTAAAAAGTATGACCTTGTAGCTATGCCTGTTGTAGATAATGAAAACCGCCTTGTAGGAATTATTACTATTGATGATGTTTTAGATATCATAGAAAGAGAAAATACGGAAGACTTTCACAAAATGGCTGCTATGGCACCTTCGGAAGAAGAATACCTAAAAACCAGTGTTTTCGATCATGCCAAACATAGAATAATATGGCTTTTAGTACTTATGATTTCTGCTACTTTTACAGGGAATATAATAAAAAAATTTCAAGGGCTTCTTCAGTCAATGGTATCATTGGCGGCTTTTATTCCAATGCTGATGGATACAGGCGGAAATTCCGGCTCACAATCATCAACATTGGTCATAAGAGGACTGGCTTTAGGTGAGATTGAATTTGGTGATATTATGAAAATAATCTGGAAAGAGCTTCGCGTAGCAATTGTTGTAGGGCTAACACTGGCAGGGGTTAATTTTCTACGGCTATATTTTCTTGAAAAAACGGATTTTTATGTAGCTCTTACAGTATGCATAAGTCTTTTAGTAACAGTTATTGCTGCAAAGGTTATCGGAGGAGCACTGCCTGTAATTGCAAAAAAACTCAACCTGGATCCTGCTATCATGGCAAGTCCTCTTATTACAACAATAGTAGATGCACTGGCACTGATGTCTTACTTCTCTATTGCAAGATTACTGCTTGGAATAAGCTAGGGAATTGGAAATGAGAAATGAGGAGTAAGAAGCAATATCTTCTTACTCCTATCCCATATCTTTTGTTACTACTTTAAGATTACAAATTTGATACATACAGGATCTGGTACATTAATTATGCTGCCGGTAGGCTCAATTATGCCTGATTCCTGTGTTATCCGAAAAACAACAATTGTATCCGAATTCTGGTTTGCAGCATAAAGGAATTTCCCCGAGGGATCTATTGCAAAATCTCTTGGGAAATTTCCCCCTGTTGATGTTATGGAAGTTAATTCAAGCTTGCCGGATAACTGATCTATCTTAAATATGGCAATACTGTCATGACCTCGATTTGAACCATAAAGGAATTGCCCATCCTGTGATATATGTATTGCAGAGCAATAGTTAACTAAAGGCTTACTAAGTTCCTGAGGCAGGTTTGATTCGCCAGGCAGAGTTGAGATATACTGTATTTCACTAAAAGTACCATCACTTGATGAATATTCGAAAGCTGCAATGTCAGAGCTTAATTCATTTATCAGGTAAGCAAACTTTCCAGATGGATGGAAAGCCATGTGCCGTGGGCCTGAAGCTGGTTTGATAATAACCTCCGGATGCTTGGAAGGATAAAGGCGACCTTTTTCTCTGTCAAAATCATATACCATTATTCTATCAATTCCAAGATCTACAGCACACAAATATTTCTCATCAGGAGTTAAAGATACATAGTGGGCATGTGCTTTTTCCTGCCTTTCCTTATTTGGACCCGAGCCCTCATGCTTAACGATGCATGAAACAGGAGATATGCTTCCGTCCTGACTGATAGGAAAAACGGATATTGTACCTTCAGTGTAGTTGGCTGCAAAAATATACTCTCTGGAACTATCAATGCTTATATGGCAAGGGACTCTGCCCTTTGTAGGCTGGCAATTTACAAATTCCAGCAGACCTGTTTTTTTATCTATTGCAAAAGCGGCAACAGCTCCACCTTTCTCACCATTGAACTTTTCAGTTTCCATAACGGTATATAAATATTCTGTCTTATTATCTATAACCTGATATGAAGGGTTTTCCAAACCCTTGCATACTCCCGCAGGTTTCAATTCACCTGTTTGGGTATCCATTTCGAATATATATATCCCTTCACTTTTGCCTGATGTATACGTACCTATGTATGCAATGCACTTAGTATTTTCACAGATCATAAATTCACATCCTTTTGACTTATACTGGCTTATAAATGGCATATAAACAAATAAACTTATAGTGAAATAACTGCTGATTGAGTAATAATTGACTAATTCCGGATTACATATCAGCTGTTTATTGATTTGTGAATATTATACCATATGGGTGAATATGGCTGCAACAAAATAAGCATTTGGTCTATTATTATACACAAATGAGAGCCTT
This sequence comes from Clostridiales bacterium, assembly GCA_035362115.1. Taxonomy (GTDB): domain Bacteria; phylum Bacillota; class Clostridia; order Acetivibrionales; family DUMC01; genus DUMC01. The sequence continues at coordinate 10,679 of DAOSDD010000018.1, read as the reverse complement.
GTATTTGAAATCGAATGCATATTGTTATTAATTCTGCATATATTACATAATGATATATATTGACTTTATGTACATAATGTATTATTATGGAGGCAGCAAAATGAAGAAAGTATTTAATAAAGATTCAGAGCCTAATCCAGGTAAGGAGGTGGATAAAATGATCCGTGTTTCTAACGAGTTGTTTAGCAGAGATATAATGGGAGTAGCAGATCTCAGAAAGGATCTATCAAGTGTTATGGATAATGCTATAGATCGATTTCAGGAAGTTGTTACCGGTAATGTGAAGAAAGGAGGGAAAACAGCAACAATAATTTCAACAGAACTGCTAGACCTTCTATTAGGCTGTTACCAGTTTAATCCTTTAATAAGTTATGATAATCCTACACAACAATACGAAGTTTTAGTTCCTGAAATAGGTGCATCAGGCTTTGGTGAGACAAAACAGGATGCCATTGATGTTTTATTAGATAATATTGTAAATCTTACTGAAGATTATTTTGACGATATTGAGCTTTATATTCGGATTGAAAAATACAAAAAACAGTACCCTTATTATTTAAAATTAAAAGGTTGTGTAGATAAAAATCAGTTGTTAAAGGTGTTGGGGTTGGATCGCAAAAACTAAAGAAAGGATGCATGATCCGGATGCCAACTATAAGTTTTAGAGAATTTGACGAGGTATGTTTGTCACTGGGGTTAGAAAAAAAGATGTCAAAAAAGGGACATATATGGAAAGGTATTAGCCCTATTAATGGCGAGTATGTGAGAATCCCTGTTCATTTACATTCAGGTGGAAGAAATATAGCTACAGGAACATTAATGTTTAATATTAAAGAGTTAGGTTTTAAAGATTTTTATGATTTTCAAGAGTATCTGAACAAGCTTTAATTAGTAAATAATTGTAAATTTCAATTTAGCTTTGGGTGCATTTAATTAAAGTGAAGAAAATATTGGTAAGGAGCATAAGTGAAGCTGATGTAGAGCCTTTTAATCGGAGCGTAGGATAAGCAAAATCGTTGTTTTTTGTAAAATTGTCTCTTAATTTTCATTCAGACAATTTTATGAGTTCGATTTTGTCCGGAGCTGAATTTAAAGGCTCTAAGCAGTGTAACGTCAGCTCCTGGTAAATATTTCTTCACTTTTAAAAATGCACCCTTTCTAGAACATATGTTTGCAATTTCATTATTTATATGGTAAAATAGTGCCATGAAATATTGCCATAGTTAAATAGTCAGAGAGTTATAATATTAGAGAATAGTATGCAAGGGAGTGCTTGGATGGAGCTTATACAAAAGTTAAATATTCTTGCTGATAGTGCAAAGTATGATGTATCCTGCGTGTCAAGTGGAAGCACAAGGAACAATACTCCGGGAGGTTTGGGTACTGGGTTTTCGGGAGGCATATGCCATAGTTTTACTGCTGATGGCCGTTGCATATCTCTTCTAAAAATTCTCTTGACAAATGCCTGTGTTTATAATTGCGCATATTGCGTTAACAGGGCTACGAACGATGTTCCCAGGGCAACTTTTACTCCTGAGGAAGTTGTGGACCTGACAATTAACTTTTATCGCAGGAATTATATTGAAGGCTTGTTCCTGAGTTCGGCAATATTGAAAAATCCGGATTATACAATGGAGCTTCTCTTGAAAACAGTCAGGCTTCTTAGATGTGAAAACAAGTTTAACGGGTACATACATATTAAAGCTATTCCTGGAGCGGATTATAAGCTTATAGATGAAGCAGGAAAGCTTGTGGACCGTATGAGTGTAAATATTGAGCTGCCTACAAGCGCGGGGTTGCAATTGCTTGCTCCTCAGAAGAATAAGGAGTCCATTTTAGGGCCTATGGGTTATATAAAGTCCAGAATTGAAGAAAATAAGGAGGACATTCAAAAGTGCAGAAAAGCTCCATACTTTGTACCTGCCGGTCAGAGCACACAATTAATAGTAGGTGCCACACCTGATAATGATATTAACATTCTCAAACTTTCTGAAGGTTTATATAGGCGGTATGGTTTAAAAAGAGTTTTTTATTCTGCGTATGTGCCTGTTTCAAATCACCCTGCTCTTCCATCAATAAAAAAACCTCCTCTTTTAAGAGAGCATAGATTGTATCAAGCTGACTGGCTGTTAAGATTTTACGGTTTTACTGCAGATGAATTGCTTTCTCAGGAGCATCCCAATTTTAATGCTGTATTAGATCCGAAATGTGACTGGGCTTTAAGAAATTTACAGCTATTTCCTGTAGAAGCGAATAGAGACAGGTATGAAATGTTATTGCGTGTACCTGGGATTGGAGTAAAATCTGCGAAAAGGATAATTACAGCAAGAAGGGTTGGTTCGCTGGATTTTGATGATTTAAAAAAACTTGGCGTGGTACTGAAAAGGGCACAATACTTTATTACATGCAAGGGAAAATACTATCAGAGAGCTGAAATGAAAGATACTTTTATACGGGCAAATCTTATTGCAGATGGTCTTAAACTTCCTGGGGCATTTGATGAAGGTTACAGGCAGCTTTCACTCTTTTCGTCTGCTAATGAAAATTGGGTTGGTGTAGCTGGGTCAACAGAGTTAATTGGGGCAAATGAAGCTGTACAAGTAAAAGGGTTAATCGGTATTGATCCGGTAAAAGAGATAATATAAGCATTATTGGAGGTGATTATATACTGTGCTATACATATGACGGGAGTTTTGAAGGTCTTCTTTCGGCTGTTTATGAAGCATATTACCGAAAAGAATACCCCGAGAAAATTGAATCTGAAGATGCTCTTCAAACAAATTTTATGTTTAAGTATGTACATATTAGTACTGATTTTGATAAATCTCAAAGAGTATATAATTCCATAATACATAAGATTTCTCAAGATGCCCTTGACAATATTTATCATGTTTTTCTGGCCGATAAAGATAAGGAAAACAGCACAATTATATATGAATATTTAAAATTAGGCTGGAAAGTGGGGAAAAACGTTGATTTATACCTGTCAGACGACAGAGTACTGAGGGTTCACCAAATAAGGCAGAGAGTGGGGCTTGAAGTGCATAGAATGATGGGATTTTTACGGTTCAGTCTGCTTGAGGGGAATATTTATTATGCTCCAATAGAACCGGATAACAATATTCTGCCGCTGTTAGCACCACACTTTGCAGAACGTATGGCTGACCAGAACTGGTTGATTCACGATAAATCCAGAGAATTGGCAGCTTTATATAATTGCAGGGAGTGGATGCTGGTGGATGCAAATCCCGGTCGAATTCCGGGAATAGATACAAATGAGAAGTTTTACCGTGATTTATGGAAGGAGTTTTATAACGCAGTGACCATAGGGGAAAGATATAACCTGGATTTACATAAGAGGCTTTTGCCTGTGAGATATTGGAGGCACTTAACCGAAAAATGGTGACGAACTCTCAGGTAGCTTAAGGCTGCATAAACAATAGGTTATTAATATGGTGGTTGAAATTCCCGGTCAATTATGATTATAATCATCATATATCATATATTGTATACTATTGCTATTGCATAGTTTTATCAAAAGGTAATTGAAAAGGTAAAGGGGTTATTTTAAATGCAGCAAATTACATACATAACAAAAGGGACATGCTCAAGGCAAATTGATATTTGCTATGAAAAGAATACATTGGTTAGTGTTAGCTTCAAGTCCGGATGCAGCGGCAACCTTCAAGGAATAAGCAAACTCGTGGAAGGCATGCCTATAGAAGAGGTAATAAGAAAGCTTAAAGGAATTAACTGTGGAGGTAAGGGAACATCATGCCCTGACCAGCTGGCAAGGGCTCTTGAAAGTATCTTGGAAAACACAGATAAAAGCAACATTGATGAATATGAACTGTGTCATGTAAACTCGTAACTTCTTGAAGTATAGGAATTAATAAAATACCTGGATAATTCCTATACTGGGGTATTGAATTTGTTGTAATATAGGCTTAAATTGTGATGAATGGAGTGATAGGCGGTCTATGTCAGATAAGAAAAGTTCAGAAAAGAAATATACAATAGCAGGGGTTGGTGAAATACTGTGGGATATGCTTCCGAGTGGGAAACAATTGGGAGGCGCTCCGGCCAACTTCGTGTACCACGCTTCAGCTCTTGGTGCTGATGCTTATATAGTAAGCACAGTTGGAAATGATAATCTGGGGAGGGAAATAATTAACAAAATAAACATTATGGGTTTGAGCAGCCGCTATATTCAAATTAATAATAACCACCCTACAGGTACAGTTGAAGTGAAACTTGACAATAGGGGCATACCTTCATATTTTATTCATGAAAATGTTGCGTGGGATTATATTTATTCTGAAAAAGAGGAATCTGAGCTGCTTGGGAAAGCAGATGCAATATGTTTTGGTACCCTTGGACAAAGGTCTGAAACATCAAGAAATACAATACTTAAAATGTTAGAGAATGCACGAGAAGCATCAAAGGCAGAGGACCCGGAAAATGTTGAAAATGCAGAAAGCCAATGTATAAGAGTTTTCGATATAAATTTAAGGCAGCATTTTTACAATAAAGAAATTATACATAATTCACTGAAACATGCAGACATATTCAAATTAAATGATGAAGAACTGCCTGTTGTTTCAAAACTTTTAGGCTTGGGACATGAGATATGTGAAGAAGATAAAAACAGCACCTTGAACATCTTATGGAAATTGGCAGAAAAATACTCCCTAAAACTAATAGCATTGACCCGGGGCAGTAAAGGCAGTCTTCTTTTATCAGAAGGACGTGTGTCGGATCACCCAGGTTTCCCGGCAGATATTGTTGATACGGTTGGGGCAGGGGATGCCTTTACAGCAGCTGTTATAATGGGATTTTTAAAAAAGCTTGATCTTGATGAAATAAACTGCCTGGCAAATAGAATAGGAAGTTATGTATGCACCCGGGAAGGGGGGACTCCAAAGCTTCCTGAGGAGTTGGTGAAGAGGATTAAGCAGTGAGAAATATGGAATATGGTGCATTTATCAAATATGAAGAAATATTTACCAGGGGCTATCGTTATGATGCTCCTTACCAGTATTTTTTTCATATAAATTAAATGCACCCCCTAGAATACTGGAGAGCAGCGGTTAATTACTTTATCTTCATAGTAGAAAAGCCTGGCTTATCCGATTTCATTAAACTGCTGAATCGAAATTAAATCACTTAATTATATTTTTTACATAGTTAATGTAATGAGAGAAAACAACTCCCGGTTCTTCAAGATCCTTGTTCCAGCGCTTAACCCATTCCAGGGAAACATATCCCTTATATCCTTCGTCTTTAAGAATAAGGAGAGCCTCTTTGACCGGTACATCACCATAACCCATCATTCTATACTTAACACTATTGTTCACCAATACCGAATCTTTTACATGAATAAATTTTATATAATCTTTAAGGGTTTCATATGTTTTCGTAATCGGCTCATTAAAAAAACGGTATGGATGATGAATATCCCATAAAACGCCAACATGAGAATTATTAACTGTGGTTACCAATTTTAATATTGTTTCTGAATTTGCATAAGTTCCATTGGTTTCAACAAGCACCTTTACTTCATTGTTCCCGGCATACTCTGCAAGTATTGTCAGGCTTTCCACAGTAAAATTGAAATCAATGTTTTCTCCCGGGTGAGGGTTTGGGTCTCCCAGAATTCTTACAAAGGGAACCTCCAATTTTCTTGCAAGATCAATATACTCTTTACCTTCCTTTATATTAGTATCAATATTTGTTTTATCCGATAAATTACAAGCAGAAGTAAGACATGAAATTCCAAGACCAAGAGTTTTCAGCCGGGTTTTTGTTGCCTCAATGCTCTCCGGTAGAAAAGCCTTAACTTTTGGTACATATAGTTCATTTTTGATGCCCCTTACTTCAATACCATCATATCCAAAATCTTTAGCCATACTAACAATTTCATTCCAGGTCCATCCTGGACATCCTAGTGTAGAAAATGATATTTTCAAATATATCCCCTCCGAATAATTTATTGGATATGCATACCTAAACCTGATGCTTCCTTTATGCAGTCTCCATTAGTTATGCTATTACTATTGTATTATACTGTTTCATTACATTATGCTGTTTCTATAGAGGCTGCATCCCGAAGTCCTAATTCATCAATAGCCCATTCTCTCATTTTATACTTTTGTACTTTACCGCTTGCGGTTAGCGGAAAACTATCTACGAATTTAACATACTTGGGTGTTTTATGCCTTGCCATATGATCTCTTACATATTGTTTTATTTCTTCTTCTGTAGCAGTAAGGCCTTCCTTTAGAATAATACAAGCCAATATAACTTCTCCGTACTTTTTATCAGGAACTCCAATAACCTGTACATCTTTTACTGAAGGATGAGTATATAAAAACTCTTCTATCTCTTTGGGATATATGTTTTCTCCGCCTCTGATAATCATATCTTTTATTCTTCCGGTTATTTTAAAGTACCCTTTTTCATCCATAACTGCCAAGTCCCCAGTATGAAGCCATCCATCTGAATCTATAGCCTGAGCCGTAGCTTCAGGCATTTTATAGTATCCTTTCATTACGTTGTAGCCCCTTGCTACAAGTTCACCCGCAATACCTGGAGGAACATCTTCGTTTGTTGCAGGATCTACAACTTTAGTTTCAATAAATGGGAGGGCTTTGCCCACTGTAGATACTCTTAATTCTATACTATCATTAACTCTTGTTTGTGTACATACCGGAGATGCTTCAGTTTGTCCATAAGCAATTGTTATTTCCGAGGCCCCCATTAAATCTACCACTTTCTGCATAACCTTAATGGGACATGGAGAACCTGCCATAATACCCGTCCTGAGTTTCGGGAATTTGAATTTGCCAAAATCAGGATGCTCAAGGATGGCTATAAACATTGTAGGAACTCCGTGTAAAGCTGTACATTCTTCATCCTGTACAGCCTGCATAACCTTTAAAGGTTCAAAATATTCTATGGGAACCATGGCGGTTCCATGTGTTACACATGCCATTATGCCCAGAACACACCCAAAACAATGGAAAAAAGGTACCGGGATGCATAGTCTGTCTTCATGGGTTAAATGCATGCAGTCTCCAATGGATTTACCATTATTAATAATGTTATAATGAGTAAGCATTACACCTTTTGGAAAGCCGGTAGTGCCGGATGTGTATTGCATATTTATAACATCATGTATATCAAGACTTTCCTGTATTGCAGCAAGCTCTGCATCGGAAATATCCCGGCCCATTTTATACAGATCATTCCAGTTAAGCATACCAGAATATTTTTTATCACCAATATAAATAACATTTTTTAAAAATGGAAGAGAAGGACAATCAAGCTTTCCTGGTTCTGAATTCTTTAGCTGCGGACATAGTTCATTTATTATATCAATATATTTTGCATCTCTGAAACCATCAATCAAAATAAGCGTGGTGGAATCAGACTGTCTTAAAAGGTATTCCAGCTCAAAAATTTTATAGTTGGTATTTACTGTAACAAGGACTGCTCCCATTTTAGCTGTAGCAAATTGTGCCAGCATCCATTCAGGATAATTTGTAGCCCATACGGCAACATGATCGCCTTTTTTGACTCCCAAAGCCATGAATCCTTTTGCAACCTGGTTGCAAAGCTCCCTGAATTGTGAATATGTTTTCCTGAAGGGCCTGTCTGTATATATAACAGCATCCCGGTCCGGATATTTTTCCGCTATTTCATCAAGTAGATTTCCTAATGTAATGTTCATTAATTGTTCCATTCTCACACCCCTATAAATTATAACAGTCAAATTTTTTATTATTGCATTAGATCTCATTAATTAAAGATTAATAAGCAGTTTACACAGTTATCTGCCTCAAAAAAACAAAGAATAATGCTATTATACAATATATTCCCCATAAATCAAAGTATAAAATATGCCCCCCCATTTTTAATAATGTTTGACATAAAAACATATTATCTGTCATAATGTAATTATGATATTAACGATGCTGACTTTTCTTTTTGCTATTAATTTTAGAAAGGGCGATTACCATAAAAAATTTAGGCAAACAGCTTTTTGGACATAAAAGAATCTGTGGTGGAAAATACAAAAACAGTCAGATTCTGTTTCTTATAGATGCGGCATTGATAAATGCCGCTTACGTTTTAACCAGCGGAGTGTTCTTATCCGGGTTTATAATAAATTTGAAAGGCTCTGATTTTATTGTAGCCATTCTTAATAATGCGGGAACATGGGCTTCTATCCTTACTGTATTTTCTTTTCTCATATTTGAGAGGATAAAAAGACGTAAAAAACTACTTATTACAGTAGGCGCTCTTTCACGGTTTTTAGCATGCTCAATAGTTTTTTTACCTTTAATTTCCAAAGATGAAAAACTCATTATCACTTTAGTAGCAGTAATGGTTATTACTGCTGACCTGCTTTGGGGTTTTTATCAATTAGGGTGGATGATCTGGTATATGGAGATAGCGCCTGAAGGTAAAAAAAATGATTATGTTTACTTCAGAATGTTTTTGTTAAGAATTGCCTTTACTATAACTACTCTTGTAATGGGTTATGTTCTTGATTTTTATAAAAAGAGCTATACAGGTTTTTTAATAATTTTTGTCAGCAGCCTTGTATTATCAGTAATTGATACGGTAATACTTTTATTTATTGAAGAGCCGGAATATAAAATACCGGAGGAAAACAAAAGTAAAAAAACCATATTTCTCGAACCTATAAAAAGCAATGAATTCAGGGATTTCCTTATTTTTATATTTGCATATTATTTGTGCCTTACAATTTCTACTTCCTTTACTTCAATATATTTAATAAGGTATTTAAATTTTGATTATGGATTTATTTCTACAATAAATGTCATTACATATATTGTAATGATAATAAGTACAAAGTTTTGGGGACGGATTCAGAGCAGAAAGGGTACAATCTCAGTTCTTAAATATTCTGCTTTCTTCACCATAATTGATTTTCTAATGTATGTATTTTTAACCAGAAAAACCTACTTCATGTTACTTCCTTCTGCACTTATTGGAGGCTTTGGCAATGGCGGATTTAATATTGCCATAATGGCATATAGATTTGAGATAATGCCGGAAAGTGCCAAATCCATATATGAAGGATGGTTTAAAGCAATTTACGGAGCAAGTGTTCTGCTGGCGCCTATTATTGGTAAACTTCTCATTAATGTGATGCCGGACTATAGCGGTCTTGCTTTCCCTTTAAGCAATTTTCAGCTTTTGTATTTAGTTTCATTTATAACCGGCGCTCTTGTGGTAATGGTGACATTTTATAAAACAGGTTTTTCCAAAAACAAGGGGACGGATATTTCCATATAACATTCCTATTGAATATTTCCAAAATGTGTTTTATAATAAGAAATGTAATCCGTTACAAAACAGGAGGGAAATATGCCAACGACTATTCAAGATGTAGCACAAAAAGCAGGGGTATCTGTTGCTACAGTTTCAAGGGTAATTAACAACAGCCCTGCAGTATCTGAAAAAGCACGAAATAATGTAATGCAGGCAATAGAAGAACTGGATTACAGGCCTAATCTCCTTGGCAGAAATCTGAGACGGACTGAAACCAGATTGATATTGGTATTACTGCCGAGCATATCCAATCCGTTTTATTCAAAAGTTGTAAAAGGTATTGAATCTGTCGCACGTGAAAACGGTTACAATATTTTATTATGCAACACAGATTCACAGCTGGAAACAGAAAAAGCATATCTTAAGCTGCTTAAAAGCAGGCTTTCCGATGGCGTGATTTTTATGGCTCCAGAGCTGGATCGGGAGGAATTATCGGCCATAGGCAGGAGCTTCTCTGTAGTTCAGTGCTGTGAGTATAAAGAGGATGCCCAGGTATCTCATGTTTCAATAGATAACTTTTCTGCAGCATATAGAGCTGTACAATACCTAATAGGGCTGGGCCACAAAAAGATTGGAATGATTACATGCAATAATAATTTTATTTCTACCATTCAAAGGAATGCAGGTTATAAAAAGGCTATTGAGGATGTAGGCCTTGTATATGATACCAGCCTGATAAAACAGGGCAACTACAGCTTCAAAAGCGGAATTCGCGCTGGAAGGCAGTTTTTACTCAAAAAGGACAATATACCTACGGCAGTTTTCGCCATATCCGACAGTATGGCTATAGGAGCAATAAGATGCTTCAGGGAAAAAGGCCTGAAGGTGCCTGAAGATATTTCCATTATAGGCTTTGATGACATAACTTATGCTTCAATGTGTGAACCTATGCTGACAACCATATCTCAGCCGCAGTTTGAATTAGGATGCGAAGCAATGGAGCTTTTGCTTATGCAGATGCGCGGCGAGGTTATTGAACCCAGGAGTATATTCCTGGACTACGAGCTTATAATAAGGGAATCTACAGGAAAGCCTTCATAATTATGATATAAAACATTATGATTAAAGCCAATGGCATGAGAAAGGGCGAATTATTTTTAAACATTTATTATGGGAACAAAAGCGCATAAAACCTGATATATAATTAGCAATCTGATAATATAATTTGTTTTGTGCGTTATATATAAGCAGTACTTTATTATTAAAATTACAGGGGGTTATTGTATGTCAAATTGTTGCAAGGATTGTTGTAAAAAGGAACAAAAGCTGAAGATTGGTATAATTGGCTGTGGTGGTATAGCAAATGGCAAACACAT
>DAOSDD010000017.1:0-33222 GCA_035362115.1 Clostridiales bacterium | reverse complement strand
ACAGGTGGTGTGAGAGGTCGGAAAATAAATTAATTATTTTCCCCCTACTCGATTTTCTAAAAAAATACTATATAATATAATAGAATAGAAAAGGAGAAAATAATAATGTTGAGAGAAAAATTCAATGCTCTAGTAAACAAACTAATATCCATGAACGAAGACGAATTAGCATCAGATATAGAGGACATTATCGATTCTTGTGGGAAATACATTGATGCGGTAAACAGTATGGAAGCAGCTATAACATGTGCGAGATTCAGGCTAGAACCGGAAGCCTACCGTGAATACATCGTAAGACTAGACGTAAATAGACGGAGATTACATGATATGGTAATAGTTAATATCAAGCTATTAAACCGTTTGTGTAAAATGGCCGAAATTGAATCAATTTATACCGGAGATCTCGAAAGCCGAATAGAACTTGCGGAATTTGCAATGCAAACGGTGAATGAGATGTTTAATACAAGAAAGCTATAATGTTTCATTCACTATTTAAAAAGCTAATAGGGAGTGTTTTAGATGTCGTTACCTAAAAAAGAAGATAAGCAATATACTTATGCGGACTACTTGACTTGGCCAGAAGATAAAAGATGGGAGATTATTGATGGAGTACCCTATATGCAAGCAGCACCAACTTGGCAACATCAAGCTATATCAAGAGAATTATTAACTCAGTTTAATAATTATTTGAAAGATAAGCCTTGCCAAATATTTGCATCACCTTTTGACTTGCGATTATCTGATGTAGATGAAACAGATGAAGGAACTACTAACGTTTATCAACCGGATTTAGTAGTAGTTTGTGATGAAACTAAATTAAAAGGGACAGGATATCATGGTATTCCAACATTAATAATAGAAATAACATCACCATCAACGGTCCGGAACGATAAAATAAAAAAATTTAATAAATATGAGGAAGTAGGAGTTAGGGAATATTGGATTATAGAACCGGAATATAGAATTGTTACGGTATTTACTCTACAAGAAAACAAAAGGTATGGAAGATTAAAACATTACACGGAAGCAGATAAAGTAAATGTTTCTGTATTCCCGGATCTAGAAATAGATTTAAGTACGGTATTTCCTGCTACAGAATAACATTTAAATATCTAAAAAAATAGGTAAAAAGCCAACAATAAAGAAAAACATTCTTTACTGTTGGCTTTTTTGTTTGTGACAAAAAAAAGAAAGGAATGATCGCATGATAAATGGCTTGTTTAAGGTTGAGTATACAAACTATGATAAGGATATTTATGTTACAAACTATGCAGAATGCATAGTCTATGATAGTAGAACTAATCAGCTTGTACTTATGTACTACGGGGGATATACGGAAACCGTAAGAGCGATGGCTGATGCAATATGTTCTGGTGGCGGAATTAAAGTTCATACAGAAACTCATATAATGAACTTTAATTCTGTAGCTAAAGCCTATAAAAAAAATATAAAAAAAGATGATCCTTATACAAAGTGTCTATTACTACGCAAGGATGATGAAAATTATGTAAGAAATGATAATGAAGAAGAAAACATCCTGCGTAAATCATACTTGTTTATCAAGGATAAAAACAAAAAGCAGTTATTTAAGGAGATAAACAAGAGAACGTCAATACCAATGTTAGATGAATACGTTGATTATGTAATAGAAAAAATGCAAGAAGAAGAAATATTATATAAATTAGAGTGTTTATCGAACACAAACCTTTTAGATGCATATTGCATGATAAGAGATGATGACACAATACAAAGAATAGTAGAAACAGGTTTAAAGGAAGGACATTTAAAAATTTCAGACATAAAACCTAAAGAAAAAGGATTTTTAGGCATATCAGATATAACCACTTATTTAAGTAAATTCGGGCAGGAAATTGCCGAAAAAATCAAAAAAAGTTTTGTACCATTGTTTGATCCTACAAAAGAAAAAATCTCAAAAGAAGTAGAAGAAATAGACAATTATTTGTATCAAACAAGAGGTATCCGTTTATATTCTGCACAAAAAATAATTGCAGAATCTATGAAGAAAAAGCTCGAAAAGGATAAATGTGTTGTACTATGTGCTGAGTGTGGCAGCGGAAAAACAGTAATAGCAAGCACTGCACTGTATTCGCTTTATAAAAATAAAAAAGAAAAACATTTCGGTATAATATTAGGACCTGGCCATCTAGGAGAAAAATGGGTAAGGGAAATTGAATGGACTATTCCCAATTCAAAAGCTTTTATTGCTCAGACTATAACGGAATTAAACAAAGCATACGAATATTATACAGAAAATAGAAAAACAGTATATGTATTTATCTCAAAGGAACGTGCTAGAGACGGATACATGAAAAAACCAGCAGTAATATGGAGCAATGCAAAAAAATGCTTTATATGCCCTGATTGTTTCTCAAAACAAGAGATGGAATTAACTGAGGATGACGTAAAATATATGGTAGATGCGGATTGTTTTTATTACAGAAATGAGAACTCTGCAAACCGTAAGTGTAAAAATTGTAACAGCCTTTTATGGACTGCTGTAAATCCATCTGACAGGAGATATAATAAATGGGCAAAAGTATCACCATATGGCTGGGTATACAGACCTATGGCAAAACATTACTTTAAAGAAGTTGAGGACGAAAAAACATTAGAACAATTATCCGATATTATTGCAAAGACAGGGTACATACCAACAAAAAGTGCATACAGAAAATATGGATTATCGACTTACATGAAAAAGAAGATGGAGCATGTAGTAGATAGCTGTATATTGGATGAGTTGCACTTATATAAAGGTGATACAGGCCAAGGTATTGCAGCAGGGGAATTAGCCAAAATGTCTAAAAAAGTAATAGCCATGACTGCTACTTTAATAAATGGATACAGTAGTAGTATATTTTATATACTATTTCGATGCTTTCCTTCATTGATGGTAAAAGAGGACTATGAATACTACGATCAAAGAGCCTTTAACAAAGAATACGGTGTATTCCAAGAAGAATATAAGTTAAAAGAAGCAAGGTACAATGCAGGCAGCCGAGCAGTTAAAAGAAAACTAAGAGAAAAACTACTACCTGGTGTATCTCCACTAGTCTTTACGAGATACTTACTTGATAATGCAGTATTCCTATCTTTAGATGATATGACGGATTCAATGCCGGAATATGAGGAAATTCCTATAATTATGAAAATGGATGAGGAAGTAGCTAATGAATACGAAAGAATAGAAGGCGAGCTAAAAAGCATTCTTAAAAGCGAAAGAAATATATCGCATAAAATTTTAGGAAACTATTTAATAATGTTAACCTTATATCCGGACATGCCTTACGGTATGAAGCCTATATATAGTCCTGAAGACGGAAGTGAATTAGTTGTACCTAAAAACATAGGCAGCATTGATAATCTTTATGCAAAGGAATTAAAGGTATTAGAGATTGCAGAGGAAAAAATATCTAAAGGTGAAAAATTACTAGTTTATACAAATTGGGTCAATACCGATACCCAAAAAAAATTGCAAAAAATATTGACCGAAAAAGATTATCGAACAAAAATACTATCCTCGTCTATACAGGCAAGCAAAAGAGAAGAATGGCTGATGAAAAATGCAAATGAGATTGATGTTTTAGTAACTAATCCAAGCCTGGTAGAAACAGGATGTGCGTCCGTAAGGACACAGATTGCTGCTTAAAGCGGCAAGTGTCCGCGGGCTGATAGAAATTCTGCTTTAACAAAGCGGTAACGAAAAGTATCAAAGTTGAAATAACCACGTTATCACCAACCGATTTATCCGCAAGGGAAACTGCGCGGGGAGTGTAGCATATCGGTAAAGCGATAAGTCGGCAGAACTATCCACGCCGAGACTGAATTGCAAGGTGAAATGTCATTTATGAGGATAAAAGCTTGATTGCCTAAATGGTAGTCCGAGAGGTTCTACTCGAATCATTGGCGCACGATAGTTTAAGCGTCAAGCGGTATGGGAGTTCCATAGAGTCCTGGTGGAATTGTCCGTGATATTCTTACCGCCTCAACTGTGATAAACAGTAAAGGACAAACGCCATATCCGACAACTTGACAAGTTATTTCTATCAGTCTAAACGGAGATTACCTAAACTGGAACGCCAAATATAATTTTGGCTATGCGTAATGCCGAAAGGTGATAAATTTCAAGGGTTAGAAGCCCAAGAAAGATGACGCTGAAAATCCGGCATGGTAACGGAGCCTCCATAGTAGTTCGAGGGCGGGAAACCCGTCCACATGGCGAAGGGAGGTAGTTTGCCTCTTAATACAAAAATATTAGAAGGGTGTGTGAGACACCATGAGAAATCCAATTGATGTATTAAACAGTCTAAGGTCAAAATCGAAAAACCCTGATTATCATTACGAAAGGTTATATCGAAATCTGTATAATGCGGAATTTTATACGGAAGCGTATCAGAATATTTACGCTAAACCAGGCAACATGACCGCTGGTACAGACGGTAAAACTGTTGACGGCATGAGTATGGAAAGAATTGAGGCGTTAATCGCTTCTATGAAAGACCACAGCTATCAGCCGTACCCTGCACGCAGAACCTATATCAAGAAAAAGAACGGAAAGTTGCGCCCTTTGGGTATTCCATCTTTCAATGACAAGCTGGTGCAGGAAATTATTCGTATGATACTTGAAAGCATTTACGAACCGACATTCTCCAATCGTTCCCACGGGTTCCGTCCTGACAGAAGTTGTCATACGGCGCTCCAACAACTAAAAGCAAATTTCACAGCGGTAAAATGGTTCATTGAGGGAGATATAACCTCTTTCTTTGATAATATCAATCACGCTGTACTTGTTGGAATACTACGCAGGCGCATACATGACGAATATTTCATCAGCCTGATATGGAAATTTCTAAAAGCGGGCTATATTGAAGATTGGACGTTTTACAGAACCTATTCCGGTACACCGCAAGGCTCAATTATCAGTCCGATACTTTCCAATATCTACCTAAATGAGTTTGACAGATTTATGGAACGGTATATGGAAAGTTTCAAAGCGGAGAAAATTCGTGCCAAATATAAACCGTATTGGCAGTTGCACGAAAAAATCCGTTGGCTGAAAGATGGTAAAATACTGCCAGAAATGTGGGAAAATATGGGCAATGATAACAAAAAGGAGTATTTGAAAAACATTCGTTATATGACGAATGAAAAGATTAAAATGCCTACGAAAGACCCAATGGACAGCAATTACAGGAGATTACAGTATTTACGGTACGCTGACGATTGGATTTGTGGGGTGATTGGCAGTAAAGAGGACGCTGAAATGATAAAAGCGGATGTTAAGAAATATTTGTCCGAAGAACTCAAATTGGAACTGTCCGAAGAAAAGACGCTTATTACCAACGCGCATGACAAAGCCCGTTTTTTAGGCTTTGATATATGCACGTCACAAAGTCAACAAACGATTGAAGACAAAAATGGCAATCGCGCCAGATACCAAACCGGCAGAATAAAGCTATACGTCCCGAGGGAAAAGTGGCAGAAAAAACTTACAGATTACTCTGCTCTTAAAATCAAGTATCAAAATGGCAAGGAAATATTTGTGCCATGCGAAAGAACTTATTTAATCAACAGTGACGACCTTGAGATTTTAAACCAATACAATGCGGAAATTCGCGGAATTTACAACTATTACCGCATTGCGGATAATGCAAGCGTTTTGGGCGACTTCTACTATGTTATGAAATACAGTATGTTTAAGACCTTTGCCGCCAAATACAAAACGAGGATAAGCAAAATCCGTAAAAAGTATGGATATAAGCGTTTCGGCGTGAAATATCCAAGCAAAAGCGGAAAAGCGGTTGCGTATTTGTATGACGGCGGTTTTAGACATGACGGCAGTATAATCAAAATGCCGGACGTTGACGTTATCCCTTTGGTACACAGAAATCTCAATAGAACCAGCCTAATCAGTCGACTAAAAGCCCAGAAATGCGAATGGTGTGGTGCGGAAGATGTTCCTATCGAAATGCACCATGTCAGGAAGATTAAGGACTTGAAAGACAAAACAGGTTGGGAAATCGTTATGATAGGCAGGAAACGTAAAACAATGGCTTTATGCCCGACGTGTCATGATAAATTACACGCGGGAAAATTAGACTGATAGGTAGATGGGGAGCCGGATACGCTGAGAAGTGTAAGTCCGGTTCTGTGGGGGGCGCTCGTAAACCTACCATAGAAATATGGCAAGGCGACGGGTTCCTACCCGACTAGACTTGAATGAGTTTACCAACATAATCTTTTACAATGTAGCTTATAATTTAAACACCTTTAGGCAAAGTAGCCGACGATCCTGGCGGATAAATCAAACATCACCAAGAGTAGAAGTCTATATCTTTGCATATGAGGGAACAATGCAGCACAGGGCAATAAGATTAATGGGAACAAAACTTGCTGTTGCAACAACAATAGAAGGCAACGTGACTTCAGAAGGGTTGGCTGCACTAAATGATTGCGAGGATTTAACAACTGCACTGGCAAGAGAACTTGCATCAGGAATAAGTGCAAACGTAGAGGATGTATCTGCTATATACAAAAAGATGGCAATACTGAATACCAAAAAGCAGGTACAGACAAAAGATAAAAACATATCAGTAAAAGATATGCAATTAGGAATAATTGAAAAAGAACAAAACGATATAACTACAAATATAATAGATGATTTGGAAATTGAAAATGCAAAACTCAAATTATTATTTAAGACATCAAAACCCAAAAACGGGAAATCAAGAAAAAAGATCATGGAAGGTCAACTAGATTTATTTAGTTATTTTTTAAATAAAGTTGCCTAATAGCAAGACAAAAAAGAAAAAATACAATATAATAAGGGGGATATATTAGATGGCCAAAAGAATAAGTATATACAGTGTAAGGCTAATAAAGGAGAAAACGGGGTTGTATGAATTGGAGTATGTTGTTATACGAAATTCACAAATAGCAAATGATGTAATAAAAAAAGTATTGGATATCAATAACTCAACAGTAGAAAAGTTTGGTATCATAACGTTAACAGTTAAAAATAAAATAGCAGGTGTGCATATAATTAGTGTAGGAAATTTAAACAGTAGCATTGTACATCCTCGTGAGATTTTTCAGCAGGCAATATTAAACAATGCGAGTGCTATTATTTTATTTCATAACCACCCTAGCGGCGATCCAACGGAAAGCACAGAAGACATAGAAATAACGAAACGGCTTATTGAAGCCGGAGATATATTAGGGATAAAGGTAATTGACCACATTATAGTCGGCGAAGACAATAAGTATATAAGTTTTAAAGCAAAAGGGATATGTAATATATAGAAAACAGGCTAAAATAGCCTGTTTTTTTTATAAATATTTGTGCTAAAACAAAAATAGCCAGCACCGTAATTTATTGAAAAACGCATATCTCTATGGTATAATATGGACAAGGTGATCGGAATTAAGCAGGGTGTGGTTGCCACCTTTATTCCTTTAGAGGAAGGAGGTGGCGCGATATGAATACATATGAGGTTATCTCTCTAATGATAGCAAGTTCTATGTTAGTAATATCGTTTGTCTCCTTAATACTTGCTATAGTTAAGGCAATATTAGGACAAAAAAAATAATCACCCTGCGGCAACAGGCTGATTATTAATTTATTATAATCCCTTGTGGCAACCGTACTTTGCGGTACCGATCGCCTTCATCTATATTATAACACATTATTTAAAAAAGTAAACATCTTATACCTTTTTCATAAACGCTCGCTCTCGTCTTGTGCTATCCCAAATGAAGAGTCAGAATTTCTAAAACTAATATATCTCATTTCTTCAAAACCTTTTGTGCCTTTTCGATATTCAATGCCAAACTCGAATTGGACAAAAAATTATGTTGTTTATAATCGTTTTTATCAAATGCATAAATTTCTATTAAATAGACCGAATCGCATATATTTAACCTCTATAGGCTCTGTAAGCCTTGATATGACCGGGGTGTAAAAATCTTTCGCTCCAGAGTGAAAAAAACTTTCAGTCAAGAGTGTAAAAATCTTTTACCTAGTGATACTGATATTTATGATGGTAAAAAAAAGATTGATAAGATTGATATAATTGAAAAATCTGAAAATAGGCAAAAAAAAGAATTGCCAAAAAAAATAGGCGATTACAAAATCTCCAAAGACATTATAGCACAGAATATATCGTATGACAAACTAAAACTAACTTCATTTTGCTTGTATAAATAAGTATGTTTTGTTAGTATTTAATGGAATACAAAGAAAAGAGGAGAGATATTAAATGAAATTATATGGTAATAGCAGGAAAGTATACCTAGTACACAAAATGGGTGAAGAAAATTATAAGTTATGCAAAGTATTGAATGAGTATAGTAGTGTTGATGAAGCACATGACGATTTAACAAAGTTATTGACAGATCAAAAAACAGAAGGACAACTGTTAAGGGAGTTCGGCAAAAAGGAATAATTATGAAGTGTATAGAGATGCTTATTGCATGGTGCGAAAAATATAAATCCAGCTGCTAATCTTTTTTCTATTACATACTATAATAACTGTTGACATTTCCGAATGGGAGTAATACACTATGTAACATAATGTATTGTATACGTATTACATTATAAAATATCAAATGGAGGAGAAAAATGTGGAACCTGTGAAAGAATACAAGGTAAGAAGCTTCAGGGCTGATGATGAAACCTTTGAAAAGTTCAAGACTTTAGCAAATGAGGAATTTGGTAACCAGGGACAATGTCTAGCATCACTAATCTCCTTATATGAAACCGAAAAAAGTAAGGCCGTGCTGGTTGAAAGGAAAATAGAGATAGAAAGCTTTCAAACCTACCTTAATAAAATCACTGAAATGTTTTTAATGTCACTACAACTTAACGAAGATGCCGAAGAAAGGATACGGTCAGAATTTGAACACTTGCTGAGCAGCAAAGACCGTATTATTACAGATTTACAGAATAAAGAAACAGAACTTACTGCAGCAAATGAATTATATAAAGAAACTGCAAAAGAAGCAGAACAAGAAAACTACCGTTTATTGAACCAAATTTCAGAGTTGGAAAAGCAAATTTCAAAACAAAATAGAGAATATGAAGCTACACTAGCCGATAAGGATAACCTAAACAAAGCATTGACAGACAGCTGCAATGAAAAAGAAGGTAAAATCAAAGAGTTAAAAGAAAAATTGGATAACACATTGTCTGAAATATCTAAGTTAAATGAAATTAAAACTCATAATAATCAATTAATGACTGAGAATAAACAGCTAATGGCTGAAATCGAAAAACAAAAAGAGCATTCTATACTGGAAAAAGAAAAAGCTATCCTTGCAGCCGAAAAAACACATCAAAAAGAACTTAAAGAAACACAGTTGCAACATCAAAAGGATTATAAAGAGCTTATGGAACAAATAGACAAGCTGCAGGAACAGAGAAATAATACAATAAACGAAGTAACGGAGTTAAAATTGCAAAACAATGAGCTCCAGGGCAAGATTAAGGAATTTGAGAGAATAATTGCAGACCTTGAAGAGAAGTTAGGAAGGCAAAAGGTTGAGAAATAATCTAAGAGTATAAATATAAATGGGTATTATATTATTGCAAAGGAATTAAGAAACTTGAAAAGGGGCATATAGGATGAGTATTGATTTTATTAAAAAAGAGCCTCATGGCAGTCTGAATACTAATGTCAGCTTTAATGTTATCAATAGCAATAATATTTAGCAGTTTATGCAATAGATAAGACAGCAATTCATTAATAGGCTTACTGGTTCTATATCAGGTAAAACAGCATTAAAACTAACTATAAGAGATATAGAGAAAATGTTTGATGAAACACTGATAGAGAATACAAAATAAGCCAGAAAGGGCAAAACAATGCAGAAGATATTAATAAACTTAAAAGAGGATTTGTGATATAAATGCATAATGATGCTAATGATAAAAAATAATTCGTTTTCTAACAGTGATAGCAGTAGTAATACTATTATTCACGATATGGGAATTAACAATAATGCCAATATTATTTTTGATTTTCTTTCTAATATTGAATCCCAAGTTTTTTGTTTATTCTTTTGCTTTTTGTGGGTGTTTTAGAAACGTTAAGAATTAACCTTACCCCAAATAATACAATCGCTATGAGGAAAGCATAACAAATTTGTGGTATACTTTTTTAGCATACTATGATTCTCCTATACCGCTAAGATTGCCGTAAAGACCTTTCGCTGCAGCAACACTTAGAATTCTAAACTTTATACATAGCATATCCATTGATAGCAATCCTTGATAGCGAAAGTCTATAGGATAATATTAGCAACCAAGCCTATAGCCTTAAAGCATAGCAATTTCTTTTAATAACATTTCTTAAAGCACATTGCGCCATATAAATATTTCGACATGTTTCTACAAAATAGTACAAACTAGTTGTAATATAATAGTAGGTGTTCAGTAAATTAAAACAAATTGGGAATAAATACCAATGAAGTTGTGATGAATAAGAAGTGAGCTGCAAGATAATAACTGATCTTTGAAAATTAAAAAGATGCAATTGATAGGAAGTGTTTTCCAAGAGATAAAGACAAAGCTTGCCTAAGCATAGGTTTAAGGTTTAAATTTCCTATGGATTAAGCAGCAGTTTTTTGGTATTCTATACTCAGGAGTTTACTAGCTATGGCTTTTGCATGTTGGATCATGCAAACTAAGGCAGTCCTCACGAAGAAGTTTTTAGTACCCTGAAATAAAGGGGTTTTTAATCCGTAATTTAGTACTGAATAGCCAATAACTGGTTCGATACGTGCTCTTCTTGAGTATAGGTCTTTCCAGAGTTGGGATCCTCTTGGGAACTGTGTAAACCAGCGGATGTCATCTTCAATGTGGGTATAGACTGTCTTACCATAGCTGGAATTACAACACGGTTTATCACACTTAAGTTTTTTAGACAACTTTTTAGATGCTTTTAATGGACATCGCCATTTATATCTACGTTTTTTCCTATCAATTCCCCAGTAATAGTAAGCGTGGCCCGCATGGCAGACAGGTAATCCATATTCATTCTCTGGTGTAGGAGTTTGTGAGTTTCTAGGATTTATAGCAATTATAGGCTTACCTCCTAGAAGACTAATCCACCAATAAATGTACCATGCATCATAGCCTGAATCCAGGATAACGTAGTTAAAATCCACTTTCATATCATGATACAGATATATTAAAAGATGTGGAAATACTTTGGAGTCATGGACGTCGGCACCTGTAACAAAGAAAGTAAGTAGCAGACATTTGGATGGACTATTAACCAGTGGAGTTACTGCAAAATGCAGACCATAACCCATTAAGAACTCATCAAGGTTATGATCGTAGCCTCTGGTAGCCTCTGGATCTGTACACATAGAGCACTTAAAAGGCTTAATGCTATTACTGGAGCACCTGCATGATTTATCCGGTTTATATCTCTGTTTACAAAAAGACCTTGCTTTACAGCCGTCAAAGATAGCTTTGTCATGAGGATCTTTAATTCCTAACTCAGTAGATTTATCGACAAATGCAGTTTCAAAAAATTTTTTAAGCAGAGTTCCCTGAGTCATAATATCATCAATATCGTAATCTTTGCTAAACAGGTTTGAAGTAAACTATGAAAAATAGGCTTTAGATGGAGTTTTATCTGGGCTAAAACCGGACATATAAGCATAACGTGGTGTATCCTTAAGTTCTTTTACCCATTTATTAATGGATGTAAAACCAGCAAGATACATCACAAGTAATGACCTTAAGGCATCCTGTGGTCGATAATCTGCAATACGACTATGTTGATTAGTGGAATAAAAATGTTTACAAAGGTCATATACACATGAAAGATCAACTTTTGAAATAATCTTTGCGGATACTATCAGCACATTTTACGTGCTGAAAAGGAGTTAGTGTATAAGCTAAATGAGTTTGATTTTTGGGTAACAAATGACCTCATCCCCTTTCTAAACTACTATTATAGAAGGTTTAGATGCTGTGAGGTGAAGTTATTTATTTCCAGTTATTATAAACTGTTTAAAATAAGGTGTTCGGATTTACTGAACACCGACGATATAATTAATGAGGTGTTTTAAATGTATTATGACATAATAATCATCGGAGGCGGTTCTTCCGGAGTAGGGGCCTGCCTTGCAGCGTCGGATACAAATCCGGATGCGTCGATACTTCTTGTTGAGCGTGAAACCATCCTTGGAGGTACTTCTACAGTGGGGGGCGTTCACAACTGGGAGCCGGGCGTATCCACAGGCCGGTACCACGTTGAAATAGCAAAAAGGCTTCTGGAAAGCGGAAAAGGCTGTGTTGCAAAGGATGTTTGGCATATGACGCCGGAAAAGCCCATGGGCATATCTGAGCCATGCAGTGACAGCTATGAAAGGACCCGGCGCCGAGCCGGAGTGGATTCATGGGATCAACGACGTTTCCATTTTGAACCGCTGGCCATGGATCGGGTCATGAAGGATATGATATCGGATAGGAAGAATGTGACACTCCTTCTTAATACAGAATTTGTGAGATCCAGGACCGAGAAGAGAAAAATAAAAGAGCTTGTGCTCAAGCAGGACAGCAGGGAATTTACTGTATCAGGGCAGGTATATATAGATGCGTCGGCAGACATATATCTTGCCCGCGACGCGGGATGCGGCTGGAACCTTGGACGCGAGGCTTCCTCAGAGTACGGCGAGCCTTCCGCGCCGGAAGAACATGAAAATTATCTCAATGCATGTTCTTTGATTTTCAGAATACAAAAAAAGGATGAATCGGACGTAGACCCTATTCCCAGCCCCTATGACAGCATTGACGTATCAGACTGGGCAAAGGAGAATCTGCCAAATAATCGCCCGGTATCCTTTGTAACCCAGTATCCCAACGGGGATTACTGTATTAATATGCTCCCAACTATTGAAGGGAGAGTACTGTTCGATATGGAATATGGAAAGGGATACGAACTGTGTAAAGCACGGGTCTATCGCTATTTTAAATGGTTGCAGGAGGAAAAAGGATTTGCTGGTTATCGGCTGATATCCTTTGCCCCTCGCATTGGCATAAGGGAAACCTATCGTCTCAAGGCCAGGCATGTCCTGACGGAAAATGAAGTTCGCATGCCTTTTGGTGAACAGCCATTAAGCGATGAAATAATTGTGTATGCTGACCACGCTATTGATGTACATGGCAAGAAGCATTCAAGCAACGACGACCAAAATCTTAAATATCCTTATGGGATACCATACTCATGCCTTCTGCCGGTAGAACGGGATAACCTGCTAGTTTCCTGCAGAGGTTCAGGATTTACACATATAGTAGGCGCATCCTGCCGACTTTCTCGCACGATGATGGCCATAGGCGAAGCGGCAGGCACTGCGGCGGCAATTTGCCTGAAAGACGGCTGTAATCCACCTGAAGTGGATGTTTCAAAGGTATGCGGCCAGATGGATATGGAATATGTTAAAAACAATATCTGTGAACTTTTCGGAATTTAAAAGGTACAATGCCTGAATAAGACACATAAGAAATGCTGGAGAGGGAACTATACCGAGCATACATCGGAGGTTAACCATGAGAAAACGCATTTTAAAGTGGCTTCACAGGAGTATCGTCAAGCTGATCGTCATACTGGTATGCGGTACTGTTATTCCCGAGCTTCTGCTGGCAGGAGTCAGCTCTGCGGTTATACAGGACATAATGTATAAAAACTTTTACAATAATATCCACACAAACCTTCGCATTGCATCCGACGCTATAAGCGTAGTCAAGGACAAAGTGTACTCTGTGGCCAACAACATGGTGTTTAATACAATCCTATACAAGCTTTTAACTAATGATTACAGTTCAGATGTGTTTACAAAATATAAGGATTTGGATAAAGTGTCGAAGACCCTTTTTTCATCTTAGACACTAACTCGGAGGCATGAATGCATCTTTATGGTATATGACTTAAATTTCAATGTGTATGCGGATTTCACTTCATTTGGGGCAGAAAACGTAAAAAGCATCGCGGAAAGCATCAAAAGGAAATATATCGATACGTTGAAAAATGATTATACCCGGCTATACTGGACGGATACCGAAACAAAACTGTTTTCCCATGATATGCTGACTTTTGTACGTCCCATGGTTTCTGGAACCGGATACAAGTATGGTTGGTTGTTTGTGTTAATCTAAAAGTACACCACAATTTCGGTTGAAAAATCCCCCACCTTGCATGTATAATCTTTCATGTAATATCAACATGAGGGGGTAAAACGAGGTGATATAATTGAAGAACATCAGGTTATACCTGCATGTGCCATTGTATATGCAAAAGGCAAGTATAAAAAAGCTTATATAGCACCATATAAGACCTCTATTGATATCGCACAGAATGGTAATTATACAGATATAATTCTACCACAGGTAAAAGGTTATATGATGATAGTACTGGAAAAGTGAAAATGCAGAGGGAGTTTCAAGGGTGATTGTTTTTAATAAAAAAGTGAGTAATTTTGTAATTTAGATTTTATCTTAAAATACGGCTGTATATGATGCAATAATAAGCGGAATGGAGTATAAAAGGCTTTGTGATATCACGCAAAAACTTCCTGTTTTGCAACGCTCCGGACAGGGCTACTGCAAGTGCTATGATTTACAGCATGATTGAAACCGCCAGGGCAAATAATCTTAAACCGTTTGAATACTTGGCCTATTTGTTGAAAACACTTCCTAATGTTGATGCCAAGGATCAGAGTATGTTGGATTCGCTCATGCCGTGGTCAGTGGAGTTGCCTGAATCCTGCAGACTTAATGATATGAGTTTACAATAGGAGGAGTAGTAAGTGTAGACGAGTTGTATTTTTCGCTTAAATCGATACGTTATAAGGAGGAGTTGAAGACATGATTGTAGGAGTAGGCGAGTGGGGGTTCCGTGAGCTTCCTTTTGAAGAACACTGCAGGATCGCCGCGAAATTCGGCTTCAAATATATGAAGCTTGGAATTGGTGGAGACTTTATTGGCAGACTTAGGGGAGACATGACGGAAGCTGAATTAAACAACACTTTGAGTTGTATAAAGGACTACGGTATTAAAACACCTTTTATGTGCCTTGAAAATGATTTTACCAAAGGAAATGCAAACGAAGTTTGGAAAACGGTTGAACGGATATGCATGGAAGCAAAGCTTTCAAGAGCCTTCGTAGTGACATATCTAAGATTGTTTGCCGGCTTTGTACCTGCTGAGAAAATGTCGAGTGAAAAGCGGAATAATATGATAATGGCTTTTAAGGCAGTTGATCATTAGATTAAAAAATACGGAATGGTAATATCCATTGAAACTCATGGCGCCATAACGGCAAAGGGAAAAGGAATGGTATATACTCCGACCGTATCTACAGACAAGGAAGCATTAAAAAGACTTCTGGATGAACTGCCTGCAACGGCAGGGATTAACTTCGATCCAGGAAACCTAAAGCCTGTTTAGACTGAAGAAGTTATAACATACCTTGACATATTGAACAACAGGGTAAACTACTGCCATTTAAAGGACTGGATACAATATGGCGGCGGGTCCTGGGTTGCAGCAGGTGTAGGAGACGGTACCATGGATTGGAAGCCTTTGCTGGAGAAAATGTCGTTCAAAGGAGTATATCTGCTTGAATATGAGCCAACCTATGATGTAGAGGATTAAATTCACAGGAGTCTCAAGTATCTAAAGAAGATTGTGCAGAATATTAAAATGGAATAAGAGATAAGCAAAAGCCAGAGTGACGAAGGAATGTGAAGCAGTTGATATAACCAGTAAGGGATTTGCCTGTTATAGCACATTCTTCGAACTGCCTGAATTCGAAAGAACCGCCGGTGCAGACGATTTCAGTTGTTGGTGGGAATTAATCGGAAACGACTTTGATAGGTGGGTTTCTTTTGGAATGATGGAGGTCTATCCGATGGTAGGGAAAAATAACTCTTCTGGAAATACAAAGGGAAACAAAGGGAATATTGGTGTTTATGAGCAGTGATACTGTAATTGCTGTGGCTAAAGCCAATAATGGCCCGGCAAAGGTTTACTGTCCTGATGCCCCTGAATTGGCGTCCCAATACACCAGAAATGCAGCAACTGGGACGTGGAATGAGGAAATGTGAAGGTAAGGAATATCTTTTGGTCTTTGATTTTATTGATAATGCCAATATGTTCAACACGCCATATTCCATTCACAGGCTGTTGAATTTAAATGAATACAGACCGGGACAAATTGTACTGGCCCCACAAAAGCAGATGGAACTGGACAGAGATTTGCTGGCTAAAAGAGAAAAACCTGAGATTAATTTAGACTTCCCCATGGATGTTAAAGATTATGAGCTAATTGATCTTTTCAACTGGTAGGATGAAGTAAAGGATATGATATCACAGCTTGAGTTTGTCAGAATGGTAGCATGTCCGGAAATAAGTGATTTGGATGCTCAAGTACTTGAGAGGGGTTACTTATGCCTAAATGCTGAGTTAGGAGTTTTAACTTTAATTTTGCATATTTTTGAAATTATGGTGTTGCTTACAATAGCGTGGAATTGGTCTAAAAAGCAGGTTAATATGGCTTACATCCCGACTACTACCTGGTAAAAAATATATTGATGCTTCAGCTATGGCATTAATATGTAATGGCTTTCTTAAACTACAAGCACATGATATAATACTTGTTGTGAGGGGGTAGTGTAGTGTATAAGGTATTAATCGTAGATGATGAGATACTGGTTAGGCTTGCACTGAAGAATTCAATTAATTGGAACAAGTATGGTATGACCGTGATTGCGGACGTCCAAAATGGACATGCTGCATGGGAAATATATAAAAAAGAAAAACCGGATTTGATTATTACAGATATTAAAATGCCTATTATAGACGGTATGGAACTAATCAAAAAAATTAGAGAAAAAGATAAGGAAACAGTTGTTATAATATTATCTTGTTTAGAAGATTTTGAGCTATTGCGCCAAGCAGTCTCATTGAATATATCTGGTTATATACTAAAGCTGACAATGTCAAATGAGGAAATAGAAAATGTTCTGTCAAAAGCCCAAGATGAATTGAAAGGTATTCATGAGGGAAAGCCTACTTTAACACTAGATAATAATTTGATAAAAGAGAAAATGATTAAAGAATTAATATTTTATAATAATTGCTCTATAAATGAGTTTAATCAAAGTGTAATTGGCCTAAAACTACGGATTAAGCCCAATAATTTACTTATGTGCCTAATTGAAATAGATCATTTCGAACAAGTACGAAAAGGCTATAGTTATGAGAATGGTCAAGTATTAAGCCAATCCATACTAAATATTTTAGATGAAATATCTAACCAATATGAAAGGATAGAAGCGTTACGTGTAGATGATAGTCATTATATACTTCTTTTTAGTTTTCATGATATTAGCAGTGAACAAAGCATACAGGAAGAGCTATATACTATTCTAGGACACATAAAAAAAGTATTAAAGACTTATTTCAATTCTACGGCTACATTTGGTATAAGCGGATTAAGGAATGGATTTGCTTCATTAAAAGATTTATATACAGAGTGTTTAGATATATTGAAACAAAAATTTTATTTGGGTTTGGATACATACATAACTAACTCAAGCAAATCCTTTGTTAGGAAAGCTTATGAGAATAACAAAGAGTCATTGAAGGAAATCTGTGGAGGTGTATATATGTTTAATGAGCTGATTAGAAATGGAATTAATTCAAGAATTGAGTCATTTATACAATCTGAGGATATATCGTCTAAAGAGCAAGTACAAAATCTATTTGTTGAATGGATATATTGGCTATATGTTTCATTGAATTTAAACGGAGAAGATATTGATGTACTACTAGGATCATGTCTTGAACAATTACATTATTCTGAAACGTTTGAAGAGATGATTGAAGTTTTTAAAGAGTATATCGACGGAGTTAATAATATTGCAGGAAAGAAAAAAGCACTAAGTCGGGAAGTGGCAAAAGCAACAAGATTTATAAAAGTGCATTATCCAGAGGATATTACTTTACAGCAGGTCGCTGAACATGTAAATTTGAGTCCAAATTACTTGAGTGGTTTATTGAAAAGGGAGATTGGGTTAAGCTTTGTTGAGTATTTGAACTATATTCGAATAACGAAAGCTAAAGAACTGTTATCAAATACTGATTTGAAATCATATGAGATTGCAGAAAAGGTTGGGTTTACAGATGACAGTTATTTTAGTCGCTCATTTATGAAGCAAACAGGTATAAGACCTAATAAATTCCGAAGGCAGTCTATGCAAGTCTTGGGGGAGTAATAATGAATATTATTAATGCTATTAGTTCAAAAATTGCCAATTCCAAGCTTAAGATACAACTTACCATATCATTTATTGTTACTAGCTTCTTTGTACTTTTATTAAGTTCAATATTCACATATATAGGGGTACTGAATATTTTAAAGAACCGTTCAGATCAATTTACAGAGAAACAATTCCGCCAATTTGATTATAATATTCAAGTATTTGCTAATGAGGTAGATAAAATATCAAAATTGCTTTTACTTGATGAAAAACTACAAAATTTTCTGGAGCAAGAGTATGAGTATGATAACAGCTATACCAATATTTTAGTGTGTAATGATTTGTATTCAAAATTGTTTAGTATAATACAAAACTATAGTTATATAGACTCTATTTTTATTTTTACTGAGGATGGGAGAATACTGGGAGTAACAGCTTCGACCAATGAATACCTGAACGATTCTAATAAAAAGAATGGATTTTATAGTTCTGATATGTACAAATTGGCAAAAAGTAGCAGCTCAAGTCTTGCATGGGCAGGAGGGGGAAAATCTGAGGATTTTAATCTTAATAAAATACCCAACAGTAGAAAGAATATTAATATTATTTCTGCTGTAAGGGGTATTAAACCTTTTTACCAGAACTTGCAAAAGGCTACGCTTGTAATAAACATACAGGAAAGTGTTATAACATCAATATATAGTAATATTTACGATCCATTAAGCAGTACATATATTGTGGACTCTAATGGTAAAATTATTTCTGATATTGACGCAACTAGAATAGGAAGCAACTCTTTTATTTTTACTAAGCTAGATAAAAATCTTGATAACGGCAGCTTCACTTTAAAAATTGATTCAGTAACAAAACAAATTTTTTATCTGAAATTAACAAGTTTGGATTGGACGCTAATAAATGAAATTGATTATAAAAATTATATAAAAGATATTCATACAATGCGAAATATATTAATACTTATGTTTTTTGCATGTATAGCAATATCACTAGCTTTATCTACATATTGGGGAATGGTTTTTACAAAGCCCATAAAAAGAATAATTAATGCAATAAAAGAGGTTGGGAAAGGGAATATTGGCATAACGATTACTGAGTCTCCTAAAAATGAATTCGGTATGATTATCAGGCAGTTTAATGAAATGTCAATTAGTATAGAAAAGTTAATTCATGAGAATAAAATGATTGAAGAAATGAAAAGAAAGCAAGATATAGCAGTTCTACAATTACAAATAAATCCGCATTTCATATATAATACTTTGAATACCATCAAGTTAATGGCTGTTATGATAAATGCCAAAAATATTGTTGAGGGCATAACCATATTCGGTAATATATTGTCTCCCATTTTTAAAGACCCTTCACCAATTCACTCTATTGAGGAAGAATTCAATTTTTTAAAGAACTATATAAAAATTATGAATCTAAGGTATGGTGAAGGGGTAAAAATAGTCTTTAATATTCAGGAAGACTTAATTAAATGTAAAATATTAAAGTTTATAGTTCAGCCGTTGGTTGAAAATGCCCTTTACCATGGTTTGGCAGAAAAGAACTATAATGGAGAAATAAAAATAGAAATAGCTGAAGAAAACGAGAATGTAATCGTGACAATCTCTGATAATGGTGCAGGGATGACGGTAGAAAAGCTCAGAGAAATAGAGGAAATGTGCTCTGGCTTGTTAGAAAATAGTCAATCATTAAAGGGAATAGGTATAAGAAATGTAGACCATAGAGTAAAATTGTATTTTGGAGTAAAATACGGCTTGAAAATTCAAAGTAAGATAGGTTCTGGGACAAGTGCTATTTTAAGACTACCCAAAATTGGTGAAGATGAAGTGCAAGATATATTCCAAAAATCGTAGAATAGTTCCATAATTTTTATAATTAAAATATGAGTTCTTATAACTGAAGTGTTTTTTAACATTTATTGTTGATTTGTTCATTTTATTAGCTAAATATAGTGTTTATAATACTATGTGTAAGCAAGTTCCTGGAAGAGTAAAAATACTTACTGTAATGGAAATGTATTTATCATGCATGTAATTATTTTGAAAATGTTTTTAAACTAAATCTGTATTTTAGGAGCATATTTTATGATAAAACCAAATGGAATAGAGATGCACAAAAAAAACAGAATAATGAAAGATAGGCTCATACTCTTACTCATGGCTATACCCTTTATTCTGTTAATTTTTATATTTTCCTATATACCTTTATTTGGATGGGTATATGCCTTTTTTGATTATAAACCAGGCATACCGTTAGCTCGTACGCCTTTTGTTGGCTTAAAGTTTTTTAATATTGCTTTTTTTGGAATTAGCGGCTTTTTAAACTCCTTGCTGAATTCATTTGCTATTAGTTTGTTAGGTCTATTATGTTCTCCGTTACCTGTTGTTTTAGCAATACTTTTAAACGAAGTAAAAAATACCAAGTTCAAAAAATTTGTTCAGACAACAACTACATTACCTTATTTTATAAGCTGGGTTATTGTATTTTCATTGTTTTTCAATATATTCTCGATAAATGGTGCGCTAAACAATGTGCTAATCAGTTTGAATGTTATTAGTACCGACAATCCGACAAACATTCTTGGCAATGAGGGTGCAACATGGTTTTTCCAAACAGCCTTGTCGTTATGGAAAAGTACAGGGTGGAATGCTATTATATATGTAGCTTCCATATCTGGAATAGATAATGAACTATACGATGCAGCTAACGTAGATGGAGCTGGAAGGTGGGAAATTATTAAAAATGTTACCCTACCCGGTATTATTCCGACATTTATCGTATTATTGCTTCTTAGTATATCTAATATAGTTAATAATGGATTAGAGCAATATCTCGTATTTTATAACCCCCTTGTTGCTGATAGGATAGAAGTTTTGGACTACTTTGTTTACCGTATTGGTATCTTGGGAAATGATTATGCACTTGCAACTGCTGTTGGTATTGCAAAGACGTTCTTAAGCTTGACATTACTTTTAATTGTAAATGTTATTTCCAAAAAAACGCGGGGAGAGTATATTGTATGATTTGCTATTGCATTTTTTAAACTGTTATTTCAATATTTAATAATTCCTTATCCAATTAAGAACAGCGGAGGTAAAAGATGACAGGAAAAAGACGTATTAAGCCTATTAAATTGTTTGACTTTGCAAACTATACTTTATTATCTGTGTTTGCCTTTATAACATTATATCCTTTCTATTATGTTATAATATATTCTATAAGCGATCCGAGTGAAGCATCAAAGGGACTATTATTTTTACCTCGGGGAATTACTGCCTCAAACTATATTCAAATTATGAATTTGGATGGAATTTTTTCGGCATTTTTTGTTTCAGTAGCAAGAACAGTTCTGGGTACGATTTTAACTGTATTTTCATGTAGCTTATTTGCGTATATAGTTGCCAAAAAGGAGTTATGTTTTAGAAGTTTGATATACAGATTTACTGTTATCACTTTATACTTTAATGCAGGGCTGATTCCTTGGTATCTACTAATGAAACGTTTACACTTAAATAACAATTTTCTTTTATATATTATTCCAAGTATTATTAATGCATATTTTGTAATACTTATAAAAACATATATAGAACAAATACCTCCTTCGCTTGAGGAATCTGCTAGGATTGATGGGGCCGGATATTTTAGAACTTTTATTAGTATAATTTTTCCTATGTCGTTACCAATTATAGCTACAATAACAGTTTTTTCTTCAGTTGGCCAGTGGAATGCATGGACGGATAACTTTTTCCTTGTTTCTGATCAACGGCTACAGACATTGCAATTAAAGCTTTATAATTATCTTCGTCAAGTCGATTTTTCTTCTTTATCAATGACAGAAATCTCTAGCGGTGCACTGGCAAAAAGGTCATCTCCTGAATCTATTAAAGCTACACTTACTGTAATTGTCACGCTTCCGATTATGATGGTATATCCATATATGCAAAAGTATTTTATTAAAGGCTTATTTCTTGGCGCCATCAAGGGGTGAGCGTGATATTGTTTTTTTGCATTCAACGGATCCCGAGACTAATCGTGATCTGTTAATCTGTTAATCAAAATAAAATGAAAGTAGGAGGGAAATCAATGAGAAAAGGATGTTTTGAAAAAAAGATTCTAGCATTTTTAATGGCTATTGCGATTTCGATTTCACTAATCGCATGCGGAAATACGGGGGAATCTGCTAAAGAGAGTTCCAATTCAACTGTGCAACAAGCCAGCCAGAGCACTGAAAGTATGCCATCCAAAGAACCTGTTACTCTTAAAATTTACACAAATGCGAAAATGAGTAATTATGGTATTCAAAAAAATCCTGTCGCTGAGGAAATTGAAAAAGCTACAGGCGTAACTATGGATTTTGTCGCCAACCCTTCTGAGGAAACATTAAAAATTATGTTGGCAGGCGGAGATTTGCCTGACATAATATCGCTTAGTGCAACAGTGTATGCTAAGCAGCTTATTGAAGGAAGCAATATAATAGCGATGGATGATCTGTTGAAAACTAATGGCAAGGATATAGTCTCACTTAATCCCAAGAGGGTTGAATTTTCAAAAAAGTATTTGAGTAATAATGCAGGAAAAGTATATCTTCTTCCTTATGCTGCAATTGCGAGTACGAAACAGATTGCCTCAGATTTTTCGTATGAATGTTCTGCAATAAGGTGGGATTACTACAAGGAATTGGGATGCCCTGAAATAAACAATTGGGATGATTTAATAAGTGTTTTGGCGCAAATGCAGAAAAACCATCCTAAAACTCAGGACGGAAGGAAAATATATGGACTGGGAGCATTTACAGATTGGGGTACGTTCCCGTTTACTGGTTTGCATTCATATGGTAATAATGCTAATAGTAGTGATATATGCGGTCATACTGTATACGTTGATAAGGATGGGAACATTAAGCAAACTTATAATGATGAAAACAGTATTTTTTGGCAATCAATGCGCGATTGGAACAAAGCATATAAAGCAAATATTGTCGATCCCGATTCATTTACACAGAAGTGGGCAAATTTTAGTGAAAAGGGTAACAATGGACAATACTTATTTGAACCATTTAATTGGCAATTCTATGGAGTCAATGTAAAATTAGCAAAAGAGGAAAACCCCGAAGCCGGGTTTGTACCGATATATACTGTATTCCCATATGTTTCGAGAATAAGTTTAACTGCTATCGGAGATGCTGGGGGTTCTGTAGGAATTACCAGCAAATGTAAAGCCCCTGATAGGGCGATGGATTTAATCAATTTCTTTGCAACATATGAGGGATGTAGGATGTTATGGAGTGGCGTGAAAGGTACGCATTGGGATATCGAAAATGGAAAACCGGAATTTAAGGATGAAGTTTTTGAAAAGAAGAGTACGGATGCAACTTATCTTGAGAACGAGGGAATTGGTAAATATACAGTACTCGCTGCTTGGTATGGAAATGCTATAGACCCAAATGATGGTGTGCCTATGGATTTGACTAAAACAACAAAAGCTTACAAAAAGCTCATAACTCCGTTGGAGAAATCATTTAATGATTTTTACAAAGTGGATTACCCAGGGCAACTATGCGATAAACTGGTCGCAGAAGGAACGATTAGTTTCCGTAACAACATTTTTGTCGCTGCAAGGGGTGCTTTAGGTTACGGAAGCGATGATATCAAGAGAATCGACACACAAATAGTTTCTTACATAAGTAAGGAGATACCAAAATTGATTATGGCAAAAACCGATACAGACTTTAGTAATGAATATAAAACTACAATTGAAGAATTAGAGAAGCTGGGACTAAAAACATCGGTGGAGTATTGGACTAAAGAATTTAATAGATGTATGTCCATAGCTGTTGAATTTAAACCTTGAATACAAGCTGGTTGCTTTTACTATATTGAGCGCACAAAAGATTTTACATCCCAAGTTTTGTGCGCTTCAATTTCCATAACAGCATCGCAGAAATCTAATTCGTCCGATGTAAAATCATTTCTGTGATTATATAATCAAAAATTGATACAAGAGCTTCTAAATATATTTGAGGGAGCTCTTGTATGGTTGGAAAATAGTGTTACCAGTTGGAAGTCATGCTAAAGCAATTCTATTATAGGGCAAAAAGGCAGGTATCGGATTTTGGGATAACAGTACAACTGACAGTAGCAGAGGTTCTTGTGCATGATACAGCCCTTATGGATAACGATCGTGAATGGGTTGAGAACTACTTGAAGGCAAAATATGGAATTTAAATTATAGATACCGCACGAATCCCTTTACATTACTAATTTGGATTGTACGTTAGACTATACATTTGTGCGTTCAATAAGCATAAGATGTAAATTTTTAGTGCGATTCATATAGTGAGGGCGCTTATTAATTAAGCATCCTCATAATAGGTACAGTTTGATATAGATACAACCAACGTGCGGATTATTTTATTAAGGGAGGACTAAAAAATGCTGAGTGTTGAAAAACTTAATGTTGGTATAGTAGGTATTGCTGGGAGGCCTATGGGGTTCATTTCTGCCATTCAAAACAGCAAAGTGGCAAGACTAACTTCAGTATGTGACATAAACTATGAAATGATGTGTAAAGCAACTGAAGGTATAGATGGAATCAATAAATATACAGATTATTATGAGATGATTCAAAGCAATACACTAGATGCTGTAATTATCGGTACACCTGTGCACCTTCATGTACCCCAATCAATAATTGCATTGGAAAATAATATTCATGTATTCAGTGAAGTAACTGCAGCGACATCATTGGACGAATGTAAACAGCTTGTTACAGCATGTAAACATTCAAAAGCAAGCTATATGATGGGTGAAAACTGTAATTACATGAAACCTTACATGATAATAAAAGAAATGGTAAAAGACGGAGTCTTCGGTGAAGTGTATTATGCGGAAGGGGAGTATCTGCATAATTGCAGGAAGCTTATCAAGACTACTCCATGGAGAAGAAAATGGCAATATGGGATTAACGGAATTACATATGGAACTCACAGCTTGGGCCCTATAATGTCCTGGTTTGAGAACGATAGAATCGTAAAGGTATCGTGTGTAGGAAGTGGACATCACTACGTGGACGATGATAACAAATGCTTTGAGATGGAAGATACCTGTGTAATGCTTGCAAAGACCATAAAGGGCAGATTGATAAAAATAAGAATGGATATTGTTTCGAATAGGCCATACAGTCTGGAATATACTTTACAGGGTACTAAAGGCTGTTATGATTCAAAAATGACAGGAAACGAAGACGATAAAATTTGGATTGAAGGGCTTTGTAATGGAGGAAGTTGGATAGATTTGAATATGCTTGCCGATAAATACACTCCTGAATTATGGGGAAGATATGGGGCTGAAGCAAGCAAGGAAGGCCATGGGGGATCGGATTATATTATAATGACTGACTTTATTGATGCCATAGTAAATAATAAACCGATACCGATAGGTATACACGAGACTATGGATATGTGTTTACCTGGACATATAAGTCAGCAGTCCATTTTGTGTGCTGGAGAATGGATAGAAGTACCTGATTCAAGAGAATGGTAGAAGAGGAGTAAAAACATTTATGAAACCAATGAAAAGAGCTATACATTTAGATTTCCATACAATGCCTGGTATATACAACTTTGGAGAGAAATGGGATGCAAAAGAGTTTGCATATATATTAAAAGAGGCGAGAGTAGATTATGTTAATGCGTTTGCCAAATGTAACCTTGGATTTACTTACTATCCCACCAAATTAGGAATACCTTACCCCACAATGGAGGGTGACATGTTTGGTGAGTTACTTAAAGAATGTCATAGGAATGGTATCGGTGTTTCAGCATACGTAAATGTAGGATTGGATCATGAGCACGCAAGGCTTCACAGAGATTGGTGCGTACAAAATAAGGTCGGGCAGGTTATTTATGGGGACAAAACAGGGAACGGCTTTCGCGCGATGTGTTATAATAGCGGATACCGTGAGTACATACTTGGTATTATTAAAGAAGTTATGAACAAATATGATGTTGACGGTTTATTCTGTGATTGTATGTTGCTACAGAGTTGTTACGGAAATGAGTGTATAGAAGGAATTAAAGAAAAAGGGCTAGATCCTCTGAATGATGAAAACATTGTAAATTATTCAAAAGAAGTCCTTATGGGTATAAGCCGTGATATAAAGAAGTTGGTAGGAACTGATAAATATCTTTATCTTAATGGTGTGCCCTACTGGGCTGCAAAGGATCTGGATACTCATATCGAAATTGAGTGCCTGCCAAGCGGGTGGAGTTACGATTTTTTTGGGGCACAGGTGGCTTATGCTAGATGTATCCAGAAAAAGGTGCTTTATATGACCGGAAGGTTTCAGATTAACTGGGGCGATTTTGGAGGATTCAAAGGGAAAGCTTCTATTGAGAATGATATATGGGATGGAATAAGTAATGGAACAGGTGTATCCATAGGAGATCATATGCACCCGGCTGAAAATCTTGAACCTGAAGTTTACAAGGTAGTACGTGAGATTTACAGCAACATTGAAAAGTATGAAGAATGGACGGATGGAACAAGTTACATCTCAGAAATAGGTGTACTCACCAATTCGGATGGATTATTAAGTGAAACTTATAAGGGCCTTTCCCGCATGTTAGGTGAATTGAAGTATAGCTTTTGCATTGTAAATGAACATATGGATATTTCTAATTATAAAGTACTCATACTTCCTGATGATATGAAAGTAACACCGTTACTGGGTAAAAAGATTGAAAAGCACCTTAATAGTGGTAAAGGGATACTAAGTACAGGGGAGTCCGGACTCAATACAGAAAAAACAGGGTTTGCACTAAAACAATGGGATTTTGAATTTGTTGGAATAGACACTTCAAATTCCCCGTACTTCCAAATGACTGAAGGCAATAGAGGTAATATTGGAGATATGCGATGGGCAATGTACAGCCCTGGTATCCTGATGAAAGCGCCTAAAGATGCAGAAGTATTTGCAAGGTATATAAGGCCATATTTTAACCGGCATTGGGATGGCTTTCACGGCTATTTCTACACACCACCCGAAAAGGAAACCGAATATGCGGCGGCAGTAAAAAAAGATAATGTTTACCATATTTGTTTCAAAGTATTTAAGGCTTATTACAAAAGTGCAATGTTTTCTCATAAAGCACTTATCGGGTATTGTCTGAAGAAGATGCTACCTGAGCCTCTAATTAAATGCAGTGGCATACCTTCTACAGCACGTATTACTATCACCGGAAAGGAAGATAGTCTGTTGCTACATATAAAAACAACATATCCTGAGGTTAGAGGACTTATGGATATAATTGAGGAACATGTTACTATGCCTGCTGGATCTATTATAAGTGTTAGGGGAAGTTATTCAAAGGCATATATTGCACCACAAAAACATCTACTAAATATGAAGATTAATGGTGAGTATACGGATATATGTCTTCCGGAGATATCTGGTTACAGTATGGTTGTTCTTGAAAAGAAACGATTTGATATATGAGGTTTTTTTAGCAGTGAAAGGCGGAAACTTGCTTTTAAAGGCAGCATACAAATAAGGTTCTGATAAATAAAGGGATAATATTAACAAAAAGCAAAAGAGGGAGAATAATTAGTGTTATCAGTGTTACTGAATTAAAGTGTGAGTATAAGAGCAATTAACTAGAAATTGTAGAGCAAAAACTGCGATTAAGCTGGATCATCAGGTCAGATGAAAGGAACATACAGCAAATAACTTATCAGATACAGTTTTCCATAGATTGGATGCTTTGACATTCCTGTCTGGGATTCATGCAAAATACAATCAGATTGTTCAATTCATGTGGAATGAAACGGCACTACAATTTCAATTTGTATGAACCAAATATAGTGCGCTCCTAGCAACTATAGTTGGTGAAAGATAAAAGGTAGCTTTGGTAAAGCTCATGGGAAGTTTTTGACAACTGCATAAAATCACCTCGTTTCAAGAATTAATGGCACCATATACCATATAATTCCGTTTTGGGGCGGTTTTCCATTTGTCAAGT
Source organism: Clostridiales bacterium (assembly GCA_035362115.1). Classification (GTDB taxonomy): domain Bacteria; phylum Bacillota; class Clostridia; order Acetivibrionales; family DUMC01; genus DUMC01. The sequence goes on along the minus strand of DAOSDD010000017.1, from coordinate 4,886 downwards.
CATATTATTTTAACTTAGGCTTAAATTAGTGTAGGTAACTTCATATTTCTCCATATTAATAGCTATAACGTAGTAATAACGCTGAAAGGAAGTATGTGGATGGGAATGGAGGGAATGTTGTTATGTAAACAAATTGAAAGTATATATTTATAGCCTCGGAAAGGGTTTCCGAGAGAACTTAATATGCTTTGGAGGTAATATTCATATGAGTAAGCAGGTTGCAATTATAACGGGAGGCTCCAATGGCTATGGCAAGGGAGTAGCAACATACCTGGCAAAGGACGGCGGTTTTGATGTTGTCATCGTGGCCAGGGACAAAGCCAGGCTGCAAAGTGTGGCAAAAGAAATCGGAGCTGATTCTTTTTCGGCAGATGTGACAAAAGCGGAAGACTGGGTTGCGCTTCGCAAATATGTGATCGGCAAGTATGGCAAAATAGATGTCCTCATTAACAACGCAGGTGGAGGCGTGGCAATAAAACCTCTTGTAGAACAGACTCTGGAACAGATCAAAACATCGCTAGATTTGAATATTTTAAGCTGCATACTGGGTTGCCATACCTTTGTTGGGGATATGATGGCTGCAAAGTCCGGAACTATCATTAATGTTGCTTCGGTCTGCGCAAAGAAGGGATGGCCAGGATTTTCGGTCTATTCAGCAGGCAAGGGAGGGATGCTCATTTTTACAAAGTGCCTACATACGGAACTGCAGCCCTATAATATCCGCTGCACAACATTTATCCCTGCCGCAGGACGTACAGACTTCGGTAAAAACGCTGGTCAGCCCGAAAACCCCAGTCCCACCGGATTTTTTCCCGAAGACGCTGGACGGGCGATGTATGATATCGTAAAACTGCCCAGCCATCTGATTGTTGAGGAATATATCATGTGGGGTATGGATCAGGCTGTCATACCAATGTAAAAAATAAAGTGTTTTTAGGAGGTGGAATATATGCTATAGGTATTGCTGGCATTTCCTTTCTTAAAAACATTTTAATAGATTAAAAGACAAGAAGATTATGGTGTTTGCGTTAGAGGCATATCCATACGATGAAAGAGCAATGGCCTCATTGAAAGAGCGTAACTTTAGAAATGAGCTTGCAGATAGAGAATGTAAAAAATCTTGTGTATAGACAATTAAAATCTCTCTTTCCTGAAACGTATTTATAAAAATAAAATTCTGGAGGAGAGATTTTATATCAACACTAAACTGATTATCTGGCTTCTACTTGATTATCAAATTTGTGTATTCATTATAATCTTTATTGCTATCATCATTTTTTTTTACAATAGAGTTATTTGAATAATTATGATTATTATTTTGTTTTGTGTCTCCTGTGGATTCCTTTACCTTGGATCCAAACCCGGTAACCATATTATTAATGTCTATCTCTTTACCGTTTTGTTTACGGATTTTAAATATGCATCCCAGAACAAATGAAATAATGAGTGCTATAACTAAGAACCAGTTAAATATTATTAATCCTATTATAAAAAAGTTTACTGGTATATTTATTATTTTATCTCCGGATTTTTCAATAATAAATTTTGTTTTAAAACCTTTGTCAACCACCTGCTTTATTTTAGTACCGAAGCTTACGGAATTACTACCTGATTTACTTCTGAATTGTGAAACGTTTCTTTTTTCAAAGTCAACAATTGCTTCAATTAAATCCCCATTATATTTTTCAAGGAGAATTTTTGCCTCCTCATAACTGCAATTTATTCTTTTCCTTAACTCATCAATTTTTTCCAATGAAATACTCATACTATCATTTATAATACTTCTCAAAATTATCAGGGAGCTTCCTTTCGGGTCTTCTAAGTTTTATGCCTTTTTTCTTGGCAGCTTCAAGTCCTTCTTTAACCCTTTCTTGTATTTTTTCATGTTCCTTTTGAGCTATGTATGAAAGTAATTCAATAATAAGATTATTTAATAAGGAAGAAAGAGTCTCATCTTCAACATTTAAAACGGGAAGATCTGGTATTCTTACCTTTATACCCATACTTTGGAAGTAAGCTAATTCCTGTTTTATTTCCTCATAGTTTCTACCAAACCTATAGAATGATGAGGATTATACTAATATGGGCAAAAAATTATATAAATAGACTTTATAAGTTGCAAGTTTAAGATCCTACCATTAAAATAATTCTAAGCCAAAAAGAAATCCACTTTGTCTACCAATGCCAACTTATATACTAAGTTGGTATTCATATATGTACAGAAAAAGTCTCCAAACATAGTATTGATAATGGTTACAGAGATTTAAGAATAATAAAACGCAAATAAGTTGTTGTCAATAATACCAAGTTATGATATAATATTAGTATAAGTTGGTATTTAAAAAGAAATTGAGTTATATATTTTGGAGGATGTTCATGGGAAAAGAAGGAAACCAAAATTACAGAGTTAAGGCTCAAGAGGTTGAGCCTATTAAAAATATGAAAGATATTAATAGAGTGAAACAGTTTTTTTTAAGCAAAGAAGAAGTTAGAAATTATACAATATTTGTTTTGGGAATAAATGTAGGGTTAAGGGCCGGTGATTTATTATCGTTAAAAATGGGAGATGTATTTGAGAAGATTGATGATAATATTTACTGCCTTGTAGACGAAGTCAATATATTGGAAGGCAAGACAAATAAAACAAGAACATTCACATTAAATGAATCAGCTAAAGAAGCAATAGCATTTTATGTAGAAAACTTAAATCCGGATTATATTTACACTACCGGAAATTCAAATACTACAAAAAAGAAAAAAACGAATGTAGATGAGACAAGGTTTAAAGATATACCAATTAATGACTATTTGTTCAAAAGTAGAAAAGGTTCAAATAGTAAGCTCAGAGTAGATAGTTTACACAAGATTGTAAAAAGCACCATGAGAGATCTAGGCATAAAAGGTAATTACGGCACTCATACCCTTAGAAAAACCTTTGGTTATTTTGCGTTTACAAACAATGTAAAAGATAATCCAAGGATATTGCAAGAACTACAAAAGATATTTAATCATAGTTCAGAGTTTATAACTCTTTCATATATAGGCATAACAAAAGAATCAATAACTAATATTTATAATAGTGTTAATCTGTAAAAGGAGGTATTAGTATTGAATTATGGGAACTTAGCAAGAAAGTTAGACGAATATGAATATATTGATATATTTGAAAACAAGCAAATCGGCGATAAGGTAAAAATTAAAGGTAAGTTTAAAACACCACATATATATTATAATGAAAGCAATAGCTATTGTGTATGTAGTTTTAATGCAACATATTTAATTTACGATGATAAAGAAATTGAGTTGACCGAAATATATCCAGTAACTATAACAGGCTATTACAGTCTTCCTGATCCTAAAAACGAATATATAGTAACAGGCAAGGTTAACATTTATAAAAAAGAAAAGCAATTAATTTTGGAAAATATGAAATTCGTTGAGCCTACAACGATAAAAGGCATTTATTCTTTTTTGGCATCTGGAGTTATAAAAGGAGTTGGCCCAAAGATTGCCGAAAAGATTATCTATGGATGTGTGAAAAACAAAGTAAAAGTGGAAGGGTTTGGATTAAACACATTAGATGTTATAAAGAATAATCCTGAAAAACTAAGGGTAATACCTGGCATATCAAATAAAAAGGCTGCAAAAATACACGAATCCTTTATGGCCAATATAGAATTAAACGATATAATGATGTTTTTCTCTCAATACGATGTTAGTCCGGTTCGTGCAATGAAGATATATAAGACCTTTGGAGCATTTTCTATAGCTTATGTTAAATCTAATCCATTTAAACTATTAGAGATAGACGGTTTTGGTTTCGATACATGCGACAAGATAGCAAGGAGATTAGGAAGTCCGCCTCACAATGAGGACCGTATTAGTGAAGGTATACTATACACTCTTACAAAGGCAGCACAAGATGGGCATTGCTATTTACCTGAGAATGAATTGATAAAAAAAGCCGGCACAATACTAAACATAGAATTACCGTTTATGCAAGCCAAAGCTGCTTTAAAAAACAAGACTGGCGATAAAATAGATATACAAATAGACGGCCTAAAATATAGTTTTGACCGTAGTGATTTTGAAAACAGGGTTAATGAAACAGAAGAATTAAGAAAAAACTCAAAATCGACCATACAAGTACCTATTGATACTATTACATATCCTGAAATCAAAAGAGCTTTAGCAAACTTAGATAAAAGGTATAAGATTAAAAGAGTTAGCAGCAATAGCGAAATATATATCTATAAGCAGTCTATATATGAAAAAGAACAAGAATTATCAGAAAGCATATTAAATATTTTACAAAATGAAGTCCCTAATGTACCAACAAAATTAATAATGAAATATATTAATGAGTACGAAATAGAACATGATATAAAATTAGAAGAAAAACAGATTGAGGCGATAACAACAGGTATTAACAATAGACTATTTGTAGTAACAGGTCCGGCCGGTTCAGGTAAAAGTACAGTGATAAGTTGTTATCTGTATGTATGTGAAAAGTTATTTAAAGGTTTTGATATGGGTACTGTGGCACAGTCTGCACCTACAGGCAAGGCAGCAAAGAGGATTACAGAGGTAACAGGAATAGAAGCAAAGACCATTCATCGTTTATTAGAATACAGGCCGCCTTACGAATATGGATATAATCGTGCTAATAAATTGCCTTATAAATTAATAATAGTAGATGAAGCATCTATGCTAGATTTGTCATTAGCCTATCAACTATTTGTGGCCATTGATCCTAAGAATACAAGAATAGCATTGATTGGTGATATAGAACAGTTACCATCAATAGGAGAAGGCAATATATTAAAAGACATGATAGATAGTAATGCCGTTCCTGTTATTCGACTAGATGTAGTAAAACGGCAAGC
>DAOSDD010000016.1:0-33987 GCA_035362115.1 Clostridiales bacterium | reverse complement strand
GTCCTGGGAAAGTAGGTCCCTGCCGGATTTATAACAAGGCTCTGAGCAAATAGCTTAGAGCCTTGTTTCATATTATGAATTATATAATTTATAATATGAAATTATTGGTAAGTGGTATAAATGGAGGATCTACAAGCATTGTAACGATAAAAAAATAAAAAAATTTAAGAAAATAAAAAATATTTAAAAAACATCTTGAAATTACTATAATATTATAGTAGAATAATGTCTGTTGTGACGAGGCATACGATGAAGTGGAAGGTTGCTGCTGTAAAGCAGGTAATTTCCATTGAGAATGTCCGATTCTAGAAACCGGGCGACAAGTCACTGTACATGTTGCGATGTTATTAAAAGCATGCTGAATGTGTATTAGGATTGCCCAGGTTAACCGAGGTTAATAAACTTGGTTATTAAGCCTGGGTTTTAAAATAATCAAATAGGAAACACCCGGCATAGTGTACAGTATAACACTTGTTGTACGTTACAGAATAAGGAGGTTTAGATATGGCAAACAATCAGAAAATCAGAATAAGGCTAAAAGCTTTTGATCACCAGCTTTTAGATCAATCGGCAGAGAAAATAGTAGAAACTGCAAAAAGGACAGGTGCCAGTGTTTCCGGTCCAGTACCGCTTCCAACTGAAAAGGAAATAACTACAATATTAAGAGCACCGCATAAATACAAAGATGCACGCGAGCAGTTTGAAATGCGTACACATAAGAGACTAATTGATATTCTCCGGCCGACACCGAAAACTGTTGATGCGCTGATGAGGCTGGATTTACCGGCGGGTGTAGATATAGAAATAAAATTGTAGGGATCGGAAAATAGACGGATAGTCAGAGAAGTTGAATATGTGCAGGTTTAGTTCGAAATGGAGTGTTAATAAACGGTCAAGTTCATAATATGCGTTAAAATTATTAATATTTAATAGACAATTATGAACCAATAACCATTGGAGGGAAATTAGATGAAGAAGTTTATAATCGGGAAAAAACTCGGGATGACGCAATTATTTGATGAAGAAGGATTATGTATACCGGTTACAGTAGTTAAAGCAGGACCATGTACAGTCGTTCAAAAGAAAAATAAAGAAAACGATGGATATAATTCTTTAAAACTAGGGTTTGAAGATATTAAGGAAAAAAGAGTTATAAAACCGCAACGTGGTGAGTTTTCCAAGTATAAAATAAGTCCAAAGAAATATTTAAAAGAATTTAGAGTAGATGATTCCGGTAAGTTTGAAAATGGACAGGAAATAAAAGTTGATGATATGTTTGTACAGGGAGACAGAGTTGATGTTACGGGTATTTCAAAGGGAAAAGGATTTCAAGGAGTTATAAAAAGATTTGGCCTTGCTCGTGGACGTGAGACTCATGGTTCAATGTATCACAGGAGAGTCGGATCAATGGGTGCAGGTACTGATCCTGGAAGAGTATTTAAGAGGAAGAAACTTCCTGGACACATGGGAGCAATTAAAGTAACAGTTCAAAATCTGGATGTAGTAAGAGTTGATACGGAAAGAAACCTATTACTGATAAGAGGTGCCGTACCAGGACCGAAAGGTGGATTATTAATTATTAAAGAAACTGTCAAGGCTGGCAGCAAATGATTTGGGAAGGGAGGAATATAAATGCCTAAAATAGATTTGCTTAACATCAGTGGCAAAAAAGTAGGAGAAATTGAACTGAATAACGATATATTCGGAGTTGATGTAGATCCGTTAGTACTTCATATGGCAGTTGTAAATCAGTTGGCAAACAAGAGACAGGGAACCCAATCTACAAAGACAATCAGTGAAGTTAGTGGTGGTGGAAGAAAGCCATGGAGACAGAAAGGTACAGGTAGGGCAAGACAAGGAAGTATAAGATCTGTTCAATGGATTAAAGGAGGTATTGCCCTCGGTCCAAAACCAAGAAGCTATAGCTACAAATTGCCAAGAAAAGTTAGAAGAATTGCGTTAAAATCAGCTTTATCTTCTAAAGTTAATACTGATAACATTATTGTACTTGATGAATTAAAGTTTGATCAGATTAAAACAAAGCAGATGGTTGATGTATTAAAAAATCTGGATGTAAATTCGAGTGCTCTTATAGTGTTGAGTGACAAGAACGAAAAGGTAGAAAGATCAGCAGGTAATATTCCAAATATAAAGACTGCATTAGTAAACACTATTAATGTTTATGATATATTGAAATATGACAAGTTCATTATAACAAAAGATGCAGTAGAGAAAGTTGAGGAGGTGTACGCATAATGATGCATTTTGAAGATATAATTGTCAGACCTCATATTACTGAAAAAAGTAATCTTGAAGCTGCTGGAGGAAAGTACACCTTTATAGTAAATGCAAAGGCAAAAAAAACAGAAATAAAACAAGCTGTTGAAAAGCTGTTTCAAGTAAAAGTTATATGGGTAAACACAGTTAATTATAAAGGCAAGACAAAAAGACTGGGTGTACACGAAGGGAAACGTCCCAATTGGAAAAAGGCCATAGTTCAAATAGATATAAACCCTGAAGCAGAAACCTATTTGGCAAAGGGCGGCAAGTTAGTTGGGCTTAATAAGAAGTATAAAGAAAGTATAGAAGAGTTTGGAGCAATACAATAATAAGAAATATTCACTTAAGTCGTTCGAAGGAGTGAGAAAAAATGGCATTGAAAAAGTACAGCCCCACCTCTCCAGGAAGAAGAAATATGACGGTTTCTACATTTGAGGAAATAACAGATAATAAGCCTCAAAAGTCTCTTCTGGGAACTAAAAATAAAAATGGTGGAAGAAATGCTAACGGAAGGATAACCGTACGTTACAGGGGTGGCGGTTCAAGACAAAAATATAGAGTTATTGATTTTAAAAGAGAAAAAGATGGTGTAGCAGCAAAAGTAGCATCAATAGAATATGATCCAAATAGATCAGCCAATATCGCTTTATTACATTATGTTGATGGTGAGAAAAGATATATATTGGCCCCACTGGGCTTAAAAGTTGGAGATACTGTTGAATCCGGTGTTAATGCAGATATAAAACCTGGGAATGCCCTTCCTCTTGCAAATATACCTTTAGGTAGTTTAATTCATAATATCGAATTAAAGCCTGGAAAAGGAGCACAAATTGTAAGGTCAGCTGGAAACTATGCGCAGTTAATGGCTAAGGAAGGAAACTATGCGCAGGTACGATTACCATCAGGGGAAGTAAGAATGGTAAGTATGGTTTGTCGAGCTACTATAGGGCAATTAGGGAATATAGATCATGAAAATATAAGTTTGGGAAAAGCAGGAAGGACACGTTGGCTGGGAAGAAGACCGAAAGTACGTGGATCAGCTATGAACCCTGTAGACCATCCACATGGCGGAGGCGAAGGAAAAGCGCCTATCGGAAGACCTTCTCCTGTGACACCCTGGGGTAAGCCTGCACTTGGCTATAAAACCAGAAAGAAAAACAAGAAGTCCGATAAATATATTATTAAGAGTAGAAATGGTTAATAAAATCAGAGCTTTTATATATTCTGAGAAAGGAGGACTGAATCAGAAATATGAGTAGATCACTTAAAAAGGGACCATTTGTAGATTCAAAGCTTTTAAAGAAAATAGAAGAAATGAATGCTAATAATGATAAAAAGGTATTGAAAACATGGTCAAGGGCATCAACAATTTTCCCTCAAATGGTAGGACATACTATTGCTGTCTATGATGGAAGAAAGCATGTGCCGATTTATATAACAGAAGAAATGGTAGGACATAAACTGGGAGAGTTTGCACCCACCAGAACATTTAGGGGACACGGTCACCATACCGAAAAATCAACTTCCCTTAAATAAAATAGTTTAAGGATTTGGAAAGGAGGAATCCCGGTTGGAAAAGAAAGTCATGTCTAAAGACGAGCTATTAAAACAAAAGGATAAGTTATTAGAAATATATAATTCTACTCATAGTAAATCCAGGAAGCCCGTCCTTCTCACCAAAAAAGAGAAGAGGATACTGGGTATAGGAAAAGATGAAGGAAGAGCAAGCCTTAGTTTTGCGAGGATATCTTCACGAAAAGTAAAAATAGTATTGGATTTAATAAGAGGAAAAGATCTGGATGAAGCTTATGGAATGTTGAAAAATACACCTAAAGCAGCCTCAGATATACTTTTAAAGCTTTTAAAATCCGCTGAGGCAAATGCGGTAAATAATAATGATCTTGACAGGGATAAATTGTATGTAGCTGAGGTCTTTGCAAATCAGGGCCCTTCATTAAAAAGGGTAAGGCCTAGAGCACGTGGAAGTGCATTCAAAATTAGAAAAAGGACCAGCCATATTACTTTGGTTCTTAAAGAAAGGAAATAAAGGCAAAGGAGGTTGGATAATGGGACAAAAAGTTAATCCCCATGGTTTAAGAATAGGTATTATAAAAGATTGGGAAACAAAATGGTATGCAGGAGATAAAAATTTCAGTGAATTTCTTATTGAAGATTTTAAGATAAGAGAATATTTAAAGAAAAAGCTTTATATTTCCGGAATATCAAGAATAGAAATAGAACGTTTCGCAAATAAAATCAGAATAAATATAAATACTGCAAAACCCGGCCTGGTTATTGGAAAAGGTGGTTCGGGGATTGAAGAGCTTAGAAAAGAAATAGAAAAAATGACAAATAAAGGTATACTTATTAATATTTCTGAAGTTAAGGTACCTGAGCTTGACGCTCAATTAGTTGCTGAAAATATAGCATCACAACTGGAAAAGAGAATATCTTTCAGAAGAGCAATGAAGCAGGCTATGTCAAGAACAATGAAATTAGGAGCAAAAGGAATAAAAACATCGGTAGGTGGAAGACTTGGCGGTGCTGAAATAGCAAGGACCGAGCATTATCATGAAGGAACTATTCCTCTCCAGACATTAAGGGCAGATATAGATTATGGTTTTGCTGAAGCAAATACTACTTATGGCAAAATTGGAGTAAAGGTATGGATCTATAAAGGAGAAGTTCTCCCTGCTAAAAAGGTAAAGAAAGTGGAAGGAGGAGAACGCTGATGTTAATGCCAAAAAGAGTAAAATTCAGAAGGGTACAACGAGGAAGAATGAAAGGCGTCGCAACCAGGGGAAACCAGGTAAGTAATGGTGAATATGGTCTTAAAGCTTTGGAACCGGCTTGGATAACAAGCAATCAGATTGAGGCTGCCAGAATAGCGTTAACCCGTTTTATAAAAAGAGGTGGACAGGTTTGGATCAAAGTATTTCCAGATAAGCCTGTGACAAAAAAACCTGCCGAAACCCGTATGGGTAGCGGAAAAGGTTCTCCGGAGTACTGGGTAGCTGTAGTAAAACCGGGAAGAATATTATTTGAGATTGCGGGCGTATCGGAAGAAGATGCTCGTGAGGCATTAAGACTTGCTGCTCATAAGCTTCCTTTAAAATGCAAATTCGTCGTCCGCGGTCAGGAAATGGGTGGTGAAGCAAATGAAAGCTAATGAAATAAGAGAAAAAACACAACAAGAACTTAATCAGGAGCTTACGGAATTAAAGTCTGAATTGTTTAAATTACGTTTTCAGCATGCTACAAATCAATTGGATAATCCCATGCGGTTAAAAGAAGTAAAAAAATCTATAGCCAGGGTAAAGACAATAATGAGAGAAAGAGAACTTAAAGAAGTAAAAACAGCAAAATAAATTGTTTTCCCGATAATATAGGGTAGTAATGTTGAAATTGAGAACCAAACGTAATTCATGAGAGGAGGGACCATATAGTGTCACTGCAGGTAGATAGGGGAAGAAGAAAGACCCGTGTAGGCAAAATAGTAAGTGATAAAATGGATAAAACAGTAGTAGTAGCGATAGAAACAAGTGTAAAGCATCCTCTTTACAAGAAAGTAGTTAAGAGAACATATAAATTAAAGGCTCATGACGAAAATAATGAATGTAAAGAGGGCGATAAAGTAAGAGTTATGGAAACTCGTCCATTGAGCAAAGATAAGAGATGGCGTGTAGTAGAAATAATTGAAAAAGCAAAATAATTAATTTTTGAGAATATATGCGGAAATATTTTTAAAAGGTTATAATTTAAGCTGTTCCATAGGAAGATTCAGGGAAGGAGGAGTTCTAATGATCCAGACTCAATCAATGCTTAAGTCAGCAGATAATACTGGAGCAAAAGATATGATGTGCATAAAAGTACTTGGCGGATCAAAAAGGAAATATGCTAATATAGGAGATATAGTAGTTGCTTCAGTCAAAAATGCAACACCAGGCGGAGTTGTAAAAAAAGGTGAAGTAGTAAAATGTGTAATAGTACGTTCAAAGAAGGGTTTGAAAAGATCTGACGGTTCATATATAAAATTCGATGAGAATGCAGCTGTTATTATAAGAGATGATAAAAATCCAAAAGGTACACGTATATTTGGACCAGTAGCAAGAGAATTAAGGGATAAAGATTTCATGAAGATATTATCCCTCGCACCGGAAGTTCTATAGAGAGGGAGGCGAAAAGAATTGGCTAATAAAGTGCATGTTAAAACTGGAGATATGGTATATGTCCTTTCCGGTAAGGGTAGAGGAAAAAAGGGCAAGGTTCTTAAAGTATTACCGAAGGAAAAAAGAGTTGTTGTACAAGGTGTAAATATTGTTAAAAAGCATCAAAAACCTAGAAGCATGTACCAGCAGGGTGGGATTGTAGAAAAAGAAGGAACAATTAGTAGTTCAAATGTAATGCTAATATGTCCAAGATGCAACAAACCAACTAAAATAGGAAAAGATGTTATGGAAAATGGACAAAAAGCAAGGGTATGCAAAAAATGTAGTGAAGTTATTGATGTAATCAAGGAAGCTAAAGATGATAAATAAAGCATGCCTGAAAGGAGGTTTAAAACGTGAATAGACTTAAGGAAAAATATATAAGCGAAGTAATTCCTGGCCTACAGGCTAGATTTAAATATAGTAATCCTATGCAGCTGCCAAAACTAGATAAAATAGTAATTAATATGGGTGTTGGTGATGCTAGGGAAAACCCTAAGGCTATTGATGCAGCAGCAGGTGATCTCGCTGCGATAATAGGACAAAAGCCGGTTATTACTAAAGCAAAGAAATCAGTAGCAGCATTTAAAGTAAGAGAGGGAATGAACATCGGATGTAAGGTAACTTTACGTGGGAAAAGAATGTATGAATTTGCAGATAAATTATTTAACATTGCTTTACCTCGTGTAAGAGACTTTAGAGGCGTACCTGCAAATTCATTTGACGGAAGAGGGAATTATTCACTTGGAATAAAAGAACAATTAATCTTCCCGGAAATTGTATATGATCAGGTTGACAAGATAAGAGGAATGGATATAACCTTTGTAACTACAGCAAGGACCGATGAGGAAGCTAAAGAGCTGTTGAAACTATTAGGGATGCCATTTAGCCATAGTTAACAAGGAGGGATTGATACGTGGCGAAAAAATCAATGATTTTGAAGCAAAGCAGGAAATCCAAGTTTAGTACAAGAGCATATAATAGATGTAAATTGTGCGGAAGACCACATGCATATATAAGAAAGTATGGAGTATGTCGATTGTGCTTTAGAGAGCTTGCGTATAAGGGACAGATACCAGGTGTTAAAAAAGCAAGCTGGTAGAAGATTTTTTGAAAAAGGAGGTAGGGCATATGCAGACAACTGATGCTATCGCCGATATGTTAACCAGAGTTAGAAATGCTAGTACAGCAAAACATGAGATAGTTGATATACCGGCTTCTAATATAAAGAAAGAAATAGCTAAAATATTGCGTGATGAAGGTTATATAAAAAATATTGAATACATTGAAGACAACAAGCAGGGCATAATCAGAATAACATTGAAATATTCAGCAAATAAAAAGAGTATCATTACAGGTATAAAAAGAATAAGTAAACCCGGATTAAGAGTATATGCAGAAAAAGATGAAGTACCGAAAGTTTTAGGTGGACTTGGAATAGCTATAATGTCAACATCAAAAGGCGTAGTGACTGATAAGGTTGCTAGGGAAAACGGTGTAGGCGGAGAAGTATTGGCATTTATATGGTAAATTAAAGTATTAAATATTTCTGAAAAGAGTGGAAAAAACACTCACAATGTTAAGAGCAGGAGGAAAGTATATGTCAAGAATAGGGAGGATGCCGGTAGCAGTACCAAAGGGTGTTAATGTAACGGTTAACGGCAATACAGTAACGATAAAAGGGCCAAAAGGCACTTTGACAAAAGAATTTCATAAAGATATGAAAATAGAGTTAGATAATGATGTTATTACAATAAAGAGACCTTCAGATGATAAACTGCACAAATCTTTACATGGTTTAACAAGAAGCCTTGTAAACAATATGGTTATAGGAGTAACCAAAGGATTTGAAAAGGCATTGGATGTCAGCGGAGTTGGATATAGAGCCCAGAAGCAGGGAAAGAAACTGGTAATTAACTTGGGTTATTCCCATCCGGTAGAAATGGAAGAACCGGAAGGTATTACTATTGAAGTTCCTGCCCCTAATAAAATTATCGTAAAGGGATGTGACAAGCAGGCAGTCGGTGAATGTGCAGCTAAAATAAGAAGCAAGAGAGCACCGTCCGCTTATCTCTCAAATAATGCTGTAAAAGGTATTAAGTATGAGAAGGAAGTTGTAAGGACAAAAGTAGGTAAAGCAGGAGCCAAGTAAGAAGTGTGAAAGATTACCAGAAGGGAGTTGAAAGAAAATGATACAAAAATCTAATAGTAACAAAGATAGGCAAAAAAAGCATTTAAGGATTAGAAATAAAGTTTTTGGAACTACTGAAAGACCAAGATTAAATGTCTTTAGAAGCCTGAATAATATATATGCACAGATTATAGATGATACGACCGGAATGACTCTTGTAGCTGCTTCTACTCTGGATATAAAAGGAAAAATCAACTACGGTGGAAATAAAGAAGCTGCAAAGGAAGTAGGCAGGTGCATAGGAGAAAGAGCACTGGAAAAGGGCATTAAAAGAGTTGTATTTGATCGTGGCGGATATATATATCACGGAAGAGTAAAAGAACTTGCTGACGCAGCAAGAGAAGCCGGGTTGGAATTCTAGAAGGAGGGAAGTAAATTGCAGCGTATAGATCCAAATATTTTTGAAGAGCTCAAAGAAAAGGTTGTTAATATAAACCGTGTTGCCAAAGTTGTTAAAGGTGGCAGAAATTTTCGTTTTACAGCTCTTGTAGTAGTAGGCGATGAGAATGGACATGTAGGCGCGGGATTAGGAAAAGCGGCAGAAATACCTGATGCAATAAAAAAAGGAATTGAAGATGCAAAAAAGAACCTGATAAATGTTTCGTTAGTAGAAACTACAATTCCCCATGAAGTTATGGGAGAATATGGTGCAGGTAAAGTATTGTTAAAACCTGCAGGTACCGGTACCGGAGTTATAGCAGGTGGACCTGTAAGAGCTGTCCTTGAATTGGCAGGAATTAGGGATATAAGAACTAAATCTCTTGGTTCCAATAATCCAACAAATATGGTAAGGGCAACTATAAATGGTCTTTCTCAATTAAAAACTGTAGAAGAAGTTGCAAAACTCCGTGGTAAGACTATGGAAGAAATACTCGGCTAGGGGGGAGTTTTAGTGGCAAAATTGAAAATAACTTTAAAAAGAAGTATGTGTAATATAAAACCAAATCAAGTTGCTACCATAAAGGCGCTGGGATTAAGAAAGCCAGGTAGTTGTGTGGAGCATGAAGACACTCCGCAAATAAGAGGTATGATAAAAAGTGTTGAACATCTTGTTAGTGTGGAAGAAGTTTGAAGGAGGTATAAGACGTGAAACTGCATGAATTAAAACCTGCTCCTGGTTCAAAAAAACTTCCAAATAGAAGAGGCAGAGGTCCAGGTTCAGGTAATGGCAAGACTGGCGGAAGAGGTCATAAGGGTCAAAAAGCCAGGTCTGGCGGAGGAGTAAGAATTGGCTTTGAAGGTGGCCAGATGCCTCTTTACAGAAGAGTACCAAAGAGAGGCTTTAACAATAAAATATTTGCAAAACAATACTCAGAAGTTAAATTATCAGATCTGAACATTTTTGAAGACGGTACTGTGGTAAATTGGGAATCTTTACTTGAAAATGGTATTGTTAAAAATGTTTACGATGGTATTGTTATACTTGGTAATGGTGAGATAACTAAAAAGTTAACTGTTCAAGCTGCAAGATTTACTAAGACAGCAGCTGAGAAGATAGAAGCTGCAGGAGGAAAGGTAGAGGTGGTATAGTATGGGAGGAATGCTTCAAACATTAAAAAACGCCTGGAATATAAAGGAATTACGCAAAAAACTAATGTTTACTATTATAATGCTAGTAGTATTCAGAGTAGGTTCACATATTCCAGTGCCATGGCTAAATGCAGAAAAATTCAGAAGTCTTATTGGTCAAGGTGGACAGCTTTTTGGATTTTTAGATATTATCGCAGGTGGTGCATTTTCTAATGCAACGATATTTGCCATGAGCATACAACCATACATTAATGCTTCAATTATTATTAACCTCCTTACAGTGGCAATACCTAAATTAGAAAAGCTTGCTAAAGAAGGCGAAGAGGGAAGAAAAATAATTGCCCAATACACAAGATATGGAACAGTTATTTTAGGTTTCCTCCAGGCAACAGCTCTTTACCTTGGTATGAGAAGTGCTGTAACACCAGGAAGCCCTGTATTAAGTTATATAACAATAACACTATCATTTACAGCAGGCACAGCTTTCTTGATGTGGCTTGGAGAACAAATAACTGAATACGGAATAGGGAATGGAATATCAATACTAATATTTGCCGGTATAGTTTCCAGAGCTCCACAGGCAGTTATATCATTTGTAAGACTGTATATTGGAAAAGCTTTCGGTACAGGAATTTTTAGTATAATTACTATTATATTAATATTATTTGTTTTTGTTGTAGTTATAGCAGCAGTTATATGGGTACAGGAAGCTGAAAGAAGAATTCCCATACAGTATGCCAAAAGAGTTGTAGGAAGAAAAGTATATGGGGGACAAAACACCCATTTACCTATAAAAGTAAACTTGGCAGGTGTAATACCAATTATTTTTGCCATGTCAATAATGGCATTCCCTTCCACTATAATAGGTCTTATTGCCCCGAATTCAACAAATAAATTTGCATTATGGCTTAAGAATGCACAACAAAGTGTTTTATATGCAGTGTTATATGCTTTATTAATAATATTTTTTACATTTTTCTATACAATTATTCAGTTTAATCCTGTTGAAATTGCTAATAATATGAAGAAAAATGGTGGGTTCATACCAGGTATTAGACCAGGAAAACCAACTGCGGATTATATATCAAAGGTATTAAATAGAATAACATGGTTCGGGGGAGTGTTCCTTGCAGCAATAACACTTTTACCAAATCTGCTGGGAATAATATTTAAAGTACAGGGAATATGGTTTAGCGGCACAGCTATGTTGATTCTTGTGGGAGTTGCAATGGATACAATTAAACAAATTGAATCATATATGCTGATGAGAAACTATAAAGGATTCCTTGAATAGAAGTAGATAGTGGTTAATGGTTAGCGGATAGAGGTTAGTGTTAGAGATTAGAGGTTGGAAGTTAGAAATGGCAAGTGGTAAGATAGATGTGGGAAATTTACAGTTATAAGTCAAAATATAGAAACTGCAAATTGATAATGTCATAAGATACATTAAGAATAAATAAAGCCAGGTTCACAGCTGGAAATTAGTTTTTAAAAAATAGGAGCTGATATGGCTATGAGAATCGTATTGTTAGGTGCTCCAGGTGCAGGTAAAGGTACCCAGGCAGACGTATTATCAGAAAAATTTAATATACCTCATATCTCTACTGGAGATATATTTAGATGTAACATAAAAAATGGTACAGATTTAGGTAAAAAAGCAAAAGAATATATAGATAAAGGATTGCTTGTTCCTGATGAAGTCACTGCAAGTATTGTAAAGAGTAGACTTATGGAAAATGATTGTGTTAATGGCTTTATTCTTGATGGCTTTCCCAGGACTATACCACAAGCTGAATTCCTTGATAAGGTTCTTAATGAACTAGGTGTTAAACTAAATTATGTACTAAATATATATGTACCAGAACAAAAAATAGTTGAAAGACTATCTGGAAGAAGGGTATGTGAGAAATGTGGAAAGAGTTATCACATAATATACAATCCTACATCCAGAGAGGGAATTTGTGATGATTGTAATTCAAAAGTAGTACAAAGAATTGATGATAATGAAGAAACTGTTTTAAACAGGCTTAAGACTTACCATCAACAGACTGAGCCATTAATACAGTATTATGAGAAACAGGGAAAACTTGTTACTGCTACAGGCCAGGATAGGATAGAAGATACAATTAAAGAAGTATTGAAAGCACTGGGTGCAGAATAAATGATAACAATAAAATCTCAATATGAAATTGATATAATGAAAAAAGCAGGCGAAATTACTGCAAATGCTTTAGAAAAGATTAGGCAGGCAATAACTCCTGGAATAACTACCTTGGAAATTGATAGAATAGCTGAAGACTACATTAAATCAAAAGGTGCACAACCTTCTTTTAAAGGTTATAAAGGTTTACCCGGTGCAATGGATTTTCCAGCAAGCATATGTGCTTCTGTTAATAATGAGGTAGTTCATGGGATACCCGGTTTAAGAATGTTAAAAGATGGAGATATTATTAGTATTGATATTGGAGTATATTTCAACGGGTACCATGGTGATGCAGCAAGAACATACCCAGTAGGGACAGTATCCGATGAAGCCAAAAAACTAATTGAAGTAACTAAGGAAAGTTTCTATGAAGGTATTAAGTATGCAGTTGAAAGAAATCGTATAGTTGATATTTCAGCTGCAATACAAAAATATGTTGAAAGATGTGGGTATTCAGTTGTAAGGGAATATGTTGGGCATGGTATAGGAAGAGAAATGCATGAAGCACCTCAAGTGCCCAACTACAGGACAAGAGAAAGAGGCCCAAGGTTACAGCAGGGAATGACCCTGGCTATCGAACCAATGGTAAATCAAGGGGGTTACCAGGTTAAGATATTAGATAATAGATGGACTGTAGTAACTGCTGACGGAAGTCTGTCAGCACATTACGAAAACAGCATTTTAATTACTAATGACCAACCATATATATTGACCATAAATAAATAAAAGTATATAATTATTTTTATTTACTTGGTAGAAAATAATAAAATTTCGCCCCAAGCAAGTAGAGGTGAAAACAATGGATTATTCCCTGGGGGAATTGGTGTATTCTAAAGCAGGTAGAGATGCTGACAGGAAATTTATAGTTGTTAAGATAGTTGATGAAAAATATATACTAATTTCGGATGGCTGCCTTAGAAAAATTGAAAAACCTAAGAAGAAACAAAATAAGCATGTTGTATCGAGTGGGGTTGTTATTGATTCTTTAAATAAAAAGCTGATAAATAATGCAAGAGTGACAAATGCGGAAATAAGAAAAGAGATTGAACTTCATGTTCAGTATCTTGAAACTCTTGAGAAGACAAGGAGGGTTTAAATTTTGTCTAAGGAAGGCGTAATTGAAGTTGAAGGTAAAGTAGTAGAGGCATTGCCCAATGCTATGTTTTCGGTTGAACTTGAGAATGGACATAAAGTATTAGCTCATATTTCCGGGAAATTGCGTATGAATTTTATACGTATATTGCCCGGAGACAAGGTGAATCTTGAACTGTCTCCCTATGATCTATCACGTGGGAGAATTGTATGGAGAGCAAAATAACTATTAAGGAGGGATAACTGTGAAAGTAAGGCCATCTATAAAAACCATGTGTGAAAAATGTAAGATAATAAGAAGAAAAGGTAGTGTAAGGGTAATTTGTGAAAATCCAAAACATAAGCAAAAGCAGGGTTAGCTTAAATTTGTGAAAAAACATGCGGGTGCGGCTGCATGAGAAATCATGATCCGTTATGTTCATATAAAAAGGTAAACTAATATTATGTATACAGTTGAAATGATGGAGGTGTAGAAATCAATGGCGCGTATTGCCGGAGTTGATTTACCCAGAGAAAAAAGGGTAGAAATAGGACTGACTTATATATTCGGTATTGGCAGATCCAGTTCAAAAAATATATTGACAAAAACAGGAGTAAATCCCGATACAAGAGTTAAGGACCTTACTGATGATGAAATAAGCAGACTCAGGGACGTAATTGAAAAAGAGCTGAAAGTTGAGGGAGATTTAAGAAGAGAGGTTTCCCTAAATATTAAAAGGCTTATTGAAATTGGCTGTTACAGGGGTAGAAGACATAGACAGGGACTTCCTGTTAGAGGGCAGAGGACAAAAACTAATGCAAGGACACGTAAAGGTCCCAGCAAAACTGTAGGTGTCCAGAGGAAAAAGTAGTGAAAAGGAGGTAAGAAGCTAAATGGCAACTAAAACTGCTGGAAAGAGGACTACAAGAAAAAGAAGAGAAAGAAAAAATATAGAGCGTGGAGCTGCACATATAAGATCAACGTTTAACAATACAATTGTTACAATAACTGATACTGCAGGAAATGCGGTATCATGGGCAAGTTCAGGTGGGTTAGGCTTTAGAGGTTCTAAAAAAAGCACTCCATTTGCAGCCCAGATGGCAGCCGAAACAGCTGCAAAAGCAGCTATGGAACATGGAATGAAGACTGTAGAAGTTTATGTAAAAGGGCCGGGGTCCGGGAGAGAAGCAGCAATAAGAGCTTTGCAAGCTGCAGGTCTTGAAGTAAATCTGATAAAAGATGTAACACCAATTCCTCACAACGGATGCAGACCACCCAAGAGAAGAAGAGTTTAATAGTATTATAACAAATGCAAGTGTATCAAATTAAAATGAAACAGATATTTATTGGAGGTGCTAATTCAGATGGCAAGATATACAGGCCCATCTTGTAAATTGTGCCGTAGAGAAGGAGAAAAGCTTTTTCTGAAAGGTGAAAGATGTTATACTGATAAGTGTTCAGTTGGGAGGAGAGGTTATGCCCCCGGACAGCACGGACAGCAGAGAAGAAAACTTTCTGAATACGGTATGCAATTAAGAGAAAAACAAAAAGCTCGTAGATTTTATGGAGTACTTGAAAAACAGTTTAGGAAATACTTTGATATGGCAACAAATATGAAAGGTGTTACCGGTGAAAATCTTTTAAAATTATTGGAAAGCCGCATGGACAATGTAGTTTACAGGCTGGGATTTGCTAATTCAAGACCTGAGGCAAGACAATTGGTAAAACACAACCATTTTACAGTAAATGGTAAAAAAGTAAATATACCGTCATACCTTTTAAATCCCGGTGATGTTGTAGCGGTAGCTGAAAAGAGCAAAAACTCGGAAAAAATAAAGAGTATTGTTGAGAATACATCTGGTAAGATTATACCAGGCTGGTTAGAGCTTGATCTCGATAACTTGAGCGGAAAAGTAGTAACACTTCCCTCCAGAGAAGAGATCGACCTGCCTGTTAAGGAATACCTTATTGTTGAATTGTATTCCAAGTAATAATATGAGTATTGAGCATATAATAATTGTTATAATGACCGAGGTATAGTATTAAAAATGAGAGGTATCTTTAGCAGAGATCAAGTAGCAGAAAGTATTTACAAATTAGTTGCCCTCATTAATAAAAGTGCAATAAGGGAGGGTTTTAAGTGCTCGAAATAGAGAAACCAAGAATTGAATGTGCTGAGCTTAGTGAAGATAATTTATATGGCAGATTTATAATTGAACCTCTTGAAAGAGGATATGGAATAACACTGGGAAATTCTCTCAGGCGTGTGTTGCTTTCTTCGATGCCTGGAGTTGCAGTAACATCAATAAAAATAGACGGAGTGTTACATGAATTCTCTTACATTCCCGGTGTAGTAGAAGATATTACAGAAATAATTCTGAATATAAAGGAATTAGCTGTAAAGCTTCATAGTGAAGGCCCAAAAGTAGTTTATATTGATGCAGAAGGAGAAGGACCTATTACAGCGGCAGATATTAAAGCGGATGCTGATGTTGAGGTAACCAACCCTGATCTGCATATTGCAACTTTAAATGGCGAGAGCAGATTTTACATGGAAATGGTCTTAAATAGAGGTCGTGGATACGTATCTGCGGACAAAAACAAACTATCAGGTCAGCCTATTGGTATTATACCTGTTGATTCTATATACACACCTGTAAAGAAAGTTAACTATTTGGTTGAAAATACACGTGTTGGACAGGATACAGACTATGATAAATTAGTATTTGAAGTATGGACAAATGGAACAATAGAGCCTGATGAAGCAATAAGTTTTGGAGCAAAAATATTAAGTGAGCATTTGAACCTTTTTATCGATTTATCAGAGCAGGCAAAACATACAGAAATAATGGTTGAAAAGGAAGAGACCAAGAAGGAAAAAGTACTGGAGATGACTATCGAGGAACTTGACTTGTCTGTAAGGTCCTATAACTGCTTAAAGAGAGCAGGTATTAATACGGTTGAAGACCTTATAAGCAAGACTGAAGATGACATGATGAAGGTTAGAAACCTTGGAAGGAAATCCCTTGAAGAAGTACTTCAGAAATTAAGTGGATTGGGGCTTTCTTTAGCAAAAAGTGAAGATTAAAGCAGGGGAGGTTGATGATTATGCCGCAGCAGAGAAAGTTGGGACGCCCTACTGACCAAAGAGTAGCAATATTGAGAGGTCTGGTTACAGCTCTACTGACAAATGGTAGAATTGAAACGACAGAAGCAAGGGCTAGAGAGGTAAAAAATATTACAGAGAGTTTAATCGCTCTTGCAATAAGAGAAGCCGATAAATTCTCATCAAAACAAATAAAGATTAGTGCAGCAAAAGTGGATAGTACAGGTAAGAAAATAACAAAATCTGTTACATCTAAAAACAACAGAAAATATGAAGTTGTAGAAAGAGCAGAGAAAACAGATATGATAACTGTTGATAATCCCTCAAGACTGCATGCCAGAAGGCAAATTATAAAATGGGTCAATAGAGTAAAGGACGAGAATGGAAAACAAATAAATGTCGTAGATAAGTTATTTGATGAAATTGCTCCAAAATATAAAGATCGCAATGGCGGATATACAAGAATTTATAAGCTTGGGCCAAGAAGAGGAGACGCTGCAGAAAGAGTTATTCTTGAATTGGTATAAGCTAATGGGACACACCGTTTTAGAGAGCAGATTGAAGTAACACTTGGAAGGTGGGGGTAAGGGATTAGGTATAAGGAAGTATGCCTTGTCCCTTATTTTGTATGTTTCAAAAAATATATTACTACTTTGGCGGGAATTTACGATGAATAATAATTTTATTGAAATAAAAAACATAAGCCATATTTACAAAACGGATGCAACTGATAATGGGGTTGAAGCATTATCAAATATTAGTATAAATATTGAAAAGGGAAGTTTTGTAGTAATATTGGGTAGAAATGGTTCAGGCAAGTCCACTTTGGCAAAACTTATGAACGTTTTAATAATGCCCTCGGAAGGTGCAATATTAGTAAAAGGGATTGATACAAGAGAACAAAACAATACTTGGGAGATAAGACGTATAGTAGGAATGGTTTTTCAAAATCCTGATAATCAAATAATTGGTACTATCGTAGAAGAAGATGTTGCATTTGGACCTGAGAATTTGGGGGTTCCACCGGGGGAGATTGTAAAGAGAGTAGAAAAGGCCCTAAATGTTGTAGGCTTGACAGATTACAACAATAATGCTCCCCATATGCTTTCAGGAGGGCAAAAACAGAGAGTGGCTATAGCTGGTATTCTTGCAATGAAACCAGAGTGTATAGTCCTTGATGAAGCTACTTCAATGCTTGATCCTGTTGGACGCAAAGAGGTAATGAACGTTTTGAGAAAGTTGAATAAAGAAGAAGATATTACCATAGTCCACATTACTCATAATATGGATGAAGCATGTATGGCTGACAGGGTTGTAGTTATAAACGAAGGGACTGTCAGGGTTGATGGAACACCCGGAGAAGTGTTTTCAAATGTGGACATGGTTAAAAATCTGGGGCTTGATGTTCCACAGGTTACGGAATTGTTTTATGAACTTGAAAAGGAAGGCTGTAAACTGCCAAAAGGTGTTCTTACAGTAGATGAAGCTTTTGATATACTTGTAAGAAAGATTAATAAAAATGAGTCGTTATAACGGAGGTCTAGCCGTAATGTCAATTATTATAGAAGGATTATCATATATTTATATGAAAGGCAGCCCCTTTTCCAGAGAAGCACTGGAAGATATAAATCTTAAAATTGATCAGGGCGAATTTATAGGTATAATTGGTCATACAGGCTCTGGAAAATCAACTCTGATACAGCACCTAAATGGTATACTTAAACCTACAGCAGGCAGGGTAATAGTAAATGGTATTGATACATCAGGGAAAGCACTTAGGGAACTTAGAAAACAGGTTGGAGTAGTTTTCCAATATCCTGAACATCAATTGTTTGAAGAAACAGTATATAAAGATATTGCCTTTGGCTTGAAACAATCAGGTGTAGACCCAGCCAGGATTGATAGAAAAGTCAGAGAAGTATTAGAAGTAGTTGGACTTCAAGAAGACATACTTGAAAAATCACCTTTTGAGCTTTCGGGGGGACAGAAACGCAGAATTGCAATAGCAGGTGTTTTAGTAATGGAGCCTTCCATACTTGTACTGGATGAACCAGCAGCAGGGCTTGACCCAAAAGGAAGAAATGAAATATTTAAATTTATCCGAGAGCTTTATGATGATTCCGGTATAACAGTAATACTTGTATCCCATAACATGGAAGAAATAGCCAAAATAGTGCAAAGAGTAATAGTAATGAATAATGGCAGAATTGAGATGGACGGGAGTATAAAAGAAATATATAATAATGTAGAAAGGCTTGAAAGTATAGGGCTTTCAGCACCACAAATTACTTACCTGATGAAGAAACTAAGGAAAGTATACCCTGATATTGAAGACAATATATTTACTGTAGAAGAAGCCCGAAAAGAAATATTGAGAAAAATTAGGGCTAACAAGGTTGATTTAGGTGATAATCATGATTAGAGATATTACGCTCGGACAATATATTCCTGGCAATTCACCCATACATAGGGCTGATCCAAGAGTTAAAATGGTTCTTTCCATAATATATATGATCTTGATATTTATAGTTAATAACTATATGGGATTTTTAATACTATATCTATTTACTGCGTTTGTAGTAACAGTTTCTGATATTCCAATCAAGTACACATTAAAAGGTTTAAAACCTATAGCTCTAATAGTTATATTTACTATGGCAGTTAATATTTTTACAGTAGGAGGACGAACTGTTTTTGAATATGGTTTTATAAAAATAACCTACGAAGGAATTGATTTATCCATAAAGCTGGCGTTAAGGCTTTCATTGCTTGTCATCACAACATCACTGCTTACACTTACAACTACTCCTATATTACTTACTGATGCAATTGAAAGTCTTATGAGTCCATTTAAGTTTATAGGAATACCTGTACACGAAATTGCTATGATGATGACAATTTCACTGAGGTTTATCCCCACTTTGATGGAAGAAACCGACAAGATAATGAAGGCACAAAGTTCAAGAGGTGCTGATTTTGACACGGGTAATATTTTTCAGAGGGCTAAAAGCTTCGTGCCCATCCTGGTGCCTCTTTTTATTAGTGCTTTCCGGCGTGCCGATGAAATGGCTATGGCAATGGAAGCAAGATGCTATAGGGGAAGTGAAGGAAGAACAAGGATGAAACAATTGAAAATTACTTCTATAGATTATAAAATAATGGCAGTAATGATGGTAGTGGCATTAGGATTGTTGTATTTACAATATATGAAATAATATGGGAGGAGTGTAGATTATGTATTATATTGGTATTGACCTGGGGGGAACTAATATAGCTGCTGGATTAGTAAATGAAGAGGGCATAATAGTTCTTAAAGATAGTGTTCCTACATTAAGAGAGCGTGAATATCCTGAAATTATCAGGGACATGGCAATGCTTTCATTGAAGCTGATAAAGGATGCAGGGATTGATATCAAGGAAGTTAAAAGCATTGGAATAGGTGCGCCTGGTACCCCTGATAATAAAAACGGTATTTTGGTGTATGCTAATAACCTTAAATTCAGAAATGTCCCCATGAGAGCAGAAATGCAAAAACATGTTAACTTACCTGTTTTTATTGATAATGATGCTAATTGTGCCGCACTGGCCGAAAGCGTTGCAGGTGCGGCAAAAGGTGTAGAGAACTCTATTACAGTAACACTTGGAACAGGTATAGGCGGGGGACTTGTAATTAGTGGTAAAGTATATCCAGGATTTAATGGAGCTGCTGCCGAGGTTGGGCACATAGTCATAATTTCAGAAGGAAAAGAATGTACTTGCGGTAGAAAAGGATGTTGGGAAGCCTATGGATCTGCAACTGCATTAATTGAACGAACCCAGGACGCTGCAAGAGAAAATCCTGATTCTTTAATAAACAAACTGGTAGATGGAGATTTAAGCAAAGTAAATGCCAAAACTGCATTTGATGCTGCAAGGCAGGGCGATAAAACAGGGGTTGAAGTTGTTGACCGCTACATAAGATATGTAGCTGAAGGTATAATAGACCTTATAAATATTTTTACTCCAGAGATCCTTGTTATAGGCGGAGGAGTGTGCAAAGAAGGTGAATTCCTGCTTAAGCCTCTAAGAGAGCATATAGCTGAGGGCGTTTATGCCAGAGATGTACCGCAAACTCAATTAAAAGTTGCAGTGATGGGTAATGATGCAGGAATTATAGGCGCTGCGATGCTTGGTAAGTAAAGATGAAATACGGTGGTTCTAGTGCGTAACATAAAGCTAACAATCGAATATGACGGTACAAATTACAATGGCTGGCAGAGTCAGAAAAATGGAAATACTGTTGAAGATATGGTAAGAGAGGCTATTTATTTGCTAACAGGGGAAAAAGTAGATGTTATCGGCTCCGGTAGAACTGATTCCGGTGTTCATGCATATGGGCAGGTAGCAAATTTTTATACACAATCAAGCATTCCGGCAGATAAGTTTTCTTTTGCATTAAGTAGCAAATTGCCATGTGATATAGTTATTAGAGAATCTGTAGAAGTTGGATCCGATTTTCATGCTCGATTTTCTGCAAAGGGAAAAAAGTATAGGTATTTACTCTATAATTCCCCTCATCCCTCTGCATTACTTAGAAACCGTACATATCATGTGTTCTATAATCTCAATATTGAAGCCATGAAAGAAGCTTCTTGCTTTTTCCTGGGTACTCATGATTTTGTCGGCTTTATGGCCAAGGGCAGCAATGTAAAAACTACTGTCAGGACAATTAAGGAAATAAACGTAAGGAGACAGTCACCAATTTTAACCGTAGATGAACAGTCCCCAATATTCATAGAGAAGCAGTCCACAATAACTGCAGGGGGGCAGTCTCCAATAACTACAAGCGGATTGTCCCATATGCAGAAAGAGAACGGGCTTATTCAGATAGAAATAACAGGTGATGGTTTTCTTTATAATATGGTTAGAATTATTGTTGGTACATTAATTGAGGTGGGTATTGGCAAACTAAAATCTGGAGATATTAAAAATATCATTGAAAGCTGCAACAGGGTAAATGCAGGAAGAACCGTACCTGCCTGCGGATTGTATTTGGTGGAAGTGTATTACTAGGAGTCAACTTTAATAGCTTAGACTTTTCGAGCAGGCTCCTAAAGGTTATAGGCTAAAAGTGGGAGGTTAGAAGTTAATTTCCCCTATAGAAGGTTGAAAAAGTGAAATAGCGGACGATTATTAGAAAGAAAACAGGATGCAATTGTTATAATATGAAGTAAATAAGAGATAAATTAAATTATCAGCAATTTGTACTTGACATGCAGCACATACCTGTATTACAATGTTATAGTGCTTTAATGTTGATATGAAAGCTAATTCAAATATAAATTTATTATGGGAGAAAAGAAGTTTAAGGAGGTTTATTGTTGAATGAAAACATACATGGCTAAGCCCGCAGAGGTAAAAAGAAGTTGGTATGTTGTAGACGCAGAAGGCAAGCCATTAGGCAGACTGGCAAGTGAAGTGGCAAAAATTCTCAGAGGCAAAAACAAGCCGGAATATACACCACATGTAGATGTAGGCGATTATGTAATAATTATTAATGCCGACAAGGTTGTCTTGACAGGTAAAAAGCTTGACCAGAAGTACTACAGACGTCATTCCGGATTTCCAGGGGGAATGAAGGAAACATTATACAGGAATTTGATAGAGTCAAATCCTGAAAAAGCAATAGAAGTTGCTGTTAAAGGTATGTTGCCGAAAAACAGTCTAGGTAGAGCAATGTCCAGGAAGCTTAAGGTTTACAGGGGTAGTGAACATAACCACCAGGCCCAGAAACCTGAGAATCTTGTATTAAGTATTTAATAAGAAGGGAGGCGTAGGAATTATATGGACAATGTACAATATTGTGGCACTGGTAGAAGAAAAAAATCTATCGCAAGAGTAAGACTTGTTCCTGGAGATGGCAGGATATTAATTAATGAAAGAAGCCTGGATGAATTTTTTGGACTTGAAACTTTAAAAGTTATAGTAAAACAGCCTTTAGTATTGACAGATACTATCGGAAAGTTTGATATACTGTGCAAGGTTAGCGGGGGTGGTTTTACAGGACAGGCAGGAGCAATAAGACATGGCATATCGAGAGCATTACTCGAAGCTGATGAAGAATTTAGAACTGTACTTAAAAAAGCCGGTTTTTTGACAAGAGACCCCAGAATGAAGGAAAGAAAGAAATATGGTCTCAAGAAAGCAAGAAAGGCACCACAGTTCTCAAAGAGATAGGATTTCAGAAAAACAAAATCCCACAAACACGCATGTTTGTGGGATTTTTTTATGCTTACGATCCTAATAAAACTCATCAAACCGCTTTCCTTTCTCCAAGCTAAGTTTACCATAAAAACTGAATTTCCGAGACTATGATTCATGTCGAAAAAACGATGTTTCATGCAGCGGACGGCTTTTTTTCAGGAAGTTTCTGATATGATGAAAGCAAAAATCCATATGGGAGGGACGGGTCTATGAAAAAGCGATTTATAAGCGTTCTACTTATCCTGTGCATGATGCTGACTTTGCTACCAACGACGGCGATAGCGGACAGTACGATTACTGCCACGCCAAGCAAGACGAATTTTGTGATTAATGGTCAGCCCGTATCCGTCACAGCGGCATACACCATAAGTGGCACCAATTATTTGCAGCTTCGCGCCATCGCGGCGATGCTTAACGGGACTACCGCACAGTTCGACGTGGGATGGGACGGCCAGTATGCCGTGATTGAGCCTGGAAAGCCTTACAGTGGCACGGTTACAGAAGTTAAGCTTCAAAACACAACAAACCTTCGACAAAGCGACACAAAGTTCAAGATGAATGGTGAAATCTTTACCTTTGCGGACGCCCGGCTGATTGGCGGAGATACCAACTACCTTCAGCTACGCGAGTTCGCACAAAAGATGGGTAGCACTGCATCTAAGTTCAATGTTTATTGGGACAGTAAAGCAGGTCAGGCTGTCATTGAGCCGGGTGCTGTCTACACAGGGAATGCTCCGGGGATTAAGAACTATAATGAAGAAGATGTGACATGGATTGGCACTACTTCGGAGTACAAGAAGACCCTTGCGGCATTCTTTGACTCAGGGCTTCGCAGAGTGCCTGTGGGCGACTTGGCGGCTGATGGAAGCCTGACCAATATCAAGTACGGTCTGGTTGATGCTAATGGCGCGTGGGCGGCCCAGCCTATCTACGACAATATAGAGGCAGAGTACATTTATGATAAACGCTCCGGCGAAATTTTAAGAACATTTCCTAATGATCATAAACCAGCTGAAAGTATACTCGTTGACGGATATGTCCAGGTAACCCGTGGCGGGAAGATGGGTCTCCTTGACAGCAAAGGCAAGGAAGTCATTCCCTGTAAATATGATGCGGTGGGTCTGCCGGTGGAGGGCATCAGCCGTCTTATTGCAGGTTCAGCGGACAAAGACACTCTTGGTTATCCGAAGAGATACTACCTTGGCTACTGGAGCTTAGAGCAGGGCAAAGAAATCGTCGCACCCAATAAATATGTTCTCCCTGATATAATTAGCGCCACTGCCAGTGGCAGTCCAATGATTTTCAGCAACAGCTCCTTCTTTGGTGGCGACGGCGGTGGTTACAAATATGTAAGTGATATCCGTATTGCCGCGAAGTTTGATTTCAATGGCGGATACGCACTGGTTCCCACTGCGAAAACAGAAACTTTATCATTTACCTTTCACGACGAAAATGGACTGCCATGGCAAAAAGATGTGAGCTATCACTTAACGTACTTTCAGATGGTTGACAAAAATGGAAAAGAAGCGTTGTCCCAATCCTACCCATATGTAACGAATTTATTGCTGGGTAACTACCCGCAATCGGGAGCATATATGGTTTATGAGCAAGTCTTGACAAAAAAGGTGTGGATGGTTTCCGACTGGAAACAAAATATAATTTTGGACAAACACATTGCAGACGGCATAGTCGGGGCTAAAGGTGTTATTATACCCGCACAATATCACGGCGGTATTGCGGGGTCTGAGGGCGCTTGGGTACTTAACCTCGCCTCTATGCAGATTTCATCTGAAAAAAATGTAGCTGTAACCACAAAATGCGGTCACGAAAAGATCAAAGAAGGCGACTTTCCCTTAGTCGTTGTGGACTTTAACAATAAAGACGTGTCATCTTCGTTTACTGTTAATCCCTACGGGTTAAGAAATATAGATGTATCTAAAGTAAGATTCGGTGAACCTTGGAAGGATGTTGACTCCGATCGCAATCGATGGAAAATCGGGGTTGGCACCGGAATTATCGGGGGCACTGTTGCAAAAAATATCGCCAACAGTCAAAACGCTCTCTTTGATGTGGTCACAGGGAAGCAATTAACTCCGGCATTTTTAGTTATGCGCTCAATGGGACGCGGTTTGTTCGTCGATACATATGGCAATAACTATGGACCGGATGGAAAGATTGTATTTCCAAGAGCGGAGAAAGTAACGATAAATGACAGAGGAATATACGGCAACGAATCAGGCGTCGGAGAAGACCTTACTCTTATAGTTCGGGATGGCAATGTGGGCTATATCAATGCCTCAAGGTTGGCGAGACAAGGCAAGGGACTTCCGACCACACCCCGAGTAAAACCTGCACCGCCTGCCATTCCTGTTAAGGCCTATTTTATCCAGTATCCTGACAAACGAACGTACAAGGTGGGCGAGGGCTTTAATACAATGGGACTTATTGTGCATTGGCAAGACGATACCGGTGCTCGAACCGTTATCAACAACTCAAAGCTCAAATTTTTTACCTCGGGTACAGTGGAGCTTACGCCGGGCCGGGCATTTACAACTAAAGGGGTAAAGGCGGTTGAGGTTCTATATAACGGAATAAAAGTTGATACATTTAATGTCAAGGTTGAAGGCAAATGAGCAACAATGGTACAAAAGTCAATTTTGTTTTTTGTACGGTTTTTAGCGGGATTGCCGGATGATGTTAAGATTTCCGAGGAATATTTAGATTTTCAGCAGGAAGGGACTGTTATATTAAGAAAAGAGTTCAGTCATACACCAAAAAAGCCAAGTGGCTTGGCTTTCGGCAAATAGACTATCTGGTGGAGAAATCCGCCAAGGCGGATATACCAAGTATGAAATGAGATGCTCTTTTTCCTGATCTATCGCTGCCAATCTATAACAAGAAAAAACCAAAGCGAATGTCAAAGAATCCAGAAAAAGTTTTTGAAAAAGATTGAAGTTTTCTCTTGCATATATAAGCAAAATATGGTACTATTTAATCAAAGAACACCGGTTATCAAAGGGATAATTATTATCAATTACCAAGCAAGTTTGTTAAGAATTACAAATCTTGCTTGTTAAAAACAGAAACCGTCAGGGGGGGATCAACCCTTGGCGGTTTTTTATCTAATGATTTAAGGATACAATGCGGAGGCACAACAAATGACATTTATGCTGGTTAAAGATGGCGCAGAAGGGTCAGTATCAAAGAAAGAAGTGAGCAATATGGATGAAAGGACAGATCAAATCAGAACAAGTACATTATTTAGACGCTTATTCAAAACATCAAGTTTAGAACAATTCATGAAAAAGAATGCAGGAGAAATGCAGTTACAGTCTTTCAGTGAATACATAACGGAACTGTGTGAAAAACAAGGCGAAGTGCCGGAGCATATTATAAAGCGAGCAAATATTGAACGCTCATTTGGGCATCAACTTTTCAGAGGGACAAGGAAGCCATCACGGGATACAGTTCTACAATTGGCCTTTGGATTCGACGCTGGTGTGGAAACAGCACAGGAACTTTTAAAACATGCCAGAATGAGTGCCTTGTATCCACGTGTAAAACGTGATGTGGCAATCATCTACTGCCTGCATAACCACTTTACTATTGTGGAAACACAAAGAGTTTTACACGAAATGGAATTACCTTTGATTGGAGGCGGCGAAGTAAAATGAATGATATGAAAATAGTTGTTAACGATATTCTGAACAACTTTGATAATTCGGCATATCCTGCAGGGTTTTTGGCAAAATACCATCAGTTGGAGTGCCTTGCCAATAGCCACGGTACAGAGACTTTTTTAGTAAAACCAAAAGACAGCGAACATCTTTTTGTAGCGAAATGTTATGATAAAAAACTCTACTCTTTCGTGCATGAGGGCAGTATCTTAAAGTCTCTGCATCATATAGGTTTGCCTGCATTTACAGATGAATTTCAAAATGACACGATGGTCTGCATAGTGCGCGAATATATCGAGGGTAAACCCCTCAACCAATATATAATGGAAAATAATCCTGACAATAAAAACATCATCAATATCTGCCTTCAACTTTGCAACATTCTCATCTACCTCCATGGACAGGAAAAGCCCGTTATCCATAGGGATATCAAGCCACAGAATATAATTATTAAGGATGATGGACAGATTGTTCTCATTGACTTTGACATTTCCAGAGTTTATAACAGTGAAGCGGAAACCGATACTCAGTTTTTCGGCACGAAGGAGTATGCGTCGCCGGAGCAATATGGCTTTTCACAAACGGATTGCCGCACCGACATTTATTCCTTTGGCGTTTTGCTTCGGTTTATGCTCACAGAAAACGAAAAAGAAAATCCAGATGTCCATTTGTATAAGCCGCTGGAAGGTATTGTAAAAAAGTGTACCGCATTTGCTCCAAAAGAGCGCTTTAACAATGCTGCAGCAGTGAAAAAGGCTTTGCTTGCGGCAGATCCAAAATCACAGAGAATACGGAAAACACTCATAGCCGTTTGCTCTGTTGCGGCAATTGCGCTGTGTGTGTTGGGCAGCATCAAGTGGTATCAGTATGCGACCCATAACCCATTTGCTGAGGGAACGATCCCTGCTGTTTTGACAGACAGGGAAAGAGTTGCCGATGCCGTTTCTTATATGAGTGATAAATATGATACAGATCTGTTTGCTGATACTGAGGCGTATGCAGATATTGGCTTTGTAAAAACTATATTAACAGATATATATGGATACGACAGCGATTATGTTCACGCCATGCCGGAGGAAGGTGCACCTCATGAGAGCGAAAAAAACTTTCTTCCTTGGGGAATAGGGGATGAACAATATGTTGCCCGTGATGTCATGGTCTATGTTGCTGTAAAAATATATTGGGTAGACAAGATTTTGGATTATTCAAGTCTGAAAGATGACAATGGTTATTATCCAGGTGTTCGCGTGGCGGTTGCTTTTGCTGAAGAAACAGGAATACTCACAGGAGTAGGACGTCCTGAAGATATTACCAAAGGTGAAGTTGCAATCCTTCTTGCAAACGCAGACAGAGTGTACGAGGCGACAAAAGAATAAAAAAATCTAATTTTCTCGAAAGGTGGGCTGGCAGCTCACCTTTTTTCTTTTTCTATTTTGTAAAATGATGATGGCGTGATGTCAATAGTAGATTGACAATTTATAAGCAGTATAAAGTAAATTTAAAAAAAGGAGACCGAAATATGAAGAAAACAGTAAAAAGCATTATTACTTTTATTATGATGCTGGCCTTGAGCCTTACAATACTTATGCCGGCAAATGCGTCAAATTTAGATGAGGCAGAGACGAAAGCAGCAGCGCTTAAACAGCTTGGATTATTTAAAGGCGTGTCTGAAACCAACTTTGATCTGAATAGGGCACCTACCCGCACGGAAGCACTGGTAATGCTGATTCGGTTACTTGGAAAAGAATCAGAAGCTCTGAATGGCAACTGGCCGCACCCGTTTATAGATGCAGAATCATGGGCTGATAAATATATTGGTTATGGCTACGCAAAGGGACTTACCAAGGGTGTTTCCAATAATAAATTCGGCACAGGTAATGCAGATTCGGATATGTATCTGACCTTTGTGCTCCGTGCACTGAATTATAATGATACAGCTGGTGATTTTACCTGGAATGCACCGGATAAGCTTGCAGCAGCAGTTGGAATTCTTCCTGATGGTGTGGATACAGGAAATTTTTTACGTGCAGATGTGGTACTTGTTTCATGGGCTGCATTGGAAGCAGATCTGAAGGGCGGTACCCAGAGGCTTGCGAAGAAATTACTATCGGAAGGTATATTCACAGGGGACGGTTATACACGTGCAATCAAGCTGGTAAACGAGCAAAAGCCCGAACATGTTTCCATTTCCTCTGCTGAGGCGCTTAAGGCAGCTCTATCGGACAAAACTGTGAAGGTTATATCCATTGATTCCATAGGGAAACCTGTAGTTGTTACTGATGAACTTACCATACCCGCACGAGTCACGGTAACAGTCAATCGCGGAAACGATTTGTATATCGAGGGTACCCTTACAAACAATGGTACTATCAATGTGATGGGTGCCGATTCTATTACCAAGGATTTTATAAACTATTCCGTAATGTCCGTTCAGAACGGCGGAAAGATTATAAACAATGGTGTGGTAAATCTGCATGCATCCCTGCTTGAAGATACAGACGACCACGGGCCCGTAGGTGGACAACTCCGTCTATTCGACGGCACTTTCACCAATAAAGGTTCCGTTTTTCTAAAGGCTGGACTTGTCAACACTCACGGTGGTATGGTTGCTGTGATCGATGGTACTTTTAACAATGACGCTATAGTTATTGTAGATGGGTTCTTTCTTCATGTTGAAAATGGAGTTTTTAACAATAACATTGGTGCAGTTGTAATTAACAACAGCCATATTTTTGCGGAAGAAACCGGGAAATTTACAAATAACGGCACTCTTTCGGGGAATGAGATCAACGAGTGATTTAGCCGCAATGCTACAGCACAATTTGAAATAGGCGACATATCAAATCAAAAATTCCGGTAACTAATTATTGCATACCGGAATTTTTCTGTATACTTAAACGCTACAATCCGTTGCTGAAATGAATATTATACATGGAAATCGTTTCTTGCCATATTTTCCCTCAAATATAGAAAATGCACCCGGTTTTCGTGATTACTCTTGAAAGTCGTTGCTTTGTCTATTAAAATGAATATTATATAATAAGTACAAAAATGTGAGGTGGCATTATGTTGCTGATAAAAAATGGGAAAATCCTGACTATGTCAGGCATTAATTACGAAAATGGATATATTATTATTGAAAATGGAAAGATAGTAGAAGTAGGTAAAGACGCTGGATATTTGGAAAGCAAGTATTTTAATAATGATAATAGAGGTAATAATGGTAGTAATTGTGGCAAATCGGGTAGCACTGATGATGGTTCAGATAGTGTTATAGATGCTTCCGGCAAGTATGTCCTGCCGGGATTTATTGACGCTCACTGCCATGTAGGTATGTGGGAAGACTCCGTAGGATTTGAGGGGTCTGATGGAAATGAAGCTACAGATCCTGTAACACCGCAATTACGTGCTATAGATGGTGTTTACTATATGGACAGATCGTTTGTGGAAGCAAGAGAAGGCGGTGTTACAACTGTTGTTACAGGTCCTGGCAGTGCCAACGTGTTCGGAGGGCAGTTCGCAGCCCTTAAAACATACGGCAAAAGAGTAGAGGATATGATTGTAAAAGAACCTATAGCGGTGAAAATTGCTTTTGGTGAAAATCCTAAAAGTGTATATAAAGACAGAAATCAAATGCCTACTACTCGTATGGCTACTGCTGCAATACTTAGAGAGAATTTGAAAAAAGCTGTGGAATACAAAGAAGCCCTGGAAGAGGAGAAAAAGAACGAAAAAACTAAAGCTGCAGATAAAGATACAGATACAGATAAAGATGTAGATAAAAATAAAGGAAAAGATAAAATTAAATTCGATATGAAAATGGACATTCTTGTAAAAGTCCTAAACAAGGAAATACCTTTGAAAGCTCATGCACACAGAGCGGATGATATTCTTACCGCAATCAGGATAGCAAAAGAATTTGATGTAAATATAACAATAGATCACTGTACTGAAGGGCATCTTATTAAGGATATTTTGAGAGAAGAGGGTATATCGGCTATAGTGGGACCGTTCCTTACAGACCGGTCGAAAATTGAACTTAGAAACTTAAGCGTAAAAACACCGGGAATACTTTCTAGAACAGGCGTAAAGGTAGCTATTATGACAGACCATCCTGTTATTCCGATACAGAATCTCTGGCTTTGTGCAGCTATGGCTGTAAGGGAAGGCATGGATGAAGAAGAAGCTTTAAAAGCAATAACAATAAATGCCGCTCAGATAACAGGTATTGACAGCAGGGTTGGAAGTATTGAAGCGGGTAAAGATGCAGATATTGTTATTTTTGATGGACATCCTTTTGATATAAAATCACGGGTTGATTTTACTATTATTAATGGTGAAAAGGTATATGTAAGGTGAGAAGTTAGGCGTCCGCTTTTATAGCCAGGACTTTCCGAGCAGGCGCCTAAAAGGTTAGAGGTTAGAGGTTAGAGTTGGGTAGTGGGTAGCGGGTAGTGGGTAGTTGGGGGGGGAAGAGGTTAGAGGGTAAAGGTAGATTTTAAGTTGGGAGAATTGATAAGGAGTGAAAATTTGTTAAGGATAAGCACAGTGTCGGATAAAGAGACCGAAGAAGCAGGTTTTTATCTTGGAAAAGTATTGGTAAAAGGCGATATAATATGTCTTACCGGTGATCTTGGCGCAGGAAAGACAGTTCTTGTAAAGGGAATAGCATCTGGACTTGGAGTAGATGATTATGTTACAAGTCCTACCTTTACATTGATTAACGAGTATGAAGGTGAAATTCCTGTGTACCACTTCGATGTCTACAGGATTGCAGATACAGAAGAGCTGTATGATATAGGAATTAATGAGTACTTATATGGTGATGGTATAATTTTAATAGAGTGGGCTGATTTAATAAGAGAAATACTTCCTGAGGAAGTAATATGGGTGAATATTGATAAATGTTTTTCTAATACTCCACAGAATCAAAGTGGACAAAATTATTCTATGTATAATAATAGAATAATATATATGGAGTTTAGAGGGGAAAAATACAAAAAGGCCGAAGAAAAGTATATAGGCATAATGAAAATTAAGGGAAAAGAGGTAGTAATGGGATGAAAATATTGGCGGCAGACACTTCTTCTGCTGTAGCTTCTGTGGCTGTTATGGAGGATTCTACACTATTAGGTGAATATACATTAAATCATAAAAAAACACATTCTCAAAAACTTGTACCAATGATTAATGAGATATTAAAAAATTTAGAATTGACTCCTGAAGAAATAGATGCCTTTGCAGTTTCAATAGGTCCAGGTTCTTTCACAGGTTTAAGAATTGGTGTTACTACTATCAAAGCTATGGCTTACGCTTTGCAAAAACAGGCAATAGGAGTTCCAACCCTTGATACCCTTGCTTTTAACATACCTTTTTGTGATTCCCTTATATGTCCCATAATAGATGCAAGAAATAATCAAGTATATACTTCCTTATATGAGTGGAAGGGTAAAAAGCAGGAAAGACTAAGTGAGTATGTGGGAATAACTATAGGTGAATTAATAGATACAGTTAAGGCAAAAAATAGAGAAGCATTTTTTGTTGGAGATGGAGTTAATGTATACAAG
Source organism: Clostridiales bacterium (assembly GCA_035362115.1). Classification (GTDB taxonomy): domain Bacteria; phylum Bacillota; class Clostridia; order Acetivibrionales; family DUMC01; genus DUMC01. The sequence continues at coordinate 1,910 of DAOSDD010000016.1, read as the reverse complement.
GATACACTTTTAGCAGAATTGGGTAATAGATGTATTTTCCCTCCAAATAACCTTTTATTGCAAAGAGCATCTGCAGTAGCAGAAATTGCCATACATATGCAAGTTGATGGAAAAGGATTTGAAAATGAGATAAATACAGATAAAACTAATGAAAACAATTTAGAGAGTTGGTTGACCATGGTTCCTTTTTATCTTAGAAAGTCTCAAGCTGAAAGATTGTTTGAACAAAGGTGATAGAACTTGAAGAACATAGAAAATGTAAGCATTGTCAGGACAGACATTAAGCATATTGATGATATAATATTGATAGAAAAGCTGTGTTTTACAATTCCCTGGTCAAGAAATGCTTTCATACAGGAACTGAGCAGCAACAAGTTTTCCATATATATTTCAGCTATGATTGATGGAAAAGTAGTTGGATATGCTGGTATGTGGAAAATATTTGATGAGGGACATATTACCAATATTGCTGTTCATCCTGAGTATAGACAAGCTGGAATAGGAAGCATGCTTTTAGAAGGCTTAATTAATGTTGCCATAAGTGAAGGGATCACAAGACTTACCCTTGAGGTGAGAAAAAGCAACGCGGCAGCACAAACATTGTACTTTAAGTACGGATTTGAAATAGAAGGATGTAGAAAAGGATATTATGCTGATAATGGTGAGGATGCTATTATAATGTGGAGAAATAAACTATAACGAGGCGAATGCCGGGAAATTTTTCTACAACCGAAAATTTTTATAATGATGCGTTACAACAAGTATCCACAGGAATAATTGATGCTTTATCATCCATACTAAGCACACGGAGGTGTGTTTTGTATGGACGATAAAGCAATGAAATCCAGAATTATGAAGAAAAAATGGTTATTGGTAATATATATAATTTTGTTTGCATCAATCTTAGCAGGTACTGTGTCATGTAGGGAAAAGTTTTCAGGTAAGAATAAGGACATAGAGCAGATTGACCATAGTGAACCCAGAGTTAAAGAGAATGTTTATTTGCAGGGCGAAAATATAGGAGGGCTGACAAGATCAGAAGCTCTGAGAATTATAAATGAAAAGGCGTTAAAGGTGGAAAAAAGTCCAGAGAATGCAGCCATAGATAATGCTACATGGAATATTGTTCCTGAAATGTCCGGATTGAAAGTTAACATAGAAGAAACACTTCAAGATGCATTGAATGCCCATGAAAATGAGGAAGTTAAATTGAAGGTTTACGAGTCAATTCCAGAAACCACAAAAAATTCCATTGAGAAAAATATAGTTAAAATAGCGGAATACACCACTCCAATTGTTGATAACACCGATTCAAGAATGAAGAATATTTGGTTGGCGGCAGATAAAATAAACAATTTAGTTCTGGCTCAAGGAGAAGAGTTTTCTTTCAACAGAGTAGTAGGAAACAGAACGGAGGAAAAAGGATATGAATATGCTCCAATAATAATTAAGACAGAAGAAGGACCTAAAAAGGAAGATGGTATAGGTGGAGGGGTTTGCCAGCTTTCTACAACTATTTATAATGCGGTAGAAGAATGCGGCCTTGAAATAACGGAAAGACATACTCATTCTTCTGAAGTAACATATGTTACCCCGGGAGAAGATGCTGCAGTATCCTATGGGTCAATAGATTTTAAGTTTAAAAACAACAGAAGTTACCCTATAATGTTAAAGATTAATATAAGCCCGAAAGCACTGACAGTGAAAGTTTTGGAAAATAGAAACTGAAGTATTTATGAGGAATTGTAATGATTTCCCACGCTGAATAAATAAATATACCACTTTTATTATTTTCTTTGATATAATATGAATATATATATTTATAATAAGTTGGTATATTAGGAGGGTAAACAAATATGACGATGGCAGAAGTAATAATAAATAATAAATCAGGCTTGCAATCTAAAATG